>NZ_JBBNLT010000018.1:0-36262 GCF_040092345.1 Collinsella sp. CLA-ER-H7 | reverse complement strand
AGCCCTCGTCGGCGACCTTGTCGGCGAGCGCGGTCATCTTCTTGCCGGTCTCGTAGAGCGCCTTGCCGTCCTCGAGATAGCCCTCCTGGTCGAAATGCATGATCTCGATCTTCTCGGTTTCCTTCATTTGTCTCTCCTTTCTGGGGTTGTTTCCACATCCCCCATGCCAACGGGCATCAAAACCCGCTTACATTCCGTAACACTCGGCCGCTTTGGCCTTAAGCGCATTGACTGACTCTTCGTAGCCCTCTGCCTTGACCTCCATTTGCTTGGAGACGGCATCAAGATACGGGTGCACGTCCCATGACTTCAGACGCTCGGCTATCATGGCCGCAATCGTCTGGAAGAACACAAGATTGGGAATTGCGCTGAGCAGCGGAGCCACCTGAGGCACCGCAACCTCGTGAGCCCTACCCTTGGGATGGGCCGTGAGCAGCACCGTTTTTGTCGTAACGTTCGATAGCGCATCAGCGATATTCGCAAGACGCTCCGACCCCTGCGGATCGTCGACGATAAACACCAGATAGCCCGGAACGATCTGCATCTCGGGACCGTGGACGAACTCCTCGCCTTCGTGATGCATGGCAGGAATCTTGATGGTCTCGCTCAGCTTGAGGGCCGCCTCTTCGGCAACGCCATAGTTGGGGCCGTTGCCGACGACCATGGCGGGCGTGTGCTCAGAAAGCTCGAGCATGTGGTCTTGGACATATGCCTCGGCGGTCTTGCACATCACGGCATTGGCCTGGATAGCCTCACGCAGGTCGTCAAGACGCTGGGCAACGCCCTTGGCGTCAATCGTTCCGCGCGCCTGACCGCCGTAAATACCAAAGAGCACCAGGTACTCAACGAGCACCTCGACGCCCAGAGTCACAAAGTCCACCGACTCGACGCCCACACCGTAGTCAAGAACGATGTCAGCGTGTTCCTTGATGGGTGCCTCGACGTTTGCCGTGAGCGCAACTGCAGCCATATCGTGTGCGCGCATGTAATCGAGCGCCGCAATCGTATTGGTCGAATAGCCACTCTGCGAAACGGCAATGTTGAGCACATGCTGCGGATAGGTGTGTTCAAAATCGACGAAGGCCTCGGGCGTCACAACGGACACCTGCATTTGCAGGGCATCTTGCAGGTAATCGCGGGCGCAATCGGCGGCATGGCGCGACGAACCCGAAGCAACGATGCGCAGCGCGTCAAAAGAACCGGACTGGAAAATATCAACGAGCTGCGCTACCAGCTCAGACGAACGCTCGAGGTTCTCCCCCATACGCACATGGGCAAGCTGAACGTAATCGAGCATCTTCATCGTCTCACCTCGTAACAATCATTAGTATTTGATACCAATCACAGTTACAGGTTACGGCTTTTTGATACCTCTTTGTCGATTAATTTATCCCCATCGGCGAACGGTCGATTTTGAGCCCTGTAAGGTTGTATATACAGCTGACCCAACGATCAAAACTGGTTAGTTTCCCAGCCGTTATTCACAAAATACCAGCTAGTACGTATAGGTGTAGCCGCCCGTATCGCCACGATTGAAGGACTTTACATACTCGATAGCCTGACCGCTCGCGTCATAGCTCACGCATTCCAAAAGCAAAACAAGATCGCCCTGTCCCAGTCCAAGGAGGCCGGCATCTCGTGCGCCCAGCGCTTCGATATCGAGCTTTTCCTGTGCCATGACTGGCTTTCGGCCCAGCATCTCATAGGTCTCGTACAAACTGAAGACCGACACGTCAATATCTTCGATGGTTGGGAACAGCAGGCAGGGAATCAGCGCCGTCTCAATCGATACGGGGCTACCGTTTATGCAGTTCAGGCGTCGAACGGAATAGAGCAGGTCGTCCTCGGCGATGCCAAACAGGTCGGCGTAATATGGCCCCGCATAACGCTTGGAACGCGCGAGAATACGGACGGACGGCTCGCCGCCCGAAGCACGGACCGATTCACGGAAACCGACCGTGCGTTCAAAAAAAGCAGGTACTTTCTGCGCCACAAAGGCACCTTTTCCCCGAACACGGCGAATCTGCCCGCGCCGAACCAGCTCATCGACAGCGCTTCGGATGGTCAAGCGTGTCGTACCAAATTCCTCGGCAAGGTCTTTTTCGGACGGAATCATGGAACCCGTGGGATATATACCGCGCTCGATACGTTCCTCGATGCGGCGTCGAATGCGCATATAAACCGGGGTGGCATCTACTGTTTCAGCCATTGTTCACCTGCCACGCTCCTCATGCCGTTCTCTTCGCCGTTATCGGCAAAGCGGAACTTTGTGGGCAAAATCACCGATTTGCAATGCTCCACAAAGCGCATGTCCTTATCAAATTCGATCGAGCTCTCATAGAACACCGGCGTTCCCTCTTCTTGCTGGAGCAGCTCGGCCTCTTCGGCGTTCAAACGCGAGATGGAGATATGCTCACGTCCATGCTCAACACGCACGCCACCTTCTTTGAGCAAGACATCGTAAAGACTCTCACACTCAAAATCGTGCTCGGGAAGCGCGGGGCACAGGGACAGGTTAACGTGAGCGGTCTCGATTGACGCCGGCTCGCCCTCTATAAGTCGAATGCGCTGCATGCGGAGTAAAGGAGCGCCCACAGCCACCCCAAGCTTGTCGGCAAGCGCCTCATCCGCCTCGATGGTCCCGGTGGAAACCAGACGAGAAGAGGGGTGCAGGCCGGCAGTCCGCACAGCATCGGAAAAGTTATACGTTTCCTGGAAGATATTCAGCGGCTTGGGAGGACACACATACGTACCCGATCCGCGACGGCTCTCGAGCGTTCCACACGAGATGAGCCGCGTGATACCGGCGCGCAACGCCGTACGCGAAACGCCGATCTCTTCGCACAGCACACGCTCGGCCGGCAGTCGATCGCCGACGGCAAGCTGGTGGTGCTGGATATACCAAAGAATTCCCTCAACAGCACGATCTTTGGGGGGAATTGCATAAGATTCGCCTGCCATTGCACAGACTCCTCATTCAGAAACGTATGCCGCCATAATTAGGCCAGCCCTCCCATGGCATCAAATTCGGCCTTGATCTTCTCGGCGACATTCCGATACGACTTATATAGACTTGAATCGCGTTTGACTTCGTCGGTCATAACGGGAATCTCTAATTTGGAAACTTCGTCTTTTCCCGTCTGAACCGCCACAACAACGCCCATACCAAGACACATATTACGCTTGGCAGCGTTTATTTTCGCCGCCTTGGCAGGATTTACCAGGATACGCTGGGCAAATTCCTGTTTTGAGGCCACTTCCTCGGCCTCCGGATCGCCCGCCTCGGCCACTTCGCACTGCAACACGTCCGCATAGTCAAAAATCTTAGGCTCTGCACCGCGCTGATGCACGGCCCACTTGCGGCGCGTGGCATCCTGGTAGATAGCCGGCAAAAACGTAAACCGCGGCGGGTCCAAAATCGTATCCGTGATGGTAAACACATCGGGATCAAAGGCATCCTGCGGGTTTTTCTTCTTGAACAGCCCCATATCAGCCTCCCGTACTAGCATTAAACAACTCAAGCTGAATATAGCACCAATTTCAAGCCGCTGCCTTACCCTATCGGTACGCGGCGTCTATGGCTCGCCCAGCGGAAAAGTTCACGGACGAGGGCCGGGATGCCTGCTTTGTTTTGAGAAGTGGGCTCCGCGAACTTCTCAAAACAAGGCAGGCACCCCGGCCCCGCCGGCAAATAGCGGACACTCCGCATGCAATCTATGCAAACAAACAAGTACGCTTAGCTACATTCGGTAAGATCGAGCACGCTGCCCTTCACGATAAGCGCCGGCTCCAGAACGACTTCTTCGGCACGTCTACCGCCCCTACCGGCAAGACGCTTGGACATGCAGCCAAAAGCATGCTCCGCGAGGACACCAGGATCCTGCTCAATCGCGGTCAGCGCCGGCTCAAAGAGAACGTCGGCCGCCGAGTTGTCATAGCTCACCACCGAGATATCGCCCGGGATGCTCTTCCCCATCTCGTGCAAGCGCTTGAGCAGACCGAGGGCAATGTTATCCGAACTTGCGAACACAGCGGTGGCATCAGTTGCGAGCACCGCCTCCGAGGCCTCGTATGCACTTGGAATGTAGTACTCGCTCTCAAACTCCAAACGCGCGTCGATAGGCAGGCCAACCTCGCGCAGTGCGCGCTCATAGCCGGCAAGTCGTTTGCGACCCGTATTGGAGCGGCGTGCGTTAACCAGGCAAGCAATACGGCGGTGGCCTTGCTCGATCAGATAGCGGGTGGCCATGTAGCCGCCCATCTCGTGGTCGAACATCACCTTGTCGCACTCGAGTCCCTCAATGGCACGGTCGACCATTACGGCCGGGATGGGCAGGTGGCTGACTTCTTCGCGCAGGGCGCGGTCGTCGGAGAACTCGTCGCCCACGACCAGGAAGACGCCATCAACGCCGCGCGTCACCAGCTGGCGCAGCAGCTCCAGATCGTCATCGGCGCTTCCGCCCGAGCTGGTAATGAAGAGCGCATAGCCGTCCTCGCGGCAGCGCTTTTCCAGGCTACCGGCGAGCGAGGCAAAAAAGCGGCTCTCGATGTTAGGGACGATAAGGCCCAGGGTGCGCGACTCGCGCATGACCAGGCTGCGCGCGATCTGGTTGGGAACATAGTGGTTGCGCGCCGCGACCTCTTTGATGAGCTTGCGGTTTTCTTCCGAGATGCGACAGGGCCGATTATTGAGCACAAGCGAGACCGACGAGGGGGAAAGCCCCACCTCCTGGGCGATCTGCTTGAGGGTGACTTTGTTGGCCATCTCGCTCCTTCCGGGTTTACGCGCAATCTCTTGAAAGTATAGCGACTACCCCTCTACCTCGGTGATAAACACTTTACCAATCCGGTAGACGGCTGTTTTATCGCCGCCAGCGCACCAAATCCGTCCGGATGGGGTATATTGCAATCGATTGATGACAACGACCACCAAAAGGCGGATATTCGTATGCACGAGAACGACTTTTTTAACGAGGACCTGCTGTGCGCGCTTGCTGGCGTTGCCGGCGAGGACAACGTACTGATGAGCGAGCCCATGCGCGAGCACACCACGTTTAAGATCGGCGGCCCGGCCGACGTCTTTGTCACGCCCGATACCGAGCAGGGCCTCGTCGCCACGCTCGATACCTGCTATCGCTGCGATCTGCCCCTCACCATCGTGGGCAACGGCTCCGACCTACTCGTCGGCGACAAGGGCATCCGCGGCGTCGTCGTGGCGCTGGGCGAAGGCCTCTCCGACATTACGATCGACGGCACGCACGTCACGGCGGCAGCCGGCGCGCTGCTTTCCGATGTCGCAGCCGCGGCAGCCGAGGCCGGTCTCACCGGCATGGAGCCCATCTCGGGCATCCCCGGATCGGTCGGCGGCGCCTGCTACATGAACGCCGGTGCCTACGGTGCCTGCATGGCCGATGTGCTGGAGTCCGTGCGCGTCTACAAACCCGCTCGCCAGCTCGACGACGGCACCCGCGGCAGCGGCAATATCATCGAGTTCGATGTCGACGAGCTCAACCTGGGTTATCGAAAGAGCCGCATCGCCGATGACGGCTTTATCGTGCTTTCGGCCACCTTCAATCTCGCCCCGGGCAACGCCGCGATGATCAAGGCCGACATGGACGACTACCGCCAGCGCCGCGAGGACAAGCAGCCGCTCGACATGCCGAGCGCCGGCTCCACTTTCAAGCGCCCCGAGGGTTACTTTGCCGGCAAACTCATCATGGATGCCGGCCTGCGAGGACACGCCGTTGGCGGCGCGCAGGTGAGCGAGAAGCACTGCGGCTTCATCGTCAACGCCGACCACGCCACCGCCGCCGATGTCGACGAACTCATCCGCCACATCCAGGCAACCGTCAAAGACCAATTCAACGTAGACCTAGAACCCGAAGTCCACCGAGTCGGCGAATTTTTATAAAAAAGAAGGCCCCGAAAGGGGCCTTCGCCATATTTATTCAGATAACCCAGTCCGGTGTGTCGCGCTCAGGACCCGAGAGGGCCGGGACAGTCCGAGAGGCATAAGGTTGATCGCGAGTTCCGCACGAGCCGGAGAGCACTTAATGTGCTCTCCGTGCGAGCAGGACTGCCCGAGCAGGCAACCTTATGCCTCTCGGACTGTCCCGGACCAAACCGCCGTTACGACAGTGCAATACCGCCAAGCCAGCCCCAGCGCACGCCAGAGCCAGTACCATAAAAGCTAATGAACGAATCGAGCGACTTCGATGTAATGGCACCCTCGTTGCTCATAACGATGCCGCCGCCAACGTAGATACCCACATGACCGTAGATAAGGCCCGGAGCACCCGTGCCGCTGTGCGAGGAATCGGCCACGATCATGCCCACCTGCAGCGCCGAGCGGTCGGAGCTATAGCACCAGGCGTTAAACATGTCGCACGCATTGCCTCCAAAGTAGCCAACGCCGGCGTTACGGAAGACATTGGTGACCCACGCCGCGCACCAGTTCTGACCCGGCGAAGGCGTGGAGTAGCACGCGTTGACGACAGCCTGCTGCTTGCCCGAGCCGGCATTCTGCTGCGGAGTTCCGGGCGCGTACGATCCACCACCCGAGCTCGAACCACCCGAGTAGGAATTGTTCTTGTTCGCGGCAGCCGCGGCAGCGGCAGCCTTCCTAGCGGCCTCCTCAGCCTGGGCGGCAGCGAGGATCTCGGAATCGCGCTGAGCCATGAGCTCCTTGACGTCGTCGGAAAGACCGTTCAGCACGGTCTGGACTTCTTGCTGCTTGGCCTGCATGTCCTGCATCTGGGCAGTCTGCTGGTCCTTGAGCTTCTCTAAGTCGGCCTTCTGCGACTCGAGCTCGGTCTTTTGCGCATCGAGCTCTTCCTGGATGGTCTGAATGTCCTCGATGGCGTCGCGGTCGCTCTTGTTGATCTTCTCAACGTAATGCGCGTTGGCGACGAGTTCCTCAAACGAGCCAGAGGCCAGCAGCAGCGACAGGATGTTCGTGCCGCCGGACTTGTAGCTGGCGGCCACGCGATCGGAAAGGTCGTTGCGCTTCTTCTTGAGCTCGGCCTTCTTTTCATCGATCTGGGCCTGCGTGTCGTCAATCTTGCCCTGGACATTCTCGATGTCGTTGAGGGTCTGGGCATTCTTGTTGGCCAGCGCCGCATACTCATTTGCGATGCTGTCGAGCTGGGCCTGAACCTCGTCGAGCTGGGCCTGGGCGGCATTCAGTTTATCGGTGGTTTCTTTGGAAGCCTCCGCCGCATGGGCGCGAGCGGGCAGGCCAAAAAGAACTGCCGCAGAAGCGGCGCCGAACAGGGCCTTGAGGGCAGTGCGGCGCGAGAGCTCCTGGGAAAGGATGGAATCGCTGTTTGGTGACATATGTACTCCGTTACATGCTTATTTATATGTCGCTCAACTCATACATATTAGCGTACATATGGCGCGTCCCAACGATTTCCACGAACGGCAGGAAACTACAAGGTCAGCGGCTCGTAAGCAAATGTCAAAGATCAGGTTATGCGTACGCAAGCTCTTCTATGAGTACGTTAGCACAATCCTCTGCTTTTCCTACAGCGCACGATTTGGGCGTCCCTGCCTGCGCTATACTCCCCTGAAGAAGTGTTCCTGATTCGATAGGAGACTACATGTCCAAAGCACTCGACCCCAAAGACACCTGCGTCCTCGTTACCGGTGGCGCCGGCTTTATCGGCTCGCACACCGTCGTTCAGCTGCTCGAGGGTGGCTACCAGGTCGTCATCGTCGATGATCTCTCCAACTCCAGCGCCGTCGCCGTCGACCGCGTCAAGACCATCGTGGGCGACGAGGCCGCCAAGAACCTCACCTTCTACGAGGCCAACGTGCTCGACCGCGATGCAATGAACAAGATCTTCGATACCCATCAGATCGACCGCGTCATCCACTTCGCCGGTTTTAAGGCCGTCGGCGAGTCGGTGAGCAAGCCCGTCGAGTACTACCACAACAACATCGAGAACACCCTGGTGCTCATCGACGTCATGCGCAACCATGGCTGCAAGTCCATCATCTTCTCGAGTTCCTCGACCGTCTACGGCGACCCGGACAACCCGCCCGTCACCGAGGAGGATCCTAAGAAGCCCGCGACCAACCCCTATGGTTGGACCAAGTGGATGATCGAGCAGATCCTTATGGACGTCCACACCGCCGACCCCGAGTGGGACGTCGTGCTACTCCGTTACTTCAACCCCATCGGCGCCCATCCGTCGGGCCTGATCGGCGAGGATCCCAAGGGCATCCCCAACAACCTGGTGCCCTATGTCGCCCAGGTCGCCGTGGGCAAGCTCGAAGCCGTTCAGGTCTTTGGCAACGACTACCCCACCCCCGACGGCACCGGCGTGCGCGATTACATCCACGTGTGCGATCTGGCATCTGGTCACGTGGCCGCCCTCAACTGGATGAACGGCAAGACCGGCGTCGAGATCTTTAACTTGGGCACCGGCACCGGCACCTCGGTACTCGAGGTCGTCGCCGCCTTCTCCAAGGCTTGTGGCAAGGAGCTGCCCTACGTGATCCGCGAGCGCCGCGCCGGCGACATCGCTGCCAACTGGTGCGATGCCTCCAAGGCCGAGCGCATGATGGGCTGGAAGGCCCAGTACGACATCGCGGACATGTGCCGCGATAGCTGGAACTGGCAGAGCCACAACCCCAACGGCTTCGCCGACGCCGAGTAGCAAAAACCTACATACCGCTCTTGCCCCGATCTCACGCTGTGAGGTCGGGGCTTTTTCATGGCATGTAACCATTCGCCGCAAATCGACCAACTTTTTTATCTTGCCTGTACATGTTTAAACAACATGTTTTACAATAGGCGTATCGAATCAGAACATCGGAGGCGGACTGCACACCCATCGGCAGGCCGACCCCACAACAAGAAGGTTGGTGAGCGCATTCATGGAGCGTGCAAGCGGCGTCCTCATGCCCGTCTCATCTCTGCCCGGACCATACGGAATCGGCGGCTTTGGTTGGAATGCCTACGACTTCGTCGATTTTCTCGCCTCGTGCAAACAACATTACTGGCAGATTCTGCCCCTTACGACGACCAGCTATGGCGATTCGCCCTATCAGTCGTTCTCGGCCCGCGCAGGCAACCCCAACTTTATCGACTTTGCCGAGCTTATCGAGGCAGGGTATCTGGAGCAGCGCGATATCGATGGCGTGTATCTGGGATCCGACCCCAGCAATGTCGACTACGGTGCTATCTTTGGCGGCCGCCGTCAGATTCTCGACCGCGCCGCTGAGCGCTTTGCTGCCGACAAGCCGGCCGATTTCGATGACTTTATCCAGGCCAACGAGGACTGGCTCATCCCCTACTGTGAGTTCATGACCGTCAAAGAGGAGTGCGGTCTCAAGGCGTTTTGGGAGTGGCCCGCGGAGCTCCGCACCCGCGGCGAGGCTTCCGCCAAGGTCTGCGCCGACCATCCGGCGCGTATGCTCTACCACCAGATGACGCAGTACTTCTTCGATCGCCAGTGGAGCCGCCTCAAGGCCTATGCCAACGAGCGCGACATTCTCATCATCGGCGACCTGCCCATCTATGTCTCGCGTGACTCCGTCGAGATGTGGGCGACGCCTGAGCTCTTTAAGATCGACGCCGCCGGCAATCCCGTGAGCGTCGCCGGCACGCCGCCCGACCAGTTCTCGGCCACCGGCCAGTACTGGGGCAACCCCATCTACGACTGGGACGCCATGGAGTCCGACGGCTTCTCCTGGTGGGAGGGCCGCATTCGCGCCGCCCTCGACATGTACGACGTCATCCGCCTGGATCACTTCCGCGGCTTCGAGGCCTATTGGGAGGTGCCGTTCTCCTCGCCCGATTCGTCCTACGGTTCGTGGACGCAGGGTCCCGGCCTCAAGTTCTTCAAGACGCTCGAGGAAAAGCTCGGCACGCTGCCCATCATCGCCGAGGACCTGGGCTTCCTCACCCCCGGCGTCATCGACATGCGCGACAACTCGGGCTTCCCCGGCATGAAGATCCTGCAGTTTGCCTTTGAGGGCACCAACTCGTACTACCTGCCGCATAACTACATCCCCAACACCGTCGCCTATGTGGGCACCCACGACAACGAGACGGCGCGCGGTTGGTTTGAGGGAACGGCCACCCCCCGTCAGCGCGAGCAGGCAGCCCTGTACACCCATCAGCAGGCCGGCGAACCCATGGCAGATGCACTCAACCGCACCATCGCCGCCAGCGTGAGCGACACGTGCATCTACACCATGCAGGACCTGCTCAACTTGGGCAACGAGGCGCGCATCAACACCCCTGCCACACTGGGCGGCAACTGGACCTGGCGCATGCTCGACGGCGCCATCACCCGCGAGCTCGAGCACAAACTCACCGACTGGACCGAGACCTACTTCCGCATCCCGTCGGAAGCCGAAATCGAGCTTCCTCAATAGGAGCTACCGCGCCCAACCCCTCCCCACCGTGCGGACGCGCTTGCTTTTCCCGCGCGAGGCCACCCCAATCCCCTCGCGCGGGCTTCTTATGAATTGCAGACATGAAACAACCCATCACAGGAGAAAACATGCCCCAAATTAACCTCATGGAACTCGCCGAGCAGTCTTTTGGCACCTCGCTCGAGCAGCTCGACGACCGTCGCATTTACAAGCTGCTGGTCAAACTCGTGCAGGAGCGCTCCGCCGCCTGCCCGCTCAACAACGGCAAGAAAAAGCTCTATTACATTTCCGCCGAATTTTTGATCGGCAAGCTGCTCATCAACAACATGATCGACCTTGGCATCTACGACGAGGTTAAGGACCAGCTCACCGCCGCAGGCCACGACCTCAACAAGATCGAGGAGTTCGAGGTCGAGCCGTCGCTCGGCAACGGCGGCCTGGGCCGCCTGGCCGCGTGCTTCCTGGATTCCATCGCCACGCTGGGCTTGACCGGCGATGGCGTGGGCCTCAACTATCACTACGGTCTGTTCCGTCAGCGCTTTGTCGACAACCAGCAGAAGGCCGTCCCCGACGAGTGGCTCGGTGAGCAGGACATCCTAGTCGACGATGACCGCTCCTACACCGTCGAGTTCGGCGATTTTGCCGTTACTTCCAAGCTCGTCAACATCGATGTGCCCGGTTACGGCCAGCCCACCAAGAACCGCCTGCGCCTGTTCGACCTGGCAAGCGTCGACGACGGCCTGGTCCCCGGCAGCTCCATCGACTTCGACAAGACCGAGATCGCCAAGAACCTCACCTTGTTCCTCTACCCCGACGATTCCGACGAGCAGGGCCGCCTACTTCGCATCTACCAGGAATACTTCATGGTAAGCAACGCCGCCCAGCTCCTGATCGACGAGGCCATCGAGCGCGGCAGCAACCTGCACGATCTGGCCGACTACGCCGTTGTCCAGATCAACGACACGCACCCCACCATGGTCATCCCCGAGCTCATTCGCTTGCTCACCACCGAGCATGGCATCGAGTTTGACGAGGCCGTGACCATCGTACGATCCATGGTCGCCTACACTAACCACACGATTCTTGCCGAGGCGCTCGAGAAGTGGCCGCTCGCCAGCCTGCAGAAGGTCTCCCCTGCCATCGCCGACATTATCGTCAAGCTCGATGAGATCGCGAAAGCCGAGCACGATGACCCGCGCGTCGCCATCATCGACGAGCACGACACCGTCCACATGGCTCACATGGACATCCACTTTGGCTTCTCCATCAACGGCGTAGCCGCCCTCCACACCAAGATCCTGGAGGACACCGAGCTTCATCCGTTCTACGAGATCTATCCCAAGAAGTTCTCCAACAAGACCAACGGCATCACCTTCCGCCGCTGGATCCATGGGGCCAACCCCGCGCTCGCCAGCCTGCTCGACGATGTGATCGGCACCGACTGGCGCAGCACCGGCGATCTGAGCAAACTCGCCAAGTTCGCTGACGACAAGGACGTTCTTGAGCGCCTGGCCGCCACCAAGGTCGAGGCCAAAGCCATCATGCGCCAGTTCATGGCGCTCGAGCAGGGCGTGACCATTCCCTCCAACGCCATCATCGATGTCCAGGTCAAGCGCATCCACGAGTACAAGCGCCAGCAGATGCTCGCGCTCTACATCATCTGGAAGTACCTCGATATCAAGAACGGCAACAGACCTAAGCACCCCGTCACCATCATCTTTGGCGGCAAAGCGGCGCCTGCCTACACTATCGCGCAGGACATCATCCATCTGATCTTGACGCTGTCGCAGTGGATTGCAAACGACCCCGACGTGGCTCCCTACCTGCAGGTCGTCATGATCGAGAACTACAACGTCACCGCCGCCGAGCGCGTGATCCCCGCCGCTGATATCTCCGAGCAGATCAGCCTGGCCTCCAAGGAGGCGAGCGGCACCTCCAACATGAAGTTCATGCTCAACGGCGCCCTAACCCTGTGCACGCTCGACGGCGCCAACGTGGAGATTGCCGAGCTCGTGGGCGACGAGAATATCTATACCTTTGGTGCCTCGTCCAAACAGGTCGAGCAGCTCTATGCCGACGGCACCTATGACGCCGGTGTGCTCTACCGCAAGCCCGGCATTAAACTGCTGGTGGACTTCATCACCAACCCGACCTTTATGGCGACCGGCAACGTCGAGCGCCTGCAGCGCCTGCACGATGACATTAAGGGCAAGGACTGGTTTATGGCCCTGCTCGACATCGAGGAGTACATCCAGACCAAGGAGCGCGTGTTGGCCGACTACGAGGACCAGGACGCCTGGATGCGCAAGACGCTCATCAATATCGCCAACGCCGGCACCTTCTCGTCTGACCGCACGATCTCCCAGTACAACGACGAGATTTGGCACCTGAGCTAATTTCGCTTCCCTTACCCATCCTCTTGAGAAACGGAGTCGTGGCAACACGGCTCCGTTTTTTGTGCCCGCACGTTACCCTGCGACCCAACTCGGCCAAACAATCTCGATCTGTAACAACTACTCGGTAAAAACGGTCCCAGCTGTTACAGATTGAGACATACCGGCCCCTCCCCTTGGGTTTATCTCGATCTGTAACATCTAGCAGCTGAAATTCACCTTTGGTGTTACAGATTTAGATGAAATGGTTAGCTCAGCGGAACCGTCTCGATCTGTAACATCTAACGTCCGAAATCGGCCCTACCTGTTACAGATCGAGACAAACGACCGGTCAGACAGCCCCAACACAAAGAAAGGCCCCCCTCTCGCCCAGCGGACGGGAGGGGAGCCTTATATGTGACCGCGGCAAAAGGATGGCAATACCGCAGTCGCCCAAAGGAAGGGCCTGGTTGCACCGGGCCTAGATAAGGTTCTTGCCAGAGACCTTATCGAAGAGGTGGGTCGCGTTCTTCTCGAACTTGAACCAGATGGTGTCGCCAGCCTTGAGCGCGCCCTTGGCCTCGAAGTCGACGACGGGGATAATCAGGACAAACTGGCCGTCGGGAGCGGTCACGTGGACATGCTCGGTCGAGCCCATGAGCTCGGTCACCTCGACGGTACCCTGGAGCGCGCCCTCCTCGCCCTTGTCGGCAAGCAGGATCTGCTCGGGACGCACGCCGGCCGTAATCTCCTTCACGTCGCCGCCGTCCCAGTTGAGGGCAAGCTGAGCGCAAGTCTCGGGGGCGAGCGCCACGTTCATATCCTCGGTCTTGACGGTAAAGCCGTTGCCCGAGCGCACCAGCTGGGCATCGAAGAAGTTCATCTGCGGCACGCCGATGAAGCCGGCGACGAAGATGTTCGCGGGATGGTTGAAGACCTCCTGCGGCGTGGCGATCTGCTGGACAACGCCGTCCTTCATGACCACGATACGGTCACCGAGGGTCATAGCCTCGGTCTGGTCGTGAGTAACATAAATGAACGTGCCCTTGATCTCGTGGCGCAGCTTAATGAGCTCGGCACGCATCTGGTTACGAAGCTTGGCGTCCAGGTTGGACAGCGGCTCGTCCATCAGGAAGACCTTGGGGTCACGCACGATGGCGCGGCCGATAGCGACACGCTGGCGCTGGCCGCCGGAGAGCGCCTTGGGCTTACGGTCGAGGTACTCGGTAATGCCCAGAATCTCGGCAGCAGAGCGAACCTTGCGGTCGATCTCGTCCTTGGGAACCTTCTTGAGCTCGAGCGTAAATGCCATGTTCTCGTACACCGTCATATTGGGGTACAGAGCGTAGCTCTGGAACACCATGGCGATGTCGCGGTCCTTGGGCGCCACGTCGTTGACACGCTTGCCGTCGATGAGCACATCGCCCGAGGTAATGTCCTCCAGGCCGGCGACCATGCGCATCGTCGTGGACTTACCGCAGCCAGAGGGGCCAACGAGGACGACGAACTCCTGGTCGTGAACGGTGAGGTTGAAGTCCTCTACAGCGAGCACACCGTCCTCGGTAACCTTGAGGTTGTGCTTCTTCTCCTCGGTCTTCTTCTTTTTGCCAAAGAAGCCCTTCTTTTTTGACTCGTTGTTGGGATACACCTTCTGAACATGTTTGAGAACGATCTCGGCCATGTCTCTACCTTTCGATATGCGGCGCCGCGCTGAGGGGCGCCGCAGAAACTTGCAAAACAGTTACGGCATCAGCCCTTGACGGCACCTGCCACCACGCCGTCGATGATGTACTTCTGACAGAGGATGTACATGATAACGATGGGGATAACGACCATCATGATGCAGGCCATCATGGGGCCGAGCTCGACGTGGCCGTAGCCGCCGCGGAAGTACTGGATCAAGATAGGAATGGTCTTGTACTTGGTGGAGTCGAGCGTAAGGTAGGGCAGCAGATAGTCGTTCCAGACCCACATGGTCTCGAGGATGCCGACCGAAAGATAGGTGGGCTTCATGATGGGAAGGACGATCTTAAAGAACACCTGGACCGGGTTGCAGCCATCAATCATGGCCGCCTCCTCGATCTCGAGCGGGATGTTCTTTACAAAACCGGCGAACATAAAGACCGCCAGGCCCGCGCCAAAGCCGAGGTAGATAAAGCAGATGTTGAACGGCGTGTTGAAGCCGATGCGGTCCGCCAAATTGGACAGCGTGAACATGAGCATCTGGAAGGGCACGACCATCGAGAACACGAACAGGTAATAGAAGAAGTTCGAGATCTTGTTGTTGACACGAACCACGTACCAAGCGCACATGGAGCAGCACACCAAGATCAGCACGACCGACGTGACCGTGATGATGAGCGAGTACATAAATGCCGAGGCAAAGCCCTGCTCGTTAAGGGCGTGCATGTAGTTTGCGAGGCCGTTGAACGTCTCGGGCGTGAGCAGATCGAATGCCGTGGTGGTGCTGATTGCGGTCGCTTTCTTAAAAGAATTAAGCGCAATCATGAACACGGGGTAGATCCACGCGAGCGACAGGATCGTAAAGAAAATCGAGAGCGCGCGGTTGATAACCTTATCGCGTTTCATTACTGCTGCACCTCCTTGGACCTCGTGGCCTTAAGCTGGATCATGGAGATGGCCACGACCAGGATGCAGAAGATAACCGCCTTGGCCTGACCAATGCCCTGCCATGCGATACCGGCACGCGAATAGAACGTGTTGTAGATGTTCAGGGCGAGCATCTCGGTGGAGTGCGCGGGGGCGCCGCCGGTAAGGGCGAGGTTCTGGTCGAACAGCTTAAAGCCGTTGGTGATGGACAGGAACAGGCAGATGGTGATGGTCGGCATCAGGTTAGGGATCTTAACCTTCCAAAACGTCTGCCATGCCGTAGCGCCGTCGACCTTGGCGGCCTCGATGTAGTCGGACGGAATGGACTGCAGACCAGCGATGTAGATGATCATCATGTAGCCGACCTGCTGCCACAGGGTCAGGATGATAAGGCCCCAGAAGCCAGCAGCAGAGTTAAGAGCGATGAGCTGGGCGCCCACGTTGGAGAGCAGGCAGTTGATCAGAATCTGCCAAATGTAGCCCAGCACGATGCCGCCGATCAGGTTAGGCATAAAGAAGATCGTACGGAAGATGTTGGTGCCTTTGAGCGCCTTGCGGGTGAGCGCCTGCGCAATGGCCAGGGCGATCACGTTGATGAGCACCGTCGACAGGAAGGCAAACGCCACGGTAAAGAAGAACGACGTGGAGAACTGCGGATCGGACAGCGCGCGCACGTAGTTCTCGATACCGACAAAGTGCGCGTTACTAATGATAATAAACTGGCAGAACGAGAGATAGAAGCCCTGGATAAAAGGGATCACGAACCCGATCATAAACGCCAGGCACGTGGGCAGCATAAAGAGCGGCCACCAGCGCTTGAGTGCTTTGCCCATAAAAGGGTCCTTTCAATATGCAGGGGGCGGGCAAACCAACGTCTGCCCGCCCCCTGTCGCTAATCAGATAGCTTGGGCAGCAACTGCTTACTCGGAAGCGGCCTTCTCGGTCTTCCAGCCATCGACGAAGGCGTTCTTGACGCCGTCCCACTTGCTGTTATCGGCAGCGTAGGCAATCAGAGCCTGCTTGAGGTTCTTCTTCCACTCCTCGGAGGGAATGTAGACGAAGTCCCAAGCGACGGTCTTCTTGCCGTCCTTGGCCATGGCAACGGCCTGCTGCGAGAAGACGTTGGTGGTCTCCTTGGCGCTCTTGAACGGAGCGGTCAGACCCATCTTGTCGGCGATGATGCTGGTCGGGGTGTCAGCGGTGACGCACCAATACATGAAGTCCTCGGTGGCCTTCTGGGCATCCTCGGAAGCCTGGGAACTGACGCACCAGTAGTTCTCGCCGCCGGAGCACAGGCCCTGGTTCTCCTCGCCGTCAACACCGATGTAGATGGGCATCATGCCAATCTGATCGTCGGTCATGCCGGCCTTGACGAGGTCAGAGTAGGCCCAAGAGCCGTTCTGGTAGAAGACGGCCTTGCCGGTTGCGAACTCGTTGGTGGCGTCGTCGCCGGTCTTGGAAGCAAGCTGCGAAGGATCGCAGGTGGAGTCGGTGATGTACAGGTCGAAGATCTGCTTGTAGTTGTCGAGGAACTCACCCTTGATCTCGTCGTCCTCCTGGTTGTGCTCCTTCTCAAACTCGTAGTAGAGCGGCATGTTGGCAAGGTGGGTGGTGTAGCGCCAGCTGGAGGAGTCGTCCATGCCGGCGGAAGTGAAGGCACCCTCGACACCAAGCTCGTCCTTGCGGGCCTGGATGTCGTCGGCACAAGCCTTCAGCTTGTCGAAGGAGTTGATGTCCTCGGCCTTGTAGCCAGCCTTCTCGAGCAGCTGCTTGTTGTAGATGATGCCGAAGCTCTCCTGGACCCAGTCGATGCACACATCCTTGCCGTCGGACTGCAGAGCCAGGGAGTCGTCAATGAGCTCACCGCGGAGCTTGGTATCGGACAGGTCGGCGCAGTAATCCTTCCAGTTCTTAAGACCGGTGGGGCCGTTGACCTGGAACAGGGTCGGAGCGGAACTCTTGGACATCTCGGACTTGAGCTTCTCCTCGTAGGTGTTGGAGGCAGCGGTCACGATCTTGACCTCGACGCCCTTCTCCTTCTTATAGGCCTTGGCGATCTCCTTCCACTCCTTGTCGACCTCGGGCTTGAATTGGAGGAAGTAGACCTCGGCAGCGTCACCAGAAGCAGAGGAGCCGGAGCCGGCAGAACCACCGCAACCCACGAGGCCCAGACCAAGAACTGCAGCCGCGGAACCAGCAAAGCCCAGGAACTGCCTTCTGCTCATTTCGTTCTTCATTACAATCCACCCTTTCACACCGTGGCGGCACCCTTTGCCGCCGCCTTCGGAGATTGGCTCGGGGACTTTGCCCCTTTTGCTGATTTGAACGATACGCTATTTGGCTAGTTGTTTGAACAAGTATTACTAGAGCGGTAGAAAAACTTCGGTGAACGGTAATTTCAACTTGATACTTGACAAGTTTTGTATAAACAATTATTTGTTATCGAATGCAGAGAAAACGCCCGGTCAAGCCGATGTACCGTCGGTTTGACCGGGCGTTTTCTCTTTGAGGCCATGAGTCTCGTCAGGCTGCGAGCTAGCCGGCTATCGCTTGGAATTGACGCGGTAATGGAAGATCTCGGGGTGTGTGCGAGTGTGCGTCACCTCAAACAAGATGCCATCCGAGGTGTACGACTGACTCTCCATGACGGCAACGCAGTTGTATTTGCCGAGGTCAAGATAGCTGCAGTCCTCATCGTTGGCGAGCTCGACACTCACCGTACGACGGCTCGCCATCACTTTGACACCGCGCTTGTGCTCCAGATAGCCGTAAATAGAATCTGCCGCGATCTCGGGAGTCAGGCCCTTGGCGATCGACGCCAAAAAATAGCCATGGTCCACTTGGCGCGCGTTGCCGTTGAGGCTTCGGACACGCACTACGCGAATCAACTCCTCGCCCACCTTAAAGCCCAGGTGACGAGAGAGTTGCTCGGTGCAAACCAGATGTTCGAAAGACTTAACGTCCGTCGATGCAACGGCATTGTTGCGCTTTGCAAACTCGCCAAACGACTCAACCTCTTCGAGTGCGCCCAACATGTCGGTTTCGCCCTTAAGCCAAATAACGCGCACGCCCTTGCCGTGTATGGGCTGCACAAACATCCCGTCGGCCAGCATACCCAAGGCGCGACGGACGGTATTGCGAGTGCATCCGAACTCCGCGGTCAGCTCGGCTTCGGTTGGCAGCATCTCCTGAAACGCATAGGTCCCATTAATGATGCGCGAGCGTATTTCTCGGTAGATTCCTTCGTATATCGCTTTTGGCATTGTTTCACCTCTACATTATTCATTTCCGGCTAGGCACGATAGCATTTCTTAAAGTTGTTTAAACCGAATATCGGTAAAGCGACAGGATTTAACCGTTGACGGTTTTTGTCATGCCCAAATCGGTTTCGCTCAAAACTGCCGGTACGACAATCGTCTGGTCCTCTACAATGAATCCATTGTTTAAACGTTTCCCCACGCGCAACGCGCCTCGATATTCGGAAGGCAGAACATGCTGCAAAAAATCCAACGCTTTGGCGGGGCAATGTTCGCGCCCGCCATGCTGTTTTCTATATCAGGCCTCATGGTCGGCGTCTCCGCTCTCGCAACGACTGCGGACATCGTCGGCGATCTCGCCGTATACGGAACCCCTTGGTACGTTTTCTGGGCTATCATCCAGCGCGGCTCGTGGACGGTCTTTAAACGCCTCCCGCTCCTTTTTGCCGTAGCGCTGCCCATCGGTCTTGCCCAAAAACAACCGGCTCGTTGCTGCCTCGAGGCTCTCGTCGCCTATTTTGCCTACTGCTTCTTTTTGAGCGAGATCATTAAGCTGAGCGGAGACAACCTTGGACTTGAGTACCCGTCATCTTTGACCTCCGCCAGCGGTATCACCGTCATCGACGGCATCAAGACGCTCGACACCGGCATTATCGGCCCGCTGGCGGTATCGGCAACCGTCGTTGCCATCCATGACCGCTTCTACGATGCCAAGGTTCCCGATTGGCTCGGCACCTTCTCGGGTTCCTCGCTGGTCTACCTCATCAGCTTTTTTGCCGTGTTTGCCCTTGCTGCTATCTCGGCCGCCATCGTGCCCTACGTATACGATGTAACCGATACGCTGCGTCACGCGCTTGCAGGCGTCGGTCCCTTTGGCGTGGGCATCTTTGTCTTTTTAGAACGAGCACTCGAGCCCTTTGGCCTGCACCACCTGCTCTACATGCCGATCTACTACGACAACCTGGTCATTAACGACGGCATCTACGCCACGTGGAGCAGTTTGCTCCCCATCCTCTCCCATAGCACGCGCCCCCTTAATGAGCTTGCGCCGTGGGCCGGTTTTACCGCCACCGGCTGGGTCAAGCTCTTTGGCCTTCCTGCCATCGCAGCTGCGTTCTACTCCACCGCAAAACCCGAGCGCCGCGCCGGCCTCAGGGTCATCCTTGTTCCCGCCATCATCGCCTCGGTGGTTTGCGGCGTTACCGAGCCACTCGAGTTTCTCTTTATGTTCACCCACCCCGGGCTCTTTTTGCTCTACGCCGTCTTATCGTCTTGCCTTGCCACAACCATGAATCTCTTTGGCATCGTCGGCATCTTCTCGGGCGGCCTGATGGAGATGGCAGCCTTCAACTTTATTCCGCTCATGCGCACGCATGCCGGTGCCTATCTTTTGGCGCTCGGTATCGGCCTTGCCTTTAGCCTCATCTTTTTTGTTAGTTTTCGAGCACTCATCTTGGTCTATGACCTTAAGACACCGGGCCGCGAGGATCATGTTGCCAATCGCGCGGCAATCGATTGTTTAACGGGAAGCGACTTTGCCAAAGAGCAATCCCCCAATGACGAGGTCGATAGTCGATCCGATCAAGATCACGTCCTCGCTGAGCGGGTAATTCAGCTTTTAGGTGGCGTTGGCAATATCGTGGGCGCAACCAACTGCGCCACGCGCCTGCGCGTCGAGGTCGCAGACCCTTCCATCGTTGCAGATAACGCGTCGTTTGTCGCGGTGGGCGCCAAGGGCCTCATCATTACGGGCAAGACCGCCCAGGTGGTCATCGGCATCTCCGTTCCCCGCGTTAAAGAGCATTTTGACCAGATCATGGGCCTCGAGCCGGAATTTGTGCCCACCACCTCGGCCTCCCCTGCCGCCAGCGCAGCCCATAAGCGCGGCGCTATTTGCTTCTTCGATATCGACGGAACGCTCGCCTGGCAAGACCCCAGGCTCGCCCAAGACCTTCCCGAAGACGAGCGGGACCTCTCCCCCTATCCCAACGAGGCGGTTTCGCAGGCAATCCGCGAGTTTGTCGCCAACGGCAACATGGCCTTTATCTGCACGGGACGCACCCTGAGCTGCATCCACCCCAAACTTCTTGAGCTGCCTTGGACCGGCATCGTCTGTCTTGCGGGCGGTTACGCCGAGATCAACGGACACGCAATTCGCGATCTGTCGATGACGCCCAGTATGCTGCAGCGTCTTGCCCCCTACCTTGAGCAATCGGGCGAGGTCATCCGCTTTGAGGGCCTCAACGGCGTCGTGCGCATGAGTGCCGATGCGCCCGATGCTCCCGGATACGCGCGCACCCTGGGCGACGCAGTCACGCAGCTGCAACATTACAGTGTCTACAAGATCTTGATGTCTACATCGCTCGCCAACCACATCGCTCAAGATAAGGCACTTGAGCCGCTGCTGTGCTTTAATGAGCTCGAACTCGAGGTAACCGAAATCTCGCCCCGCGAATGCACGAAGCGCGGGGGCATCCAGTCTGTACTCGACGCCCTCGACCCCCACCACGGAACCGTATACGGCATTGGCGACGCCAGCAATGACGTCTCACTGATGAACGCCGTCGATGTCGGCATTGCGATGGGCAACGCGCCGGACTATCTCAAGGATAAGGCCGATTACGTGACCGACACCGTCGATCATGACGGTGTCGTTGCGGCGCTCGAGCATTTTAGGCTGATTTAGGCGCGCTCCATCAAACGCACGCCTGTTGTCCTAAATCGCCAAAACTGCCGCGCCAAACGCCCTGATGTGGCAATATGTTGTCTGCATATTGCACCAATGCAACCTCAGAAAGAATGCGAGAACCCGTGTCCAGTCCGTTTACCAGCTTTTTAGCCCAGCACTTTGACCAGATTAACGACTATCTGGCCACGTTCTTTGACGGACAGGCGACCTCTGCCGATATCGAGCGCTACCTGTACGCGCCGCTCTCGGCTTTTACGGCCAACGCCGGCAAGCGCCACCGCCCGCTTATCTGCATGCTCGCCGCAACCGCAGTGGGCGGTAGCTTTGAGAGCGCCCGCAGCGCCGCGGCAGCTATCGAGCATTTCCAGTCGGGCGCGCTGATCCACGACGACATCGCCGACAACGGACAGCTTCGTCGAGGCAAACCCTGCATGCACCTTACCGAGGGCACGGGCCTTGCCATCAATTGTGGCGACCTGGCGCTCACCATGGTCACCAAGACGGTTCTCGACGACCCCACGCTGGAGTCCGACGTGAAGCTGCGTGTGCTCCACGAGCTTACCGAGATGATCGTCCGCACCATCGAGGGTCAAGCGCTCGACCTGGGTTGGGTCCGTGACGGGCGCTTTGATATCTCGGTTGATGACTACCTGGACATGGCGACGCACAAGACCGCGTTTTACAGCGGAGCCACGCCGCTTGCCGCCGGAGCCATTATCGGCGGCGGCAGCGATGAGCAAATCGAAGCGCTGCGCGCCTTTGGCCTGCACACGGGCCTTGCCTTTCAGATTCAGGACGACCTGCTCAACCTTGTCGGCACTAAGGAAGCCGCCAACAAGGACTTCCGCACCGACATCACCGAGGGCAAGCGCACGCTTGTCGCCGTACACGCCCTCTCTGATGAGCGCCACCACGACGAGGTCGAGGCGATTCTTTCCTCGGGCACCGATGATCCCGCGCAGCTCGCACGCGCCGTGGAGATCTTCCAGGAGACCGGCTCCATCGATTACGCCCACACTTACGCGCTCGACCTGACCGCTAAGGCCAAAGCGGCCATCGAGAACGTTGAGCTTGATCCGCACGCACGCGAGCTGTTCCTCTCCATGGCAGATTTCTTTGTGGAGCGCCTTAACTAACGGGGGTTATAAAACCTGTCAGCAGCGTATTTAGGCACAACTTGCTACACTGTTGAGTGAATGTTTATGCATCCCTTTGCGTTGTCTATCCGACAGACGCTCAAATAGTACGAATGGTACGCCGAAAGGGGTTCGTTCATGGAACCTATTACAACGGGCATGCAAGGAGCAGCCGTCGAAGACGTGCAGTCTCGTCTCCTGCAGCTCGGCTACACGATTGATGCCGCCGAAGTCACCGACAAGTACTTTGGAGCCACCACTGAGCAGGCCGTCAGCACCTTCAGGCTCGACAGCGGCCTTGCTGCCGGTCATGCCGTCGATATCCCCTGCTGGAGCGCCCTTGTAGACGCTTCGTATAAGCTGGGCGACCGCACTCTCTATCTGCGCATGCCCAATTTCCATGGCGCCGATGTGCAGGCCCTGCAGCGCGCTCTCAACGTTTTGGGCTTTGCCTGTGGCGAAGACGACGGCTACTTTGGTCCGCATACCGAGGCCGCCCTGCAGCAGTTCCAGGAAAATGTCGGCCTGTTTGCCGACGGCATGGCCTTCCAGGACACCTACGCCTACATCAACCGCCTGCACCATGTGTGGGAGGGCAAGCCCTCGGTCACCGAAGCCGAGTCCCGTATCGGTTTTGCTCGCGCCGCCAACGTGCTCGAGCGCTTCCAGATTGCCGTTATCGGCGAGGACCCCATCGCACGCAGCGTTGCGTCGCGCATGTGGAATATCGCCACGGCAACGACCGACAACAGCGGCATGATGCTCTGTGACTCCGAGGTCCCAACCGACGTTGACCTGGTGCTCGAAATCGCAAGCGACGAGCTGCCCGCCGACGCCGCACCGCGCGCCACGATTGCCCTCGCCGAGTGCCACAACCTGGCCCAGCGCATCCGCACCGCCAATGTCGCCGCGCAGCAGAAGCCGGCTCGCATTCGCATTGAGCTCACGGGCATGACGCGCTACAACGGCACCTTCACGGCCAGCGACGCGCAGACACTCGCCGTACGCCTGCTCGATGGCGTTTGCGATGCCCTCGCAGATTAGGTAAACTAAACGAGTTGCTTTTGGGCAACACCACACATTGGGACGTAGTTCAACGGTAGAACTCCGGTTTTTGGTGCCGGCTGTTGGGGGTTCGAATCCCTCCGTCCCAGCCATTAAAATTGAGCGCCCTGAGCCCATAACGGCCCAGGGCGCTTTCTTGTGGGCAAGCGGAGGGATTCGAGAACCCGCAAGGGTGCGGAGCTGAGGAAACGCGAAGCGTTTTCCAGCGCAGCACGCAAGGAGCGAAGCGACGCAGCGGGGCGCGGCCGCCGAAAAGGCGGACGCGGAATCCCTCCGTCCCACAGCCGGCACTTGGAGACGTTCCTAAAGTGCCGGCACTAAAGGAACGTCTCCAAGTGCCGGCCTCCCAAAAATCTACCTTTAAAAGACAGGCGCCCCAAGCCCATAAGGACCAAGAGCGCCTTTCATCTAGAAAATATCAGCCCAGTTCCGAAAAGCGACCCGCATGCGACAACCAAGTAGCCGCAGGCCCCGGGAGAGTGGGGACACCGGCTTAGGTTTATCGCGAGTTCCGCACGAACAGGAGGCCACTTAATGTGGCCTCCGTCGTGAGCAGGACTGTAGAGCAGGAAACCTAAGCCGGTGTCCCCACTCTCCCGGGGCCGAACGCCCTAGTTGTTGAGCATGCGGTCGAAGCTTCCCGAGTCGCCATCCCGATAGTCTGCGGTCATCAGAATCTCCTGCGGAATGCGCCCGCCCTCGCGCAGCACGTTGCGGAACTGCACGCGCGTAACCATGGGCAGATCCTTGATCGTCGCTGCCAGGTTCTGCGGCACACCCTGGTTGGCAGCCGCGGGCTCGCACTCTCCGCCGGCCTTCACGCGACGCTTATGCTCGGCGAGCATGGCGCGGTACATGCCGGCATGCAGGCGAATCTCAACCACATTGGCATTGCGAGCCTGCTCGACGATGCGCGCGCCCTCGCGATCGATATCGCCCACGTAGTAGACGTAGTTAAAGCGATAGCCAATCTCGGCCAGATAATCATCCAGTGCGTGCGAGACGCTCGCTTTGCAGCCGCCGCCAAAAATCACGCCGCCCACCTTGATGCCAAAGAGCTTGGCGTGCTTGCGGCCACGCAGCAGCTTGACGATCTCGTCGTAGGTGTCCAGGTTCTCGACCATAATGAACGGCTTGTCGGCTCCCAGCGTAAAGAAGCCCGTAAAGTGCACGGGGCGATTGGGGGCGACCTTGATCGCCTGCATGCTGATGCCCTTTTCGGTCATACGCCTGATCAGGCGCTCACCGTGCTTGCCGTCAAAAGCCTTCTCGTCGTTAAAGATCTGGTAGGCACGCTGGCGGCGCGAGGCAACCGGCGTATCGGCACCTCGGTTCTGCTCGATCCAAGCCTGGATGATTGCGATTTCCTCGGCAATCTTGCGGTTGGACATCTCGTTGTGCTGAGTGCGCTGCGGAGCCTTTTTGCCGTCCTTGCCCTCGACCTTTACGATCTGTGTCTGCTGCTCCTTGATCTTGGAGAGCGCCATAGGCGTGGGGACAACCTTGAGCAGCTGCCTGCCTAAAACGCGGGCAAGGGCAAACGCCGAGACCTCGCCGTGGGCGGCCGACTCGGGCTGCTGGGCAGCAGTATCTACTGCGGCAGACTCCGGCTTCTTCTGAGACTTGCGCTTAGAATCGCCTTGGGAATTGCGCTCGCGCTTCGGCATAGACGCCTGCTTCTGCGGACGATCGGACTTGCTCTCCTTCGCTGACTGGCGCTTAGGCTGCCCCGAAGAAACCTCGGCCTTCGCATCCTCGTTCTGCGGCGTGGTCTTCTCGGTTGCAGTCTCGGCATGGGAACTGCGGCCTCCACGATGGCGACGGCGGCGAGGCTTGCTCGACGCGCTCTGCTCCGTCTGCTCATCAGTAGGCTGCTGGCCCTTGGCCTCGGCATCAACCTCAAGCTGCGGCTCAACAGGCTTTTGCTCGCGAGCCACCGGCTCAACGGCCTTCTCGTCCTGGGTGGTCGAAACCGACTCGCCCTTCTCCTGACGCTTTACGGGATACGCACGTCCCGCAAAACCGCGGCCGGGACGACACGAACCCGGAGCCTTCTTGGCAGACTCCTCAACATCGTCTGCAACCTCAGAAGACTCTTCAACCTCACGCGCGGCATCCTGCGCTGCAGCCTTAAAGTGAGCACCGCGACGACGCTTGGGCTCTTGGGCCTCCACGGGCTTTTGCTCCTTCGTGGGCTTCTGCGACTCGGCAGCAACCTCGGTCTCAACAGCCTCGGCATCCGTCTCGCCCTTTCGAGCAACGGCGCGACGGAAGCGCTCCTGCTGGGCGCGGCGCTGTGCATCGCGCTTGCCGCCCCCGCCAAAACCGCCGCGTCCTGCCTTGGCCGTAAAGGCACGCACGACGTTCTCATCGAGCAACTCATCGGTATCGACATGCTCACGCGGAGCAGCTTCTTCCACAGCAGGCACGTCAGCGGAATCCTCGACGACAAAATCCTCGACGGACTCGGCAGGCTGCTCCTGGGCATCGCGGATCTCGGCATTGATGGTATAGAACGCCGGGCGCCCGTTAATGCCGCTACCCTCGATCTTGGTCACGATATTTGCCGCGATAAGCTCATCGCGCATCGCCTTGGTGTCACATTCCTTATCGACGGAGCGGAAAATTTGCGCCAGCGCGCTCGACTTGATCTTGAGCGCCTTGCGGCAAAGCAGGTCGTAGGCAACCAGCTTGGCACGCTCAGTAGAAAGCGATGTCTGGCTGCTCAGAC
Source organism: Collinsella sp. CLA-ER-H7 (assembly GCF_040092345.1). NCBI lineage: Bacteria > Bacillati > Actinomycetota > Coriobacteriia > Coriobacteriales > Coriobacteriaceae > Collinsella > Collinsella sp. CLA-ER-H7. The sequence continues at coordinate 10,013 of NZ_JBBNLT010000018.1, read as the reverse complement.
GCTCAGCCAGGGCATCGACATTATTTTGGTTATCGGAATATACCGTCTTGGCCACGGGGCCCCTTTCATATGCACACATATACGTCTATATGGTACAACGCGCGCCCTTATCCACGCAAAACATCTGCGAGAGCACTCGAGCGTCACCCGCTTTTGCATGAAAAAAGACCGAGCCCGCGAAGTCGCGGACCCGGTCTTTCCGAGTCAAATGGATGGGAGATTCAACCCGTCCGACCGACTAGGCCTTGGCGGCCTCGGCGTCAGCGGGAGCCTCGGCGGCAGCGGCGCGACCGTACTCGGCCTTGCCCATCTCGGACCACTCGGGCTCCTCATCAGGCATGGAGCCAGCCTCCTTGCCGAAGAACTCCTTGAGGCAGTTGACGGCGACGATGAGGCCCAGGACCATCAGCAGGACGGCAAAGACGAGCTGCAGGCCCTTGGTGGCGGCGACGGAGACGGCGGCCGTGGTGGCGGTAGCCGGGATGGTGCCGAAGAAGCCGTAAGCCTGGACGGCGGCCATGCAGCCCATGGCGCTCTGGACCAGCGAGGTGAAGGTGCAGCAGAGCAGGAAGGCGACGGGCACGTAGAGCATCCAACCCTTGCGGCCGGTGCACTTGCAGAACACGGCGAGGGTGATCATGGTCATGCCGCCGAGCAGCTGGTTGGAAGCACCAAAGAGCGGCCAGATGTTGGCATAGCCACCAAAAGCGAGGGCGAGACCGGGAAGCAGGGTGACGACCGTGGCGAACCAGGGGTTGCCGAGGACCTTCATGTAGCCGGCCTTGGACTCGATGGCCAGGGCGTCGTTGGTCTGGGCAAAGAACTCGGAGAACGAGGTGCGGGCGATGCGGGCGACGGCGTCGAGCGAGGTCAGGGCCAGAGCGGAGACGTTCATGGTCATGAAGACGGTAGCGAGCGTGCCGTCAACACCGAAGGCCTGCATACCGCGGGAGATGCCAGCGGCGAAGATCTGGAACGGGGTGGAAGCGACACCGGCGTTGAGGGCGCCGGTACCGGCGGTGTTCATATCGGAGAACATGATGCCGGCAACGATGATGGCAAGGATGCCGACGAAGGACTCGACGATCATTGCGCCGTAACCGACCTTGACGGCGTCCTGCTCCTTCTCGACCTGCTTGGAAGAGGTGCCGGAAGAAACGAGGCTGTGGAAACCGGAGAGAGCACCGCAAGCGACGGAGACGAACAGGACCGGGAACATCATGCCGGAGGCAGTGGAGAAGCCGGTGAAGACCGGAGCGGTGATAGTGGCCTGACCGTTGACGCCCAGGACGACGATGCCGAGGACAGCGCAGACGATCATGACGATCATCATGATGGAAGTGAGGTAGTCACGCGGGGTCTTGAGCATCTGGATGGGCATAGCGCCAGCGAAGACCAGGTAGACCATGACGACGGCGAACCACTGGAATTTATCCAGGTAAACCGGGAACTGCATACCGACGGCGAACATGAGAACCATGAGGACCACGCCGGTGACGAACTCGGCAGCGCCGGTGAGGTTGAACTTCTTCTGGGCCCAACCAAAGGCGATAGCGACGAAGGTGAACAGGATGGAGATGGTACCAGCGCAGCCGGCGGCATAGGACTTGGTGAAGTCGATGGCACCGGTAGCAGCACCAGAAGCGTCAACGGCCGGGGTGAACATGAACGTCTTGCAGACCATGTCGGTAAAGGCGGCGATGACGATGATGCAGAACAGCCAGCAGAACAGCAGGAACAGGCGACGGCCGGTCTTGCCGATATACTTCTCGATGAGTTGAGCGAGTGACTTGCCGTTGTTCTTCATCGAAGCGTACAGGGCACCAAAGTCGTGGACGGCGCCAAAGAAGATGCCGCCGACGAGGACCCAGAGCACGACGGGCAGCCAGCCAAAGGCCATGGCGACGATCGTACCCGTGACAGGGCCAGCACCGCAGATCGAGCTGAACTGGTGCGAAAACGCAGTGAAGGCGGAGACGGGCGAGAAGCTGTTGCCGTCCTTCATGCGCTTGGCCGGCGTGAGGGCCTCTTTGTCAACGCCCCACTTGTTGGCCAGCCAGCGGCCGTAGCCCAGATAGCCGCAGGCGAGCACCGCCGCGGCCACAACCATGAGCAAAACTCCGTTCATTACATTTCCTCCTCTAAAAAGAACTTCCCAGACATAAAAAATGAGGGCCGTCGGTTGCGCTCGACGGCCCTCATCTTTATCAGCCGCCCGTTATCGTACGGGCTAGCTGTATGTGCTAACCCGCATCAGATAATTACTACGCTGATAATGTTTAGCTGATGCGTGAACATGTCTAAGAAATCCTCTTCAATCATGATGTGAACGATCCGTGCGTGTTCACATCCCCCAGTGGTTGAGAAGGAGTATGAAACTTTAGTTACCTAAAGTCAACGCAAATATGTAATGAATTTTCAACTTTTTTGATTTTCTCGGTATAAAACGCCACTGACCTAGGACTTTACCCGACAAAAGTTTTTGCATGAGAGATGCCCCTGAGAGCCGCGGGAGCCGGGCGGCGCATATGAACTTTCCTGCTCTACAGTCCTGCGCAAGACGGAAAGCACATTAAGTGCTTTCCTTTGCGTGCGGAACTCGCGATAAAGTTCATATGCGCCGCCCGGCTCCCGCGGCTCTCAGGGGCTCCCATCCCAAATGCGGAGCAAAGCTCCGCACACCATCTTTTTCTTTCAGCTAAAGCACGCCGGAAATTCGACGCAGCTGGCTAACCTTGCCGGACGTTGTCGACGCCAATCCGGCTCAGAAGCCGCATCGATACAGAAAGGTCCCCGGCGCTGCCCGGGCGCCAGCGGCCGCATATGAACTTTATCGCGAGTTCCGCACGAACAGGAGGCCACTTAATGTGGCCTCCGTCGTGAGCAGGACTGTAGAGCAGGAAAGTTCATATGCGGCCGCTGGCGCCCGGGCAGCGCCGGGGACCGCGCCGTACCAGCTACAGCGTCATGTTTGGATCGGCGTCGACGTCGAACGGTGAGATTTCACCTCGGTCGAATTTACGGCGGGCGACCTCCGCGATCATGGCTGCGTTATCGGTACAGGCAGACAAGGGCGGCACCGTTACGCGAATCCCCTGACGTCCAAGCTTCTTGATCATCATCTCGCGCAGATGCGGGTTGGCCGAGACGCCGCCACCGATGCAGTATTCCTTGCATCCGGTAGCGTGCAATGCGTTTTTGGCCTTCTTGTACTGCACGTCAAAGACAGCTGCCTCAAACGAAGCTGCCAGATCGGGCAGGTGAATCGTGCGCCCGGCCTTGGTCTCCTGTTCAATGTAGAGCGTCACAGCGGTTTTAAGGCCCGAAAGCGAGAAGCGATAGTCTCCTCTGCTGTTAAGCGCACGGGGGAAATCGATCGCCTTGGGGTTGCCCGTCTCGGCCAGCTTGGAAATGATGGGGCCACCGGGATAGCCCAGACCCAATGCCTTGGCTACCTTGTCGAAGGCCTCGCCCACAGCGTCGTCGAGCGTCTCACCGAGCACCTCGTAGTCGCCCCACGCCTTCACGTGCACGAGCATGGTGTGCCCACCCGAGACAAGCGTGAAGATAAACGGCGGTTTGAGGTCGGGTTGCGCCAGCAGGTTGGCAAACAGATGACCCTCAAGATGATTGACGCACACGAGCGGCTTGCCGGCAGCGTAGGCAAAGCCCTTGGCAAAGGCGACGCCAACCACGAGCGCGCCCACCAGGCCCGGACCCTGTGTCACGCCCACGGCGGCAAGCTCGCTGGGAGCAATGGCTCCACCCTCAAGGCCAAGCGATGCTGCGGCATCCTCGAGCGCCGCATCCACGACACTCACAATCACCTCAACGTGTTTGCGCGAGGCGATCTCGGGCACCACGCCGCCAAAGCGGGCATGAAAATCAATCTGTGTCGACACCTGGTTGGCCAGCATATTGCCATCCGCATCGATAATCGCCACGGCCGTCTCGTCGCAGGAACTCTCGATAGCGAGCACTAGGCGGCGGCGCTCAATTTCGGCACGCTCCCCCTCGGAGCGCCCAGGCGCAGGCAGCGGCCATACGCGCTGCTCTGCCGCCGTCGGCTCGGGCGAAGCATTGTCGACCGGAAGCACCAGGGGCAGCGGAGCCGTCATGACGATGGCATCCTTGCCGGCACCATAGTAGCCGCGGCGCCGTCCTGCCTCGGTAAAGCCCAGAGCGTTATAAAGCGCGATCGCTCCCTCGTTGCCGTCCTCGACCTCGAGCGAAGCCGTGGTGCAGCCGAGCATCTGGGCATCATAGCTCACGTGCGACAGAAGCTTGCGGGCGATACCCTCACGGCGATGAGTCGGATCGACGGCAACGTCCATAATCTGCACGTCCCCGTCGACGACCATGCCGCCGGCAAGACCCAGCAACTGACCGTCGTCGTGCGCCACCCACCAGCTACGCGGAGCGGCAACGTCCTCGCCCAGCTCGGACAAGAACATGCCCGGCGTCCACGCCTCGTGTCCGGCGCCTTCAAAGCAGGCGGTCTCCAGTGCGCTCGCGCCCTCGGCATCCGCCGCGCCCATGGGGCGGAATTGCAGATGACGCCCAGCGAGCTCGTCGGCAACACCTGTCACCTCACTCTGCGCGCTCTCGGCAAGGCCCAGGCGCTTGCGCTCGTTTTCCTCGGCATCCGAAAGGCGCGTGTAAATCGGCAGGACGCGAGCCGGATCGCCGTCACCCGCAGCGTGCGCGAGCAGCAAGCCCTCGCCCGAAGGCCACCACAGGTCGCGCTCCACGCAGCGGGCGGTCTCGTCCTCACCCAGCAGCTTGCCATAGCGCACGAGACCGTCACCGGTCAGCTGAACCTGGTCCCAGTCCGCTGCTCGGCGCCACTCATCGAGCGCCACGGCGGCCTTGACCACATGTTCGCGCTCAAATTGACGCTCGGGACCCTCATCGACCAGCATATACAGCGCCGGATATACCTCACCGCGCATAGCATCGGCCAAGATACCAAGCTTGCCGCGCACGCCAGCCTTCCACGCCGTCCAAGCGCAAGCGTCGAGCGTCGACACGCCCAGCAGCGGAACATTGGCACCGCACGCGAGGCCCTTGGCAGTGGAGATGCCGATGCGCACACCCGTAAACGACCCCGGGCCGCGGCCGACCACGTAGTAACCAACATCGCTGCGATCCAGACCGGCTTGAGCCAGCACGCCATCAACGGTATTCACGAGCTCAACGTTGGCGTGACGGCGACACATGTGGTCGCCACTCACGAGCTTCGTCTCGCCCGTCTGCCCATCAATCCAGCTTGCCGCGCAGGCAAGCATGTCGGTCGAGGTATCGAGCGCCACCACCAGCGCGTTGTCGTTATGCAAGCTCATCTTGTACAGCCTTATCAATCAAATGGGAAAGCTCCATTGCGCGGTCACCGTGCGCCTCGAGCGTTATCGTTCGCACATCGCTGTCGCCCTCATCACGCTTGAGCGTCACCGAAAGATACTCATCCGTCAGCTCGTCCTGGAATTGTTCGCCCCATTCCAGCAGGCAAGCACCCTCATAGCCCAGCACATCGAAAATGCCCGTATCCTCGAGCTCGTAGGCATGCTCCAGGCGGTATAGATCAAAGTGAAACAGTGGAATACGACCTTGATCGTGAACGGCCATGAGCGCAAACGTAGGACTCGTAACCATATGCCCATCGCCCAGCCCGCGCGAGACGCCCTTGGTAAAGTGAGTTTTGCCCACTCCCAGGCCACCGGTCAGGATGAGCACATCGCCGTCCTCAAGGCACGGTGCAATTAGCTCGCCAAAGTACTCCGTATCGGCAGCGCAAGTCGTTTTGTAAGTACCTACCCCCAGGCGCTCCAGGGACATATATGCTCCTTATTATTCCGAGGCGTCCTCTGGTGCGGGATGTCGCTCCAGATAATCGCCCAGCATCTTAAAGTCTTCCTCCAGCAGCTCCTGCCACGCCGGATTGCGCAGCGCTGCCGCCGGATGAAAAGTGGGCATTACTACAAAATGCCCCATCTGGTGGAACCTGCCGCGCAGCTTAGTAATGCCAATCTCGGTCTTAAGCACAAAGTGCGTCGCGGGGTTGCCGAGCGTCACGATAATATCAGGCCAGATGCTTCGAATCTGCTCACGCAAAAACGGCGAGCAAGCCAGCACTTCCTCGGGACGCGGATTGCGGTTTCCCGGCGGGCGGCACTTAAGCACGTTGGCAATGTAGACGTCTTCGCGTTTGAGCCCCGCCAGCGACAAAATGCCGTTGAGGTCCTCGCCTGCCGCCCCCACAAAGGGCTCGCCCTGCAAATCCTCATTGCGGCCCGGCGCCTCACCAATAAACATCACGCGAGCGCGGGGGTTTCCCACGCCAAACACGATATTGTGACGCGACTGGTAGAGCTGGCAGAGGTGACAATCGCCCAGAACGGCCTCAATTTCCTCGAGTGCGACCTCACGTGGTGCCTGATGGGTATGGCCGGGGATGTGCATGACGCCCATAGCGGCTCCTACACGTAGACCTTGTCGAGACGCATGCCAAAGCCACAGGCGACCTCGTAGTTAATCGTTCCGCGCAGTCGGGCCATCTCGTCCATAGTGATCTCGGCATCGCCATCGCGGCCGACAATGATCATCTCGTCACCATACTCGGCCTCGGGAATCTCGTGTGCCGGGTTGGACTGAATGGCGACCATAAACTGGTCCATGCAGATATTGCCAACCTGATGCACGCGCTCGCCGCGATACAGCACATCCATACGATTGGAAAGCGTACGCGATAGGCCGTCGGCATAACCGATCGGCAGCGTGCAGATCTGAACGCGCGTACGCGGTACGCGGTAGGTAAAACCGTAGCCCACGCCCTCACCCATCGCAGGGTGCGCCACGCGCGTCACACGCGCATGGACGCTCATAACGGGATCAAGCTGCATCACGCGGCCACTCAGCTCGCACGGCTGCATGCCATACAAGCCAACGCCGGCGCGGATCATATCAAAATGCATCGAGGGGTCGAGCATCGAGGACGGCGTGTTGGCGCAGTGCACGATACCGCACTCAAAACCCGCATCCTTAATGGCCTGAACGGCCTCGGTAAAGCGCTGACACTGCAGCTTGTAGTCCCAGCCCGAAGGTTCATCGGCCGTGGCGAAGTGCGTAAATACGCCGTCGCACTGAATGCCGCGATGGAAACTAATGCCGCGCACAAAGTCGAGCACCTGCGTATAGTGAACGCCGATACGATTCATGCCCGTCTCGATGGCCAGATGGTATTTGCCCACCTTGCCCGCCGCAACGGCGCACTCGCCATACGCAAGAGCAAAGTCAGACGTATAGACCGAGGGCATGATATCGAACTCGAGCAACGTCGGAATAGCCTCGATAGGCGGCTCGCTCAGGATGAGGATGGGTTTCGTAATCCCGCCCTGTCGGAGCTCAACACCCTCGCTAACCGTCGCCACGGCAAACATGTCGGCCCCGGCCGAATACATAATCTTGGCGCACTCAACAGCTCCATGACCATAAGCGTCGGCTTTAACCACACAGCACAGGCGCTGACGCGGATTCAGCAAATTCTTATAGGCCCTCGTGTTGCGGCGGAGCGCCCCGCGGTCAATCTCAACCCAGGACCAACGCGTCAAATCGGCTTTATTCATAATTAGTCATCCGACCCTTCGTCCGTGATTCCCAGATCATCAAGCGCATCCTTTGCCGCCAACTCCATGGCCGGACCGATCAAGTCGATAAGATCGGTCGCGATAACGCTCTTCTCACCATACTCCGTCGCCGCGGCAAAACCGGCGTAGCTGTGAAGTGCGACGGCGTACGAATACAGCAACTCCCAACGATCCATCTCGTCGCGCATGGTGGCAAGCGTGCCGGCCAAAATACCCGCGAGAACATCACCCGAACCGGCAGTTGCTAGAGAAGCCGGACCCGAGAGCGGCAGCAACACACGCTCAACGCCACAGATAGCCGTCGTCGGCCCCTTGGCAATGACCACCAGATTGTCGGAGCCTGCAGCCCAGACAACCTTCTGCGCGGCTGCAATCGCGGTACCAAGGTCGTTCACCTCGTCACCGGCGACCAGACGCGAAAGCTCACGATAGTGCGGCGTCATAACCAGCGGCTGCTCGCGACGATACATCTCGGGGTTACTATCAATACCGTCAATGGCAATCTTAGCAAGGCAGTTGAGTGCATCGGCGTCCAAAATAAGCGGTACATCAAGCTCGAGCAAGCCCGAAACCACCTGCATAGCGCCGGCAGACGTCGTCATACCGGGACCGCACAGTACGCAGCTGTACTTCTTTGCAATCTCGCACACCGTCATACGCGCAGCGGCGCCAAAGGAGCCGCGGGAATCAGACGGAATAGCAAAAACGGGAATCGAAGGAAGTGCCATGCGAATAAGATTAGCGCAGGCGTCAGGAGCCGCGACTGCCACGTAACCAGCACCCGCGCGAGCTGCAGACTTGGCCGCCATAATGGCAGCACCAGGATATTGCGCAGATCCGGCGACAATAAGCACAGAGCCACGGGAATACTTATCGATATTCGTAGGTAGTGGAGCAAAGTAATCAACTAAGTCGCCGGGCTCGACAATCTCGGCGGCGTGGTCGACATCATCGATGACCTCGTCAAGACGGTCGTAAAGATTGCCGCAGATCAAATCGCCAGCATACTCAGGGCCATCAGCGCTATACAGACCAATCTTGGGCGCAATCATCGTCACCGTATGCTCAGCACGAATGCAGTCGTCATCAACAACGCCCGTCTCGGCATTCAGGCCCGAGGGGACATCAATGGATACGACACAATCGGCGCATTCATTGACCGTAGGAATCCAGATGGAGAACGGCGCACGCAGATTCCCGTGGAAACCGGTACCAAAAATGGCATCGACAACAACATCGGCCTTATCGATCAAAACCTCGAGTTCGTCACGCGAGGGGCCAACGCAAACGTGCACATCGCGGCCGGCTGTACGACGAGCAACATGACGTGCCAGAGCAGCAGGAATCTCATCCGGCTCAACCGGAGAAACGATATCCACGTCCACACTCTTATGGCTCAGGATGTCGGCGGCAACCCAACCGTCGCCGCCATTATTACCAAAACCGACCAGAACGAGAACCCGATCGGGATTGAGCTTCAAGACCTCGTTGGCGGCAAACTCACCCGCTAGCTCCATAAGCTCGGCCTTCGAAGTCCCTTCGCGTTCGATGATATCCTCGAGACGAACGACTTCTTCGGTACTCAAAACCGGTTTCATCTATGCTCCTAGCGTATCTTGCGAAGCATCGCCCAGGTGCTCCGTCAATGCCGAATTCTGAAGCTGCTCAAGCTCATCTAAAACAGAGCGAGCCTCTTTAAATGTCTGCGCTACGCGTTTCTTGGTGCTCACCTTTTCCTCTTTTGGCTTAGGCCGAGCATCTTCGGTAATAGCGATGGCATTCGCAACGGCTAAGTCTCCTGTAATCGTAATGGAAAGAGCGACCTCAACAACACCCAGCTCTTGAGCGATCTCGAGAGCACGGCCCGAAAGCAGCACCTTCGGTTTGCCGAGTTTATCACGCGTAACCGAAACATCCTTGCGACCAACGCCTTGACTAAAACCCGTGCCGAGAGCTTTAAGTACCGCCTCGCGCGAAGCAAAGCGGCTGGCATAGTGAGCAGCGGGACGCGATGATGCATCACAATACGCACGCTCTTCTTCGGTAAACACACGCCGAGCAAACGACGGCGTCTTTTCAAGAATTGATTTCATACGGGAAATCTCGACGATATCAACGCCGATACCAGCTTCAGCCATGTTCACCTCCATATCGCACAGACTAAGTTATTGTAGCCCGTTCACAGAAGATGCGACAAACGAGGGTTATAAAACACAGCTACTATGTGAGACAAAAGCCCGCAAACGCAAAAAGGGGGAGGCCGCGAGGCCTCCCCCTTCTCAGTTCAAGCGTACGGCTCGGTGCCGTCCACCGGTCAGCGGCGCCCTGGCCTCCCACGGGCTGACCCCGCAGTACTCTCGGCGCGATGGG
>NZ_JBBNLT010000017.1:0-42874 GCF_040092345.1 Collinsella sp. CLA-ER-H7 | reverse complement strand
AAGGGAATTGGTGAAAGAGAGGAGCTATGGGACGAGGGACGAGGCCAAGCAGGACATCTTCAAGTACATAGAGCTCTATTACAATAGGGTGCGCATGCATTCCACCCTGGGCTACATGTCTCCAGTGGAATACGAGCGGCAATACACTTGAGGATCCTTAAAAGAAAGTCCAGTTTATCCTTCCCACTCCACTGGGAAGGGCCGTGTAACGGTCCAAGAAATCGTCCGCAGTCTCCATTCTTGCCCCTTTGGGACGGCTTCTTGTTGGGGCGTGCCTGCCCCGGACCCTGCTAGGAACGAGTGCAGCAAACTGGAATTTTAAATTAGTCTTTGCAAATAACCTTTGAACCTTCACCATCAATTACAATTCCCTGACGATTGTTAATTGGGCATAGATTCAAATCCGAAAACTCAGTTATTATTTTCTCGGTAACTCTCTTAAATGGTGCTGTAAGAAAATGCGGAAGAACATAGAAATCAATTAAATTAAGCCCTGCATCATCTTCTTGTGAGTAGTCCTCCGGCTTTTCATCCATTTGCTCGATATATTGGATGCTTGGAGCGCATACAATCGCACCTGCCGATTCACCAATCATCAGTTTTCCCTTTGCCAATTCTTTTTTCAACAGCTCATCCGTTCCCGTTTTACGGAGCTGGTCTATAAGGAAAAAAGAATTTCCGCCAGTAAAATAGATCACATCCGCATCTTCAAAAAGAGACTGTATCGTTGAATAAGCCTCCGTTGAAATATCAATTTCAGTTACGATTGCTCCCAACTTTTTGAATAATTTTCGAGCCGAGCCGACATAACCGGTGTAGCCTTCACGCAGCGAAGCTGTTGGAATAAATGCGACTTTTTTATTTTCAATTTCTTCCTTTATCAGGCTTCCTACACTTGAAAAGTGCGAACATAAAAACAGTTTCATCAATATTCTCCTTTATATATAAATTCGTATTTGTTGAACTAAGCCGTGTATACCATACTCACCAATGAAAGAACGCCCTGATATAGCGAAATTTTGACGTTTTCCTGCGTACGTGCGTACACACTCCACAGGAATTCTAAGGGGCCTGCCCCCTTAGCACGCGGACTTTGGAACAATGTCTAGTGTGCTACGCCTTGCCAGGGGTGTACTGGCTCCCGGTGCGCACGTACGCAGCAATTGCCATCAACGCGCCATACAGGTGGCGATCAAGTTCGCACAAAGCGACCTTGATCCCGCAAACAAAAGGCAGGATACCATCACCACGATGATACCCTGCCTCTGTTCGTTCCTGTTTACCGTTCCGAGTAGTCCTTCCGCAGAAGTTCCGATAAACAAAAAAACGTACCCGAACCATTTCTCGTAAAGAATCGGGTTCGAGTACGAACTGAATGGTGGAGCAATATAAACCACCACAAAGGTGCCTGTCCCCTTTGTGGTGGTTATGGGTTAGAGCTAGAGCGTGTGGCCGTAGGCGTTGGCGGCCTTGATGGCGGCGGCGAACTTCTCGTCGGTGAAGGGCTCCGGGTTACCCTGCTTCCACTCGTTGGTGGCGTGGGCATACTCACACAGCGCCGGGATGTCCGCCTCGGTAAGGCCGACCTGTTCAAGCGTCACGGGCAGCCCCATCTGCTTGTTAAAGGCGGCGTAGTGCTCAAGGTTCTCGGTATCGCCCGTATAGGCAAACAGCACCAGTACGCCCAGGCTCACGACCTCGCCGTGTAGGTAGGAGCCCTCGCGCGGAATGCTGCACGTGGCATTGTAGAACGCATGCGCCACGCTCGAGTTGTAGTAGTAATCGTTTTGGTTGGTCAGGTTGGAGACGTAGCCCGTGTTGACCACGATGTCGAGCGCGATTTGTTTGACGGCCTCGCTTGACAGGTTCTGGCGCACGTCCTCAAGACCCTGAGCGCCGTAGGTAAACAGCGGCTCGGAGCAGGTGTGGGCGAGTGCCAGGCCAAGGCCTGCCGTGTGCTCCAAGTTGCCGGCGCTCGTGGCGTACTCGACCTCGGGCTGCTTGGACAGGGCATCGCCCACGCCGGCCCAGAAGTACTCCGCCGGAGCTTCGGCGATGATCTTGGGGTTGATGAAGATGTGCGCCGGTCGGTTGGGGTACGAATAGCCCTCGAGCGAGCCGTCGTCGTTGTACACGACGGCAATGGCGGTCGCGGCGGAGCAGTTAGAACAGATCGTCGGGACGGTGAAGACGATCTTCTTGAGCTCGATGGCTGCGGTCTTGACGGTATCGAGTGCCTTGCCGCCGCCGCATGCGATGAGCACGTCGGCTTCCTGGCAGGCAGGGGAGTTCACGACCTTGGCGATATTGGCACGCGTACTGTTGGTGCCATAGACGCGCGTCTCCAGGACCTCGACATCGGTACCTTCAAGTGCCGCCTCGATTCCCGGCAGCGCCGCAGCCAGGGCTCGCTTGCCGCCAATGATGGCGACTTTCTTCGCGCCGTACTCCGCCAGTGCGGTTGGCAGCTCGGTAAAGCAATCCTCGCCAACGGTGTAGTCGCTCATTCCAATCGTGCGCATAGCAACCTTCTTTCGTTCGATAAAGTGCTTTCAGGTATTTTGCTCCTAGAGAAGGGCTGTAATAGCGAGAAATTTCGAACGTATAAAACCAGTGTTGAGGGTTTTTCGCCGGCGCGGAACGTGCTAGCATACTCCGCATAAGCGTTGATGGGGACGAGTAGTCGGCCGTCCGCATGCTACAGAGAGCGGGGAGCGCTGAGAACCCGTGCATGCGACCGATGAAAATCACCCCGGAGCTGCGGTCCCAACGGACGTGCCGTGCAGGTTCGTCTTAGTAGACATCGCCGAGATGGTCGTCGATACAGGCCAGCCGAGTAACGGATGCGAGCGCGCGAATATGCGGGCGAGGGCATCTAAGCTGGGTGGTTAAGCGAAGAGCTTTTACGGGCAGGCTGCCCGTTTTGTGGCGCTTCGTCCCAGCTTGTAGGGACGGGCGCTTTTTTGGTGCCCAACGGGCGTGCGCGCCCACGACATGAAAGGGGTACCGTGGCAAACGAGTACAAGCAGACGATGAATCTGCCCAAGACCGGTTTTCCCATGCGTGCCGGTCTTTCCAAGTCCGAGCCCAAGCGACTCAAGGACTGGCAGGATAACAAGGTCTACGAGCAGGTTCTGAAGAAGAACGAGGGTCACAAGAAGTTCGTGCTGCACGACGGTCCTCCGTACGCCAACGGTCCGATCCACATCGGCCATGCCATGAACAAGATCTCCAAGGACATGATCAACCGCTACTGGATGATGCAGGGCTATGAGGTTCCCTATGTCCCCGGTTGGGACTGCCATGGTCAGCCGATCGAGCATAAGGTCGAGGAGAAGCTCGGCACCGAGAAGTTCAACCAGACCCCCACGGCCAAGATCCGTGAGCTCTGCAACGAGTTCGCTGTCGAGAACATCGAGCTTCAGAAGGCTGGCTTCCGCCGTCTGGGCGTGCTCGGCGACTGGGACAACCCCTATCTGACGCTCTATCACCAGCATGACGCCGCCGATATCGAGGTCTTCAAGGCCATGTTCGATAAGGGCATGATTTATCGCGGCCACAAGCCGGTTCACTGGTGCAAGCACTGCCACACCGCGCTGGCCGAGGCTGAGATCGAGTACTCCGATGAGACGAGCCCGTCCATCTTCGTGCGCTTCGAGATGACCTCCAAGCCCGCCGGTCTCGAGAATTTCGACGGCCCGGTTGACTTCATCATCTGGACGACCACGCCGTGGACCATCCCCTCTGACCAGGCCGTTTCCCTTAAGCCCGGCGCCGCCTATGTCGCCGTTGAGCACGATGGCCGTGCCGAGGTCATGCTCGAGGACCTGGCTCCCAAGTGCTGCGAGGAGTTTGGCTGGGAGTACACCCCGGTCATGGTCGACGGCGAGCCCTATGTGGTTCCCGCCGAGACGTTCCACCACATCCACTACAAGCAGCCGATCTTTGACGGTGTTGAGGGTGTGGCGCTCCTGGCCGACTACGTCGGTGTCGATGACGGTACCGGTATCGTCCACAACTCGCCCGGCCACGGCGTCGACGACTACTTCGCCTGCCTCAAGGAAGGCATCACCGACATCTGCATGCCGGTTGATGACGACGGCAAGTTCTACACCGGCGAGGAGTTTGGCACCGGTGGTCCCTTCAGCGGTATGGATACCGATGAGGCCAACCCGCATATCATCGAGTTCCTGCGCGAGCGCGGCACCCTGGTTCTCGAGAAGAAGATCACGCACAGCTATCCGCACTGCTGGCGCTGCAAGCACCCGGTGCTCTTCCGTGCCACCGACCAGTGGTTTGTCTCGATGGACAAGACCGGTTTGCGCGAGCAGGCTGGCAAAGAGGTCCGTGAGAACGTCAAGTGGTATCCGGCCCACGCGGCCAACCGCATCGGCGCCATGGTCGAGCAGCGTCCCGACTGGTGCATCAGCCGTCAGCGCAACTGGGGCGTGCCTATCCCCAGCTACACCTGCGCCGACTGCGGCGAGAAGGTCATGAACGACGCTACGCTCGACGCCGTCATCAAGCTCTTCCACGAGAAAGGCTCTGACGCCTGGTTCACCGACGCTCCCGAGAGCTACCTGGGCGAGGCCTGCGTCTGCCCCAAGTGCGGTGGCCATCACCTCAAGGCCGATAAGGACATCCTCGACGTGTGGTGGGACTCCGGCGTCTCCTGGAAGGCCGTCTGCGAGTATCGCCCCGAGCTGGAGTACCCGGCGGATGTGTACCTCGAGGGCTCCGACCAGCACCGCGGTTGGTTCCAGAGCTCGCTGCTCACCTCGGTGGGTGCCAACGGCCACGCTCCGTACAAGGCAGTCGTCTCGCAGGGCTTCACGCTCGACGGCCAGGGCCGCAAGATGTCCAAGTCGCTCGGCAACGTCATCGACCCCAACAAGGTCTGTGACGAGATGGGCGCCGACATCATCCGCCTGTGGGTCGCCTCGGTCGACACCAGCTCTGACGTTTCCATCGACCACGAGATTCTCGCCCGTACGTCCGATGCCTACCGTCGTTTCCGCAACACGTTGCGCTTCCTGCTCTCCGAGCTCGAGGGCCAGTTTGAGCCCGAGACCGACGGTGTCGCCTTTGCCGACCTGCTGCCGCTCGACAAGCTCATGGTTGCCCGTCTGACCCAGGTCCAGGCCGAGGTCGACGACGCCTACGCCAGCTACGAGTTCCCGCGCGCCTACCGTGCACTCTATGACTTCGTGGTTACCGAGCTCTCCAACGTGTACCTCGACGCCCTGAAGGACCGTCTGTACTGCGAGAAGCCCGGCTCGCTCGAGCGCCGCAGCGCCCAGACCGTGCTTGCCGAGCTCTTCTCGATGCTCATGCGCGACCTGCAGCCGATCCTGTCCTACACGGTCGACGAGGCCATGGCCTATGCGCCCGCCGGCTGCGTCGATCACCAGAAGTACGCCGCGCTGCTCGATTGGTACAAGTCGCCCATTACTGTCGACGAGGCCAATGAGTTTGAGGGCGTGCTCGAGGCTTCGCTCGAGCTTCGTAGCGCCGTGACCAAGGCCCTTGAGGATGCCCGCTCCGCCGGCACCTTCACTAAGAGCCAGCAGGTCCGCGTCAAGGCGGTCGTTCCCGCCGAGATGTACGCGCTGCTGACCGGCGACAAGGCCGTCGACCTGGCCGAGTTCTACATCGTCTCTGATGTTGAGCTGACCCAGGGCGAGGAGCTTTCCGTTGCCATCGAGGCTGCCGAGGGCGAGTGCTGCGACCGTTGCTGGAACTACCGCACCACCGTCGGCGAGTACAACGGCCACGCACATATCTGCAAGCGCTGCGCGGAGGCGCTGAACTAGTCGTTGGGGACGTTCTTAAATGACTAGTCAAACAAGAACGTCTCCATTGACTACCTGTGTCACATTCAAGCGGCATTCTGTTTTTCGGAATGCCGCTTTCCTTTTTAGCTGGTTATTTCGCTTGCGTTGGTGGATATGTCGTGCGTTCTTCGTATGGCAATATAAGATAGTTCTTTGCATTAAACGTAATTCGATGATCTTGAGGGTAGGGGATTGATTTGGGTCGTGCTGGGGATATGACGCCGCCTTTGCGTTGGCGGTTGGGGGTTGCTGGTGGGGTAGCGCTCGTTGTGTTGCTTGTTGACCAGCTGACCAAGCTTGCGGTTCGTGCCGTGGGCGACGCTTTGCATGTGACTGTTATCCCCGGTGTGATCGATTTTGTGTTTGTTCGCAATATCGGAGCCGCCTTTAGCATGGGCGAGGGTCATGGCGTCGCTTTCGCTGTGTTGGCGCTTGCGGTCATTGTCGCCATTGCCGTGTACTTGCTCCGTGCATCCCAGCTCGCCCATCTTGAGGTCGTGGGCATGGCGATGGTTGCGGGCGGCGCCATTGGCAACGCAATCGACCGTCTGACTTTTGGCTTTGTGACCGATTTTATTGCCACCACCTTCATCGACTTTCCCGTCTTTAACGTGGCCGATATCGGCATCACCGTAGGCGTCGTGCTTGCCCTCATCGGCTACATGTTCTTGAGCCCTGCGGCCCGCGAAGTCGATGCGACTGCCGAGCTCAATGCCCGTGATGAGGCACGCGCCAAGCGCAAAGCCAAGCAGCGTGGGGAGCGTGCCCGCAAGATTCGCGAAAGGAATGAGCGTTAATGGCCGACATCCATATTCTCGTTGCCGACGATTGCGCTGGTCAGCGTCTTGACGCCTATCTGGGCTCCAATGACGGCTGCCCTACGCGCTCTGCCTGCGCGCATCTGATTGAGGGCGGTGCCGTATGTGTCAATGGCGAGACCTGTCTGTCTAAAAAGTACGCCGTGAGAGCCGGCGACCGTATTTCGGTCGATTTGCCTGAGCCGCACGATCCCACCGATGTGATTCCCGAGGCCATCCCGCTCGACATTCGCTATGAGGACGACTATCTCATTGTGCTCTCCAAGCAGCGTGGCCTGGTGTGCCATCCTGCGCATGGTCATGAGAGCGGTACGCTCGCGAATGCCCTGGTCTATCACTGCGGTATCGACCATCTGGGCACCGTGCAGGGCGAGGATCGCCCCGGTATCGTGCATCGTTTGGATCGCGATACCTCGGGTCTCATGCTTGCGGCAAAGGACGACGACACCCAGCGCGCGCTCCAAAATCTTATCCGTACGCGCACACTCGACCGCCGCTATATCACGCTTGTCCACGGGCACATCGCCATGGACGAGGGAACCATTAACACCGGTATTGCCCGATCGACGCGCGACCGTGTCAAGATGGCGGTTTCTGACGATCCTTTCGCGCGCCAGGCCATTACGACCTTTAAGGTCCTCGAGCGCTTCGATTCCATGCGTTTTGACGACGGCTATACGCTCGTCGAGTGCCACCTGTTTACGGGCCGCACACATCAGATTCGCGTGCATATGCGCCATATCAACCACGCCTGCGTGGGCGATCCACTTTACGGCAAGTGCGATGCACGCGCCGATCAGGGCCTGACCAGGCAATTCCTTCATTCCTGGCGCGTCGCATTCGATCATCCCGTGACGGGGGAGCGTATTGAGTGCCGCGATGAGCTGCCGTGGGATCTTGCGGCGGTTCTGGATGATCTGGCCCCGCGTTCGCTCGGCCGTACTGCCGCTGGCGACGAAATCGTCCCGCAGCTCGGTCTGCTCGAAGCCTAGCCAGTATTAGGTGGTTTCTTGAACTCGGTAAGCCTGCGGTAAGATATACGATTGTTTACGTAACGCGTTGCTGGGAGCCTGCATGCTCGCCTTTTTACAAACCAACACACCCATCGTGATCTTCAACCAGATTGTCGTCACGCTGCTCACGGTCTGCTTTCTGTACCAGGTGGTCTTCTTTGTCATCGGCGCTCTTCGTGGCGAGGTCGCGCCTCCCAAGGCCAAAAAACTCCACCGCTATGCCTTCTTTATCGCTGCGCATAACGAGGAGGCCGTGATTGCCAACCTCGTTCGCTCCATCAAGGACCAGGATTATCCGTCCGAGCTTATCGAGGTCTTCGTGGTTGCCGACGCCTGCACCGACAACACCGCACAGCTCGCGCGCGAGGCAGGTGCCATTGTTTACGAGCGCAATGATCTTGCCCGTAAGGGTAAGAGCTGGGTCATGGACTTTGGCTTCGACCGCATCCTTAACGAGTATCCCGACACGTTTGAAGGCTACTTTATCTTCGATGCCGATAACGTTATCTCCCGCGATTACGTGTCCAAAATGAACGATGCCTTTGACCAGGGCTTCCATGTGGTCACGAGCTATCGCAATTCCAAGAACTTCGGCAGCTCGTGGATCTCGGCGGCTAATGCCACGTGGTATCTGCGCGAGGCGCGCTTTCTCAACAACGCGCGCAACATCTGCAAGACGTCTTGCGCCGTCTCGGGTTCGGGCTACCTCATCTCCGCCAGTGTCATCGAGGGCATGCACGGTTGGCAGTTCCACACGCTGACCGAGGACATCCAGTTCACCACGTTCTGCGCCATTCACGGCATTCGCATTGGCTATGCGCCGGCGGAGTTCTTTGACGAGCAGCCGGTGACGTTTAAGGCGTCCTGGAAACAGCGCATGCGCTGGACCAAGGGCTTCTATCAGGTCTTTTTTACCTATGGCAAGCACCTGGTCAAATCGACCTTCCGCTATCATCGCTTTGCTGCCTACGACATGTTTATGACCATCGCCCCGGGCATGCTGCTATCGCTGATCTCGATGCTCGCCAATGCGACGTTCCTGATCGTGGGCGGTCTTTCGCACGGCTTCTTGGCTACCGAAGTCGAGATGCAGGCGTGCGCCGCTTCGCTCATTATGACCTTCGCCATGATGTATCAGACCTTCTTTATCCTGGCGCTGCTCACGACTATCTTTGAGTACAAGCACATTCACTGCGCGCAAAAGTGGCGTCTGGTGACTAACCTGTTTACCTTCCCGATCTTTATGTTCAGCTATATCCCCATCACGGTGGCCGCGCTGTTCCTGAAGGTCGACTGGGTGCCGACGCAGCACGCCGTCAACGTTACCCTTGACGAGGTCATGCAAGGCGCCAAATAACCACCACCAAAACCACCGCAAAGGGGACAGGCACCTTTGTGGTGGTTTTTGCTTTTGCGATGCAGCTCGAGGAGGCGTCCGATGGTCTATATCCCGTTTTGGATTTGCATCTTTGCCGGCGTGGCAATTGATGCCCGAGAGCGACGGTTTCCCAATGGGCTTGCCGGCGCATGTGCCGTGGCGGCGTTGGCGGGTGTTTGGCTCGACCTCGGTTTGAACACAGCGCTTGACCACGCGGGTCTTGCCGTCATTGTTTATCTTGCTCTCGTGCTGACTGAGTCCCTCTGGCGTCGTCTTCGCCAAATCCCGGGCATCGGTATGGGGGATGCCAAGGCACTCTTCGCGCTTTGCACGCTCGACCCTATGGGTGGCATCGTGGCATTTGCCGTCGCACTCCTGGCCCTGGTCCTCTCCTGTCTCTTCACAAAATCGCGCTCCCTGCCATTGCTCCCGTTTTTAGTGCCGATTTTTGCCATAATCGAGGTCGTGGGCTGCACTTTGTAACCGATTGCGCATCCTTCTTAAGGAGCATGCCATGGCATCTAATCAAGAAACGGCCGTCATTAAGGCGCGCATGGACCGTATCCCCTCGGTGTTGTCGCCCGAACTTGTCGAACGCATTGCCGCCGATCGTGCTTCGGGCTATGTCAACTCGTATCGTTGCAACGACGATCAGGCTATTCGTCGTATTGATCGCGCCGCCGACAAAGGCACGCTTATGCGTCCGGCGTTTATGCGCGATACCGAAAAGATACTTCATCTTCCGGCGTATACCCGTTATGCAGGTAAAACGCAGGTCTTTAGCTTCCGTAGCAATGACGATCTGTCACGCCGCGGTTTGCACGTGCAGCTTGTCTCGCGCATTGCGCGCGATATCGGTCGCGCCCTGGGGCTCAATTGCGATCTGATCGAGGCGATTGGCCTGGGCCACGACTTGGGACACACGCCTTTCGGCCATGCCGGCGAGCGCTTCCTCAACGATATCTATCACGAGCGTACGGGGCGTTATTTTTTCCATAACGTGCAGTCGGTCCGCGTGCTCGACGCGTTGTATGGCCGCAACGTGTCGCTCCAGACGCTCGACGGCGTGCTATGCCATAACGGCGAGTACGAGCAGCGTGTGTTTGAGCTCTCGGAGATGAGCTCCTTTGACCAGTTTGACCAGACGGTTGAGGATTGCATTGCCACGGGCTATAGCGCAATTGAGCATCTGCGTCCCATGACGCTCGAGGGCTGCGTCGTTCGCATTTCGGATATTCTTGCCTACGTCGGTCGTGACCGTCAGGATGCGATCGCGGCGGGCCTGCTTTCGCCCGACGCTTTTGATGATGGCCGGGGCGGTGCCTACAACAGTTGGATCCTCACGCATGCCTCCATCGATATCGTTGAGCACAGCTATGGTAAGCCGCGCATCGAGATGAGCGAGGACCTGTTTGAGGAAATCCGCCGAGCTAAGCGCGAGAACTACGAGAAGATCTATAGCAAGGGCGGTATCGAAGGCGATTCCGAGGCGGAGCTGCGCGAGGCGTTCGTAAAGCTCTACGACCGTTGCCTGCGGGATCTAAACAGTGGCGACGAGTCCTCTTACATCTTTAAGCACCATATTTCGCGCATTGAGCAGCAGCTTTCCTACTATGATCGCACCTATGCCTGGCAGGACGACAAGGATCAAGCCGTGGTGGATTATATCGCGAGTATGACGGACGGTTATTTCTGCGAGTTGACGAGCAAGCTGTTCCCTGGTCTGAAGTTTCCGCACCGTACCTATATTAACGAACGGTAGTTCGTATTAATTCGGTATACTGTTAGTGGAAAAAGTATTTGATTGATACACGGGATGGCTATGGACGATCTTTTTTCTGCTTCGACGCGCGAGCGTTCCTTTCAGAATGCGCCGCTTGCGGTGCGCATGCGCCCCAATTCGCTCGACGAGTACGTGGGCCAGCAAAAGGCCGTCGGTAAGGGTTCATGGCTGCGTGCCGCGATCGAGCACGACGTGCTTTCGAGCGTGATTCTGTACGGGCCTGCCGGTACGGGCAAGACGACGCTGGCCCACATTATCGCCAACCATACCAAGAGCGAGTTTGTCGAGGTCAGCGCCGTCACGGGTACCGTGAAGGACCTGCGTCGCGTGATTGATGAGGCCAAGACGCGCCTGAATACGTACGACCGCCGCACCATTCTATTCATCGATGAGATTCACCGCTTCTCTAAGTCGCAGCAGGATGCCCTGCTGCATGCAGTTGAGAACCGTACCGTCATTATGATTGGCGCTACGACAGAGAACCCGTACTTCGAGGTCAACTCGGCACTGCTCTCACGTGATCGCGTCGTGGAGCTTGAGCATCTGAAGGATGAGGATATCGCCACGCTTATTGAACGTGCGCTTGAGGCACCCCAGGGCTTGAACGGTAAGTTCTCGGCCGATGAGGATACGGTCAAGACCATTTGCACGCTGGCAGCGGGTGACGCTCGCTCGGCGCTCACGACGCTCGAGCTTGCGAGCGAGATTGCCGTCACGCGTCCCGATACCGAGGGAACGCCAGCGCCTGCGGCGGGGGAGCGCTATCCCATCACCGTGGATGACGTGAAGATCGCCAACCCGCGTCGCGGCTTTACGTATGACAAAAACGGCGACATGCACTACGACATCATCAGTGCGTTCATCAAGTCCATGCGCGGTAGCGACCCCGATGCCACGATCTATTGGCTCGCGCGCATGATCGATGCTGGGGAGGATCCTAAGTTTATCGCTCGCCGCATTATGATTCACGCTTCTGAGGATGTTGGCAACGCCGACCCGCAGGCGCTTTTGGTGGCGCATGCCGCGTTTAAGTCTGCCGAGGTCATTGGCTATCCCGAGTGCCGCATTAACCTGGCTCAGGCTGCACTCTATGTGTGCTTGGCGCCAAAATCCAACGCGTGTGAGGCTTCGATCGATGCGGCGCTGGCCGATATCCATTCTAGTGGGCTTCGCGAGGTGCCGAGTTATCTGCGCGATCGCCATCGCCCGGGCAGCGATGAATACGGTGTGTATAAGTATCCACATGATTATCCCGAAGGCTGGGTCGATCAGCGCTATTTGCCCGAGGGACTGGAGCGCGGCGCGTTCTGGCAACCTGCCGGCCGCGGTTGGGAAGAATGGCGCGTAGAGCAAAGCGAGCGCGACCGTAGCGGCAATGCGCCCAAGTAGGTCCTTGGGACCTCGCACATTCCCTTAGGGTATCTTTCCCCTTCTTTGGGGTACCATGAAAAGCGTCTGTATTTCGATTCCTTCGGGAGGCTTGTATGAGTCCCATTCAAATCGCCCTGCTGCTACTCGCCGTTGCCGGTGTGTGGGCTGTTATCGAGCTCGCGCTCACGCTGCGAAAGACCCGCACCGTCGTTGATTCGCTCGACAAGACGGTGAGCGACCTTAACAACACGATCGCCGAGGCTCAGCCCGTGGTGGCAAAGCTCGATGGCGCTGTCGATGAGCTCACCCCCGCGCTGGCGCAGGTTGAGCCGCTCCTCAAGTCGAGCAAGACGGCAGTTGATGCCCTTACCTCCAACCTCGTCGAGGTTGAGGCGGTTGTCCGCGACATTTCCGAGGTTACGGGCAGCATGGCCGAGGCCAGCAATGCTGTGTCGAGCGTGACCGACTCTGCGGCCGGTGCCGTTCAGAAGCTCTTTAACAAGGTGAAGGCTCCCGCGGCCGACGCCGAGCGCAAGCTTTCCGCTGCCGCCGAAGAAGCCGAGCAGCCGACCGAGCGCGTCCTGATTGGCGAAGCCGGGGACGATGTCGCTGCTGGTGACGATGATGCACAGAAGCCTGCTGCTAAAGCAGCCCAGTATTACACCTACACGCCCGCCGAGACCTCCGAGGAGTCCTGCGATGAGTAGCGAAGCAACTTGCCCCATCACGCTGACTGTTGCCGGGGATCCGCGTCTGGCACGCCTCGTACGTATGACGGCGGCTAATGTCGGCGCCCTGTGCTCTATGTCCGTCGATCGCATCGAGGATATTCGTATGGCCGCCGAGGAAGCCTTTATCTTTGGCTGTACGGCTGTTGATTCCGACGATATCTCGATCAAATTCGATGTCGACGAATCTCACGTAGGCATGACCTTTACCTTTGGTGATCAGGCGACTGTCGATGAGGATGACCAGGCTGCCGTATATGCCGAGCTCATTTTGGCGAGCGTGTGCGATTCCTACGAAAAGACTGTGGCGCCCCTGACGCTTTCCCTCGACCTCAAGGCGGATATCTAATATGACCGAACGTTCCCGGAGCGGTAAGACCGCTTGGGACAAGGAGAAAACCCGCGAGCTGTTTCGTCGCTACAAAGAGACCGGTGATCCGGACGCACGTGAGCAGCTCGTCATGTCCCATATGAACCTGGTAAGGTTTCTTGCCAACAAATTTAAGAACCGCGGCGAGCCGCTCGACGACCTGATGCAGGTCGGATACCTGGGTCTACTCAAGGCAATCGACCGCTTTGATCCCGAGCGCGGACTCGAGTTCACGACGTTTGCGACACCCACTATCCTGGGCGAGATCAAACGCCATTTCCGCGACAAGGGCTGGAGCGTGCGCGTACCGCGTCGTCTGCAGGAGCTCTCCGCCAAGGTCAACCAGGCTACTGACAAACTTACCAACGAGCTGCAGCGTTCGCCCAAGGTTGAGGAGATCGCTGAGTATCTAGATGTGACTGTCGATGAGGTCCTCGAGGCTATGGAATCGTCTTCGGCTTATACCTCGGTGCCCATCGAGGCTCCTGGTGCGTCCGATTCCGACGATGCCCCCTCGATTCTCGACCGTTACGCCGACGATGACAACGAGCTCGACTTTACCGATGACCGCCTAGTGATCGAGGAAGCCATCCGTGATTTCTCGCCGCGCGAGCGCGAGGTGATCGAGCTGCGCTTTGTGAAGGGCATGACCCAGATCGAGATCGCCAAGAAGCTGGGTATTTCTCAGGTGCAGGTTTCGCGTTTACTGCGCCGCACGCTTAAGAAGATTCAGGACAAGATCGATCCCGACGGAGTGATGGTTCGTTCATGAGTGAGCACCCCCAACAAACCGATCGCGTGCTGCGTGACACCCGCATTCTGACGCTGCGCATTTGGGCTGTTGTCGGCTGCATTGTTATTGCTGCTGTCATCTTTAACCTTATGGGCATCTTGGCACCGGTTATTGAGTTTCTTGCCGTCGGTTCCATCATTGCTTTTGTGATGTCCCCGATCACCAACTGGCTCGAGCACCATGGCGTGAATCGCGGCATCGGTTCGCTTATCGCGCTTATTGTTGTTGTTGCTGTGCTCGTCGGTGTCGTTTGCATCTTGTCGCCGATTCTCTTTGGTCAGATCATGGAAGTCCTGAGCCGCCTGCCCGAACAGCTTCGTGTTGCGGGTGGCGACCTCAACGAGATGATCTCGCATGCCAAGACGCTCAACAACACGCCGCTCAAGGAGTATTTGGACGATAATCTTTCGTCGCTGGTTACCGTGGCATCGAAGTATGTGTCTCAGATCGCTGCCGAGCTTGGCCGCGGTGTGTTCCCGCTCATCACCAATACGGCCTCGCAGTTGTTCGTGATCTTCCTTGGTCTGGTGCTTGCGTACTGGATGGCCTGCGACTACCCTCGCATGCACCATGAGATTTGCACCATCATCGGTCAGGAGAAGGAGACCTCGTACCGCTTTATGGTCGCCATCCTTTCTCGCTCGGTCGGCGGCTACATGCGTGGCATGGTCGTGACGTCCATCTGCGGTGGTTTCCTCGCCCTTATCGGTTTTATGATTATCGGCCATCCGTATGCGGCGCTCATGGCTATCTTTACCGGCATCATGCATTTGGTTCCGGTCGTCGGTCCCTGGGTGAGCGCAGCAATCGCCACGGTACTCGGCTTTATGTTCAGCCCCATGTTGGCGTTATGGACGCTTATCGTGACGATGGTCGCGCAAAACGTCACCGATAACGTGATTTCGCCTAAGGTCATGCAGAGCTCGGTGCAGGTGCATCCCATCATGAGCCTCACGGCGCTCGTTATTGGCTCGGCACTCATGGGCCCCATCGGCATGATTATTGCCATCCCGCTGTGTGCGGCCCTCAAGGGTATCTTTGTGTACTACTTCGAGAATGAGACCGGCCGCCAGCTTGTGGCCTATGACGGCGCCGTGTTTAAGGGCACACCGTACCGCGATGCCGATGGCAACCCGGTCGCCGCCTACGACGCACTCGGCGACGACACCTTCATCTACGAGTCCGAGCTCATCGGCAATGAGACCGCGCCCGAGGCCCAGGCTATGCCCAAGCCCGAGCTCGATAATCCTTGGATCAAGCTTTTGGGCCTGCAGCCCGATGCGACGGGTTTCTTCAAGAACCCCTTCGCCAAGGACGATGACTCCAACTCGGACGACGACACCAAAACCGGCATCGACGGCTCCATGGACGATGACGACAACTAGCGGGGTAATTCGGGTTAACATTCATACGCGCTAACATGCAATTTCGCTGAAGGGCCGGCATTGTGCCGGCCCTCTTTTTTGCACTTGCGCGGTGGGATGGTAATATCGTTACGTTTGAACTGTTTCGATGTGAAACCGAGGAGATTCCCTCTATGAGTGCTGACTACCCGTCAATGACTACGGCCGAGATCCGCTCCAAGTTCCTCAACTTCTTTGAGGAGCGCGGTCTTAAGCTCTATCCTTCTTCGTCTCTTGTTCCTGACGATCCTTCGCTGCTGCTTGCCAACGCCGGCATGAACCAGTTTAAGGAGTACTACCAGGGCAAGAAGACCATGAAGGAGATCGGCGCGATCTCCTGCCAGAAGTGCGTCCGCACCAACGACATCGACTGCATCGGCGAGGACGGCCGTCACCTGTCCTTCTTTGAGATGCTCGGCGACTTCTCCTTTGGCGGCGTCTCCAAGCAGCAGGCCTGCGCTTGGGCCTTTGAGCTCATCACCAAGGAGTTCAAGCTGCCGCTCGACCGCCTGTACTTTACCGTCTTTACCGAGGACGACGAGACTCACGACGTGTGGCGCTCCCTGGGCGTTGCCGAGGATCACATCTCGCGTCTGGGCGAGGACGACAACTTCTGGGCCGCTGGCCCCACCGGTCCCTGCGGTCCGTGCTCCGAGATCTACTTTGACATGGGCGAGGAGGTCGGTTGCGGCAGCCCCGACTGCAAGCCCGGCTGCGACTGCGACCGCTTCCTTGAGTTCTGGAACCTCGTGTTTACCCAGTACGACCGCCAGGAGGACGGCTCCATGCCGGAGCTGCCGCACCGCAACCTCGATACGGGCATGGGTCTGGAGCGCATGGCCGCTATCATGCAGCACAAGACCGCTAACTACGACGGCGACTTGATGCAGCATCTCATCAAGCTGGGCGAGGAGATCAGCGGCAAGACCTATGACGCCGACGATTACTCCGGTGCCAGCCGCTCGCTGCGCATCATCGCCGACCACTCCCGTGCCGTCGACTTTATGATTTCGGATGGCATCCTCCCCGGTAACGAGGGTCGCGAGTACGTCCTTCGCCGCCTGCTCCGTCGTGCCGTGTTCCACGGTCGCCTGCTGGGCATCGAGGGCGCTTTCCTGACCAAGTTCATCGACGAGGTTAACGCTCAGATGGGCGAGGCCTATCCCGAGCTGCTCAAGAACGTCGCGCTCGTCAAGGGTATCGTTGCCTCCGAGGAGGAGCGCTTCTCCACGACGCTCGACAACGGTCGCGTCTACCTGGATGAGGCACTGGCAGCGCTTGCCGAGGGCGCTGTGCTTCCGGGCGATGTTGCCTTTAAGCTGCACGACACCTTTGGTTTCCCCATCGACCTAACCGTCGAGATCGCCGGCACCGCTGGCCACGACGTCGACATGGACGGCTTCACTGCCTGCATGGAGGACCAGAAGGCCCGCGCCCGCGCCAATGCCAAGGGCGACGCCTGGGGCAGCTTCAACGACGTGTGGGTTGAGCTTTCCGACAAGGTCGCAGCGACCGAGTTCGACGGCTATGACAACGATGTGATCGAGGGCGCCAAGGTTGTCGCCATCGTGCGCAACGGCGAGTCCGTCGAGTCCGCTGCCGCCGGCGAGGATGTCGAGGTTGTGCTCGACTGCACCCCGTTCTATGCCGAGATGGGTGGTCAGCAGGGCGATGCCGGCAAGCTTTCCGCCGAGGGCGTTGTTCTGACCGTTGCCGACACCAAGAACCACAACGGCCTGTATGCTCACGTCGCCCACGTTGCCGAGGGCACGCTGGCCGTCGGTGCTACCGTGACCGCCGCGCTCGACGCCGAGCGCCGTGGCTTCCTGCGCCGCAACCACACCGCCACGCACCTGCTCGACGCCGCCCTTAAGCAGGTCCTGGGCGAGCACGTCTCCCAGGCCGGCTCGCTGGTGACGCCCGAGCACCTGCGCTTTGACTTTACGCACTTCGAGGCCCTGTCCTCCGAGCAGCTCAAGGCTGTCGAGGACCTGGTCAACCAGCAGATCTTCGCTTCCAAGCCGGTCGTGACCCGTGTCATGGGCATCGACGAGGCTAAGGCCGCCGGCGCTGTCGCCCTGTTTGGCGAGAAGTATGGCGACGTCGTCCGCGTTGTCTCCGTGGGCGCCGAGGACCAGCCGTTCTCCCGCGAACTCTGCGGTGGCACACACGCTGCCAACACCGCCGAGATCGGCCTGTTCAAGATCATTTCCGAGTCCTCCACGGGCTCCAATGTCCGCCGTATCGAGGCCGTGACCTCTAAGGGTGCCCTCGACTATATGGCCGACCGCCTGGCACTCGTTGACGCCGCTGCTACTGCGCTCAAGTGCCGCGTGGATGAGGTTCCCGCTCGCGTGGAGAACCTGCAGGCCGAGCTGCGCGAGACGTTCAATAAGCTCAAGAAGGCTCTGACCGGTGGCTCCTCCGACGCCATCTCCAGCGCCATCGAGGGCGCCGTCGAGCTCGACGGCTATAAGCTCGTTGTCGCTGAGCTCCAGGGCCTTGAGGCTGCCGACCTGCGCAACGTATGGGATACCGTGCATCAGAAGGTCGCCGGCCCTGTCGCTTGTGTCGTCGCCAGCGTGACTGAGAAGGGCACTCCGGCCCTGCTCGCTGCCGGCTCCGATGACGCCGTCAAGGCCGGTTTCCACGCCGGTAACGTGATCAAGCAGATCGCGGGTCTGGTCGACGGTCGCGGTGGCGGTCGTCCCAACATGGCCCAGGCCGGTGGCAAGAATGCTGCCGGCATCGCCGATGCCCTCGCGGCCGCTAAGACCGCGCTCGGTGCCTAAGAATCTAAGAAGTCACTGTGGTTGCGCTCGCGCTGGACATAGGGGAGACCAGGATTGGCATCGCCGTCTCGAGCCGTGATGGCAAGATGGCGATGCCTGTCAAGGTGCTTCCGGCTGCCGAGGTCACCGGTATGGCCAAGACGTTCCGCTACCTGGTTGAGGACTATGAGCCCGACATCCTGGTAAGCGGACGTCCCCTGACCATGGCCGGTGAACCTGGCCCTCAGGCCGAGCGCGTTGCCGCTGTGGCGCAAAAGATTGCCGACGAGCTCGATCTTCCGTTGGAGTTTGAGGACGAGCGTCTGTCCTCGCAAGAGGCCAAGCGTATCCTGCGCGAGCAGGGACTCAACGAAAAGCAGATGAGGGGCAAGATCGACATGATTGCCGCCAGCCTGTTTTTGCAGACGTGGCTCGATCGTAAAAACGAGGAGGTTTCGCATGCCTAGTGCTTCCGATCCCCGCCAGCCGAATCGTACACAGCAGCCGGCGTCGCGCCCTGCCCAGCCTGGCCAGCGTCCGGCACAGCCGACGCAGCGCGCAGCTCAGTCTGCCGCGCGCCCGGCGCAGTCCTTCTCTCGTTCGGCCCAACCTGTTCAACGGACGGGTCAGCAGCCTTCTGCTCGTTCGGTTCAGCATTCGGCTTCTCACGCGGCTCAGCAGCCCACTGCTCGTACGGCCCAGCCTGCAGGCGGCACCCGCTTTAAGCAGCAGGCACCTACCCAGCGAACGCAGGCCCCCCAATCGCATTCGCATCACGCTCGTGGTTCGCATGGCGTTGCTCCGGCGACCCGCTCGAGCTACAACACGCATGCTCGTCGCGGTGCTCAAAAGAAAAGCTCCCCGGTGCCTATGATTATCGGTGGCGTTGTTGCCGTGCTTGCGCTTGTCGCGATCGTTTTCTTTGTCGTGCCAGCCGTCAAGGGTTTCTTTGGCGGTGAGGGTGCGAAAGTCGTTGCAGGCCAGCAGGTTACTATCACGATTCCCGATGGTGCCTCGGGTGACAGCATCGCTTCGATTCTCTCCGAGAACCATATCGTAGAAAATCCCAAGGATTACTATGCGGCGGTGAAAAAGCTCAACGCCGATATGTCGCTCAAGCCTGGTGATTATTCGTTCACCACACTCATGGATGCGACCGAGGTTGTTCAGCAGCTCATGGAAGGCCCCAACGCGGGCTCCAATACGCTGACTATCCCTGAGGGCCTGACGGTCGATCAAGTCGCCGACCGTGTGGCCCAGGCCTATGACAGCATCTCTAAGGAAGACTTCCTCAACCAGGCCAAGGCCTCCAACTACGTGGACGACTATAGCTTCCTTAAGGGCGCCGCCAACGACTCGCTCGAGGGTTTCTTGTTCCCCAAGACCTATTCGTTGGGTGATTCGCCGACGGCCGATGGCGTGATTCGCGCTATGCTCGATCAGTTTAAGACCGAGTACAAGTCGCTTGACTTTGCGAGCTGCGAAGCCAAGATCAAGGAACGCTACGGTGTGGAGATGTCCGACTACGACATCGTCAACTTGGCCTCTATCGTTGAGCGCGAGGGCCTCAACGCCGATCAACGTGCGCACGTGGCCTCGGTCTTCTACAACCGCCTTGCCGGCAAACTCGACGGTCTGCGCTATCTCAACAGCGATGCGACCATGATGTATGTCACCGGTGGCGAGGTTACCGCCGACGACCTGCAGAGCGATAGTCCGTATAACACCTATAAGCATGAGGGCCTGCCGCCCACGCCCATCTGCTCTCCGTCGCTCGAGGCGCTCAAGGCCACCCTTGAGCCGACCGACTCTGATGACCTGTATTTCTACATTACGCAGGACGAGGAGTACTTCTCGCAAACCTACGAAGAGCATCAACAGTCTTGGAATTAGCATGAGGATTTTTAGCCCCAAACGATACGTTGCCTCGGTCGATCGCATCGACCTTAATACCCTGTGGGCCGACGGCAAGCGCGCCATTCTGCTCGATCGCGATAACACCTTGGTGCCGCGCGACACCGAGCAGGTTCCCGCCGCGGTTTCCGCTTGGCTCGACGCCGCCCGCGCCAAAGGCTTTAAGCTGTGCATGGTGTCCAACAACTGGCATCGCGACCAGGTCATGAGCTCTGCACGCGAGCTGGGACTCGAGGCCATCAGCCACGCCATGAAGCCGGCGCCGTTTGCCCTCAAGGCGGGCCTTAAGCGCCTCGGCGCCACAGCCGGCGAGGCTGTGCTGATCGGTGATCAGCTCTACACGGACGTGTGGAGCGGCAACTTCGCCGGCGTCGATACTATTCTGGTCAAGCCGCAGGCGACGCAGGACCTGTGGTATACGCAGATCTTCCGTATCTTTGAGCGCCGGGCCCTGCGCGACCTTCCCTGCGAGGAATAGGTCTCGTCATGTCCCAGCACACCAAACACGGCTGCGACCATATCTTCTTTATCGGCTTTTTGGGCGCGGGCAAATCGACGCTCGCGCGCAACGTCGGCACCATGTTCAAGCGGCGTTTTATCGATACCGACCGTCTGGTCGTGCGCCGTTGCGGCAAGTCGGTAACCGAGATTTTTGAGACCGAGGGTGAGGATCGTTTTCGCGAGCTCGAGACCTCGGCGCTCCGTTCGCTCCAAAGCGAGCGCAGCCTGTTGGTTTCGTGCGGGGGCGGTATCGTCGAAACGCCGGTGAATATTGAACTGATGCACGAAATGGGTACGTGCGTGTACCTCGAGGGCGACTTCGAGGATTCGATTCGCCAGATTCGTCGGTCCGACACGCGCCCCGATTTCCGTTCGCCCGAGCATGCTGCGCGCCTGTTTGAGCATCGCCGTCCGCTGTATCGCCAGGCCGCCGACCTTACCCTTGATATTCGCAACAAGTCCTTCGAGGACGTTTCCTACCTTTGTGCCGAGATGCTTTTGGAGCGTGGGCTGCTATGATTCGCCGTCAACTGATCAATTTCCAAAACCGCAGTGTCGATGTCCGCGTCGGATTGGGCGCGTTCGATGAGCTGTCGCGCATGTTTTCCTCGGCTGTGGGCAAGCCTAAGCGCGCGATGGTGGTTTGGAGCGACGCTACATCCGAGCGCTTTGGTGAGGTCGTCGAGCATGCGCTGGTCGACGCCGGTTTTGCCGTGTCGCAGCTTTTGCTTGA
The DNA here is from genome assembly GCF_040092345.1 of Collinsella sp. CLA-ER-H7. NCBI lineage: Bacteria > Bacillati > Actinomycetota > Coriobacteriia > Coriobacteriales > Coriobacteriaceae > Collinsella > Collinsella sp. CLA-ER-H7. The sequence continues at coordinate 21,464 of NZ_JBBNLT010000017.1, read as the reverse complement.
GGTTTCTCCTGATGGCGCGACGCTGGTCGACGCCGATACCGTCTTTGGCGCCCTGTCGGCTAACGGCATTACCTGCGACGATCTCGTTGTCGCTGTCGGCGACACGGCGACCTGCTCGGTCGTTTGTTGGTGTGCCAATCAGTGGTGCGGTCGCACCGAGTGCGCCTTACTGCCGACGACCTTCGACGCCATGCTCACGGTCGCGACGACCATGAAGCCGCTCGTCGCCTCGTCGGCCAATGCGCTTCCCGCTATCGCGTGCCGTCCCGAACCGGGCTTGGTCGTGTGCGACCTCGACCTTGTTCGCGAGGCGGACCCCGAGGACCTCAAGCTCGGCTTTGTGGTACTTGTTGGCACCATGCTTTCGAGCAGTAAGTCCCGCTGGAATCAGTTTACTGAGACCGTCCCCGAGATTCTCGCGGGCGAGGAGGTCGCGCTCGTCAATGCCGTTCAATGGTCTCAGACTGCCCGCAAGGACGTACTGATGGCCACGAACCCGAGCGCCCGCCATGCGCTCGATTTTGGTAAGACGGGGGAGCGTACCTTGCGCGCTTGCTTGGGCGATGCCGCTTCGCAGGTCCCTGCCTACCAGCTGTTGTCCGAGGGCATGCGCTTTGAGGCTCGCCTAGCACATGATGCCTGCGACTTCGATATCGATTACGTCTTTGAGGTCGATGACTGCCTGGAGGACTTTGGTATCGAGGAACTTGCCTTCGATCTGGAGCCTGCCGCATATATCGAGGAGTTCCGAAAGCAGCAGTTCGCTCGCTCGAACCGCAGCATGTTGCCGCTGCCCGCGGCACTTGGCGCCATTCGTCTAACGAGCGTTGAGGACGAGGTTCTTGAGCGCCATGTTCACGCCTACTTGGCTTCTCGCAAAGAACTTCTCTAAGATTTATTGACATCCATCGTCTTTCGTATCATGTTGAGGGGCGGGTTTTCAATCGGTTGCGGATCGCATGCGATTCCGTCGTTCGGTTGAGATCCGTCCCGTCTTTATAGAGACAATAAGAAAGGAATCTGCATGTCTGAGTTTGCTGCCGGTCCTGCCGGTCGTATCGAACGTGTCCGTGCCCTGATGGTCGAGCGCGGCTACGACGCTATCGTGGTACGCGACGAGGCCAATCTTCGTTGGCTCACGGGCGTGAAGGGCGTCTTCGATTACACCTTCGAGTTCCCGCACGCGGCGTTTATTACGGCTGACCAGTGCCTGTTCCATACCGACTCGCGCTACCTCAACAGCTTTGAGGAGAACACGCCCGCCGGCAGCCTCTGGGTCTACGACATGGACGAGGGCACCATCCCCGGTTGGGTCGCCGGCAAGATCGCAGCCAACAAGTGCCGCGTCTGCGCTGTCGAGGACGACATGCAGATCAACTTCTACCAGGGTATTCAGCGTGGTCTGGAGGACCGTTCCGTCGCCTGCATGTTGCCGCTGATGCATGACGACATCCGTAAGATGCGCGCCATCAAGGACGCCGAGGAGATCGAGCTCATGCGGCATGCGCAGTCGATCACTGACGCCGCCTTCCAGCATATGCTCGGCTTTATTAAGCCCGGTATGACCGAGAAGCAGGTTCGCAACGAGCTCGAGAACTTTATGTTCGCCAACGGCGCCGACAGCCTGGCCTTCGGCTCCATTGTGGCGAGCGGCCCCAACACCGCCAACCCGCATGCCGTGCCGAGCGACCGCGTGATTGAGAAGGGCGACTTTGTCCTCATGGATTACGGTGCGGGCTACTGCGATTATCGTTCCGATATGACGCGCACCGTCGTGATGGGCGAGCCCACGCAGGAGCAGCTCGACCTGTACGCGCTCGTGCGCCGTACGCACGAGGAGTGCGTCGCCGCCATCCATCCGGGCGTCGAGGGCAACGACATTTTCAAGCTTTCCAAGAAGATTATCGGCGATGCCGGGTATGGCGATTACTATAACCATGGTCTGGGCCACGGCGTGGGCATCGACATCCACGAGCTGCCCAACTTTAACCGCAGCAAGAACACCATCGAGATCGGCTCGGTTATCACCATGGAGCCCGGCGTGTATCTGCCCGGTGTGGGCGGCGTGCGTCTGGAGGACTACGGCGTGGTCACCGAGAACGGCTACGAGCCCTTCACCAAGACCCCGCACGACCTGCACGTCATCGATTGCTAGCCCATTTCGATAGATTTTTGGGGCGGGGCGTCCGGATCAATTCGGGCGCCCCGCGTTCTCTTTTTATGCGCTCGCTGCAGGCGCCGTCTGCAAGTGTATAATTTCGGTCGTATGTAATTTGGACGCTTGTGCGTTCTGCCCATAACAAGAAAGGTCGCTATGCCTACCATTTCTACCGCCGACTTCAAGAACGGCCTCGGTCTCCGCATTAAGGACAAGGTCTACACCATCGTCGAGTTCCAGCATGTCAAGCCGGGCAAGGGTGGCGCGTTTGTGCGCTACAAGACCCGCGACATCAAGAGCGGCCGCGTCGTCGAGAACACCTGCAACGCCGGCACCAAGTTCGAGAGCGTCATGCTCACCACCCGTGAGTTCCAGTACCTCTACAACGATGGCGCCGACTACATCTTCATGGACAACGAGACCTATGAGCAGGTTCCCGTTCCCGAGGACATGGTGGGCGAGAACTCCAAGTGGCTGCGCGAGAACGACATTTGCCAGCTGCTCTTCGCCGACGATGAGCTCATGGGCGTGACCCCGCCGATGTTCATCGAGACCACCATCGTCCAGACCGACCCGGGCTTTAAGGGCGACACCGTCCAGGGTTCCACCAAGCCGGCCACGATCGACACCGGCGCTGTCATCCAGGTCCCCATGTACCTCAACGAGGGCGAGGTCATCAAGGTTGACACCCGCGACGGCAAGTTCGTCTCCCGCGTCTAGCAACCAACTCTTCTAGGAGGACTCATGCCCCAGGAAATCAAGATTGACGGCATCGGCATTTCACCCGATGTTCTGACCGCCATCGTCTCGCGCGCCGTGTCGGATGTCGAGGGCATCGCCTCCGTTGGCGTCAAGGACCTTGCCACCAACCTTGTCTCCATGATGCTCTCGTCCAAGGCCCCGGCTTCTGAGCCGGCGGTCGAGGCCGAGGTCGTCGGCGACAAGCTCGCACTCACCGTGCGCGTCGTGGTGTTCTTTGGCTATCCGTTCAAGAAACTCGCCGAGGCCGTTCGCGCCGCCGTGGTCGCCGCCATCGATGCCCAGGTGGGCGTTGAGATTGAGCGTGTTGACGTTTGCATCGACGGCCTCGTTTTCCCCAAGGAGTAACCTTTGAGCCTTAAGGTTTATCGCGGGCGTACGCTTGCCCGCAGTCAGGCGCTGCAGCTGCTGTTCCAGGCCGAGGCCACGGACAGTCCGCTCGAGCGCGTCCTCGAGGGCGATTTCCTGATCTCGAAGGGTCCCCTCGACCCCTATGCGCTGGAGCTTTGCCGCGGTGCCTACGAGCATATCGACCGCATCGACTGCGCTCTGCGCTCCGTTGCCAAGAACTGGGATCTTATGCGCATGCCCGGCGCCGACCGCAATCTGCTGCGTATCGCCGTTTACGAGATGCGTTTCCTCACCGACGAGGAGGTCTCGGACGCCATCGTAATAAACGAGGCCGTCGAGCTTGCCAAGGCTTATGGCACCGACCAGTCCGCGTCGTTCGTCAACGGCGTGCTGGGCAAGATCGCTCGCAGCGAGGAGCTGCCGGGCGAGGACCTGTACCAGGAGCTGCTGGCCGAAGATCGCGCTCGCGAGGAGGCGCAGGCTGCCGAGGCTGCCGCCAAGGTTGCGGTTGCCCAAGCTGAGGCTGGCGTGCTGGCCGAGGATGCGGACGCCGCCGAGGCTGACATCGACTCCGTCGAGGAGTAGCCATGCCAGAGGGTTCTGTCCGTAACTTTGATGAGATCTCGGACCGTCTGGATCAGATTATCGCTACCGTTCGCTCCAAGGATACCTCCTTGGAGCGTTCGCTCGATTTGTTTGACGAAGCGATTGAGCTGGGCTCCCGTGCGGTCGATATGGTCGACAAGTTTGAGTTGACGCCGCGTGAGGCCGACAAGCTCGAGCAGGAATACGATGAGGATGCGGCAAACGAATCCCAAGATAGCTAGGCCGCATCTCCGGATACGAATGGTTGATGGCATTCATGAAACGCGTGCGTCTTGATGACGAACTGATTTCACAGGGCATCTGCGCCGATCGCGCGGATGCCCTTCGCACTCTTATGGCCGGCTTGGTCTCGAGTGGCGGTGAGCGCTTAACTTCGCCGGGCCTTAAGGTGACCCCGGGCCTGCCGCTGCACGTGAAGGGGCGCATTCCCTATGTTGGCCGCGGCGGTCTTAAGCTCGAAGGCGCGCTTGATGCGTTTGGCATCAATCCGACGGGCCTTGCCTGTCTGGATGTGGGCTGCTCTACCGGCGGCTTTACCGATTGCCTGCTCAAGCGCGGAGCTGCGACCGTTGTCTCGGTGGACGTGGGTCGCGCCCAGTTCGATTGGTCGTTGCGTCAGGACGATCGCGTGACGCTGCATGAGCGCACAAACGTGACACAGCTGCCTGAGCTTGGCTATGCCGGCACCATCGACTTGGCTGTGTGTGATGTCTCGTTTACCAGCATCGCGAACATTATCGATGCGGTGCTGGCGTGCCTGGAGCCCACGGGTGCATTCTGCACGCTCGTAAAGCCGCAGTTTGAGGCTCCGGCGGCGCTGGTGGGCGAGGGCGGCATTGTGACCGATCCCGCCGTGCGCCGCGATACACTCGTGGCGGCGGTTGAACTCTTTGCTGCCAAGGGCCTGTTCCCGGTCGATGTGTGCGTGTCGCCCATTCATGGTGCCAAGGGCAACGTTGAGTTTTTCCTGTACGGCACGAGATTTGACCCCGGCGATCGCTCGCAAGACGAGCTGCAATCCCAGGTATCGGTTATGAGCGAGAAAGCTGCAACGCTATGAAGGTCTTTCTGGTTCCCAATTACTACAAGCAAGAGGCGGTCGAGAGCGGCCTGATGCTCGAGCTTTGGCTGACTCGCCAGGGCTATGAGGTCGCATGGGCTGCCGACCAGCGATCCAAGATTCAGAGCACGCCTGATATTGACGGCTCCGATCTGGTCATTACGCTCGGCGGCGACGGCACGTTGCTGCGCGCTGCCCGCATCCTCAACCATCGTGAGATTCCTATCCTCGGTCTTTCCTATGGTCACCTGGGTTTTTTAACTGCTGCGAGTCCCGAGGAGCGCGACATTCTGCAGGTCGTGAGCGACGCCCTGTCCGGCGAGCTGCATGTGAGCCGTCGCGCTACCATCGCCGCGGATATCGTGTCCGTGCGCGAAGATGGTACGAAGGATGTCGTGCGCACCTTCGCCCTCAACGACATGGCGCTTACGCGCGGCCCCCTGTCCGATATGGTCGAGTTTGACATCACGGTGTCCGGTCACCATATCGACCGCCTACGCGGTGACGGTGTCGTCGTTTCGACGGCGACTGGTTCTACGGGTTACGCGCTCAGCGCCGGTGGCCCCATCGTGAGCCCTGACTATACGGGCATGGTCTGCGTACCCATTGCGCCGCACACCATTCAAGCTCGCGCTTTCTTGACTTCGCCGAGCGATGTCGTCGAAATCTTTATGTCTGATGACCGTCCGAGCGTTCCGGCGATCGCTATCGATGGACAGTTTATTACCTGCGACGGCACGGTCGAGAGCGTGGCCGTGCGCCGAGGCCCCGGCGATGTGCTGCTGCTCGACTACGGCCCCGAGAGTTTTTACAACTCGGTGAGCCGCGTATTCTACGGAGTCCGCCATGATCGATGAGCTGCAGGTTTCTAACATTGCACTCATTCGCGAGGCGACGCTGGTGCCGAGTGCCGGCCTGACTGTCCTGACTGGCGAGACCGGCGCCGGCAAGACCGCGCTGCTCTCGGCCCTCAAACTTATTTTGGGCGAGCGCGCGGATTCGTCGACGGTGCGCGAGGGCGAGGCGCTCGCGAGCGTCGAGGCACGACTCTTCGACGGGCCGCACGACACGGAAGGGTTCACCGTACAGCGCAGCCTTTCTGCCGAGGGCCGCAGCCGCGTGAAGATTGACGGGCGCATCGCCAGTGTGCGCGAGCTTTCGGAGCGCGTTGGCGTGATGATGGATTTGTGCGGCCAGCACGAGCACCAACGCTTGCTCGATCCGGCACATCACGTTGCGATGGTCGATGCGTGGGCGGGGCGCTCTGCGCTCGAGGCACTCGAGCACTACCGTGCTTGCTTTAAGGCTTCGCGCGCTGCCGCTAAGGAGGTTCGACGTGTCGAAGAGACCTCGCGTGCGCAGGGGAGCCGCGTCGAGGAAGCACGCTTTGCGCTCGAGCGCATCGGCGAGGTCGACCCCAAACCGGGCGAGTATGAGGAACTCGAGGAACTGCTGCCGCGCTCCGAACATGCCGAGGTACTGGTTGCCACGGCTAACGATGCCCATGCATCGCTTGCCTCTGAAGGGGGAGCGCTCGATGCCGTGAACAGCGCCGTGGCAGAGCTTTCCCGAATGGCTACCGTCGATCGCAAACTCGGCGACATTGCCGATGCACTTTCGGATGCCTGTATCTCCCTTGAGGATTGCGCGAACGAACTTCGTGCCTATCGCGATGGCGTCGCCTTCGATCCGCGCGAGCTCGCTCGCATGCGTGAGCGGTATTCCGACCTCAAGGGCCTGCTGCGTCAGTGGGGTCCTACCATGGACGATGTTTTTGCCATGCGCGATCGCTCGCAAGAGCTGCTGTCCCTGGTCGATGATGGCGATGAGCAGATCAAAAAGGCGCGTGAGGCACTCGGGAGCGCTGAGCGCGAGTTGTTTACCGCTGCCAAGGCACTTAAGCGCGCTCGCAATACGGCGGCCCCGCGCTTCTGCCACGAGGTTGGCCGCCAGATGGCTCGCCTGGAAATGGGCGGCGCCGAGCTCGTCTGGGAGTCGCGCGATCTTCCCCGTGCTGAGTGGACGCCCGTTGGTCCTTCGAGCTACGAGCTGCTATACCGTAGCGGTGCTGGTTTGACGCCGCGTCCCCTGCGTCGAATTGCGTCGGGCGGCGAGCTCAGCCGCGTCATGTTGGCAAGCAAAGTTGTCCTCGGTAATGCGGACGGTGTCGATACGCTTGTGTTTGACGAGGTCGATGCTGGTGTCGGTGGCTCCACGGCGCGTGCACTCGCGGGCGTGCTGGCAGATCTCGCCGCTACGCATCAGGTGATTGTCGTAACCCACTTGGCGCAGGTCGCCGTCATGGCCGACAAGCATTATGTCGTCAACAAGGAACCGGGCGATGTTCCCCAGACGCATTTGGACGAGGTAACCGGCGAAGCGCGTATCGCCGAGATCGCCCGCATGTTGAGCGGCGATCAGTCCGAGGCAAGCTTGGTCCACGCAAAGCAGATGCTCGAAGAAGCTCGAGGTTAGGTCGTATCAGCGGTGTTGGTGGGACAAAATAGACTGAAATTTTTGTCCCACTACGCGTTTTACTCCACAACCTTATCCGGCTGGATGAGCTCCTCGTAGTAGCTGATATGCTCACGCGCGTCTTCAATCTCGGGCAGCAGGAAGTTGTAGATGACTTCGATGATCATCGTGGCGCTGATCTTGGAGAACGCAAAGTCGCCCGTCGTCAGCAGCGCTTCGTGGTTGACGGTATTAAAAGTGTAGTCTGCCAGGCGCGCGAGCGGGGATTTGCTGTCACTGCTGATGACGACTACGGTTGCGCCGCAGTTGCGAGCCGCTTTTGCCATGCGATTCAGTCGGCGCGATTTACCGGAGTTTGAGATTAGCACGATGACGTCACCCGGGCGTAACGTGAGCGCAAAGCCGATTGATGTCTCGCTAATGGTGCTCGCCATGCAGCGCAGGCCCAGCTGCGAAAACTTAAACGTCGCATCGAGCGCGACCGCGTTCGTATTGCCCACGGCTGCAAACTCAATAACCCCTGCATGCTTAAAGGCATGCACAACAGCCGCCAGCGTATCGTGGTCGATTCCGTCGATGGTCGCATTAAGCTCGCTTACCTTGGCAGCCAGGATGTTCTTGAGGCTCTGCTCCATATTGTCGAGCGAGACCTCGTCGGTCAGGCCCTCGTTGCGCTGGCTTTCCAAATCCCTCGCCAACGAAAACTGAAAGCTGCGGAAGCTACCAAAGCCCAGCTTGCGGCAGAAGCGCGAAACGGTCGCTTCGGACGTGGCAGCGGCGCGCGAGAGCTGAGCCGCCGTGAGGCGTGGCGCCTCGGACTGGTGCTCCAATATATAGTCGACAATGCGCTGCTCGGACTCGCTGTATCCCTGGTGGGTACTAATGAGGGAAAGTGCGCTTTTGCTACTATCGGTCATGGATGGCTCCTGGTTGGCATGAAAATCTAACTTGATTTGCAATGCCATAGTATACGGGCATTTTCAATTACAAGATACACCTTGCCGTTTCAAGTGTTGATGGTAAACTTTCACTTGCCGTTTACGGTTATGAAAGAACCTTTCACCGGAGAATTGCGCCTTGTCTCTTCTCACACGGACGGTAGGTTGGTATCTTTCAAGTGTGGAAAAACGCGCATCGAAGCGCGTGTAGGGGAGCGCCCGCGGGCGCTGTACTCAAGAAGGAGGGACACATGGCTAAGTTTGACATCATCGCCGCGACCGGTTGCCCGACCGGCATTGCGCACACCTTCATGGCGAAGGAGGCGCTGGAGAAGGCAGCTGCCGAGCGCGGTCTGACCATTAAGGTCGAGACTCATGGCCAGGTCGGTGTCGAGAACGAGCTCACCAAGAGTGAGATCGCTGGTGCCAAGGCCGTCGTCGTCGCAGCCGACAAGGATGTCCAGGCTGAGCGTTTCGCCGGCAAGCCCATGGTTTCCGTTGGTGTTTCCAAGGCCCTGTCCGTTGAGGCCGCCGGTAAGCTGATTGACCGCGCGCTCGCCGCCAAGGGTGACGACACGGTTGCGGCTGCTGCCGATGTCGAGGACGAGGTCGAGGAGAAGGAGTCCATCGGCCACATCATCTACAAGCACCTCATGAACGGCGTCAGCCACATGCTGGTCTTCGTCGTTGCCGGTGGTGTTCTGACCGCCGTCTCGTTCCTGTGGGGCATTACGTCCTTCGATTCGACGGCGTCTGACTACAACAGCTTTGCTGCGATGCTCAAGATCATCGGCGGCATCGCCATGAACCTCATGGTTCCGGTGCTTTCCGCCTACATCGCCGAATCCATCGGCAAGCGCCCGGCGCTCGTCCCCGGCTTTGTTGCCGGTATGATCGCCATCCAGGGCCTGCCTGTTAACGCCGAGACCGGCATGATCGACGCCGGCGGCGCCGGCGTGGGCTTCGGCTTCCTGGGCGGCATCGTCGGCGGCTTCCTCGCCGGTTATGTCATCCTGCTGCTCGAGAAGGTCTTTGCCGGTCTGCCCAAGAACCTGGACGGCCTCAAGGCTATCTTCCTGTACCCGCTGTTCTCGACGGCCATCGTCGGCCTGGTCATGCTCGGCATTTCCGGGCCCATGGCTGCCATCAACACCGCCATGATGGACTTCCTCAAGGGCCTGTCCGCCTCTGGCGCCGTTGTCCTGGGTCTTGCCATTGGCTGCATGTGCGCCTTTGACATGGGCGGCCCGGTCAACAAGGCTGCTTACGTCACTGGTACCGCTATGCTCACCGAGGCTCTGGCCGCCGGTGTTGGCACCGACACTTACAACTTCGGCACCAACTTCATGGCTGCCGTCTCCGCCGCTTGCATCGTTCCGCCGCTGATCACCACCTTCGCCGTCGTTGTCGGCAAGAAGTACTTCAGCCAGGAGGACCATGACGCCGGTGTCGTCAACCTCATCCTTGGTTGCACCCACATCACCGAGGGCGCCATTCCGTTCATGACCAAGAACATCTGGCCCGTCATGCCCATCATGATGCTCGGTTCCTCTATCGCTTCGATCCTGACCATTATGTTCAACGTTCACGATCCGGCGCCTCACGGTGGCTTCCTGGTCCTGCCCGTTGTCGAGAACGGTCCGCTGTGGGTCCTCGCGATCCTCATCGGCGCTGTGGTCGGTGGCATCCTGTTCGTAGCCTTCAAGAAGTACGACTTCGAGAAGAACCAGAAGGCCGCTCCTGCAGCCAAGCCGGTTGAGGCCCCCAAGGCCGCTGCCGTAGAGACCCCCAAGGCCGAGGCTGCCGACTTCGTGAAGGTCGAGAATGTCTTTGTCGCCGAGGACTTCGCTTCTCGTGACGAGGCTCTGAGCTTCGTTTCCAACCAGGCCGTCAAGGCCGGTATCGCCAGCGACGCCGACGCCGTGATGAACGCCTTCCTGGCCCGCGAGGCCGAGGGCACCACGGGCATGATGGAGGGCTTCGCTATCCCGCATGCCAAGTCCGATGCCATTACCGAGGCTGCCGTCATCGTCGTCAAGGACGAGTGCGGCGTGACCGGTTGGGACACCATGGACGGCGCTCCCGTCAACGTGGCTATTGCCCTGCTCATCCCCGGCGCCCAGGCCGGAACCACGCACCTCAAGATCCTGTCCAAGGTCGCCGAGGCGCTCATGGACGAGGACTTCCGTGCCACCGTCAAGGGTTCCACCGACGCCGCCGAGATCGCCAAGACGATCAACTCCCGCTTGGTCTAATTCCACGGTACGCGAATAACATCGCCCCCTGTATATAAGGCGGAGCCCCTCTCCAGGGCCTCCGCCTTTTTTCTATCCCTCCCATAAGTTGCGGTGAAATAGGGACTGTTTAAACGATTCAACCCCAAATTCAGTCCCTATTTCACCGCAACTTATAAAAGGGCATAGAGGGAGCTGCCCATCGAGTCTTTGTCGCGAACAGTTCATCAGCCAGAATGATATTATTTAGGACCGACTGGGTTTCCGCAGCTTGCTCGCCCACAGGGGCCCGCGCGCGGCCTGTGAGATTTATCGCGAGTTCCGCACGAGCCGAAGAGCACTTAATGTGCTCTTCGTGCGAGCAGGACTGTAGAGCAGGAAATCTCACAGGCCGCGCGCGGGCCCCTGTGGGCGAGCAAGCGGAAGACAAACACATCTGTCCAATAATTCGTCTGAAACATAATGAAAAACCGTTTGATGTGAGTTAATATAAACAACGTCGTGAATCTGACTCCTGCCACATGCATGACAGGGGTTAAACACAAAAAAGGAGTCAACTATGGTTTCTGAGAAGGCTACCCTCGTTAATCCTCAGGGTCTGCACATGCGTCCGGCTGGTCTGTTCGCCTCCACCATGGGCAAGTACGCCTGTGACGTGACGGTCGTCACCCCCGAGAAGGAGGTCAACGGCAAGTCCCCGATGGCCCTCATGGCTGCTGGTATCCCCTGCGGCACCGAGGTCGAGGTCAAGTGCGACGGCGCTGACGAGGCCGAGGCTCTGGCTGCTGCCATCGAGCTCATCAAGAGCGGTCTTGGCGAGTAGAACTCAAACGGGTCGCATGTTGAACAACTAAGTTCATATTTGGGGGCGCAGTGACCTGTTGTAAGGTAGCTGCGCTCTTTTGTCATGGATATGGCAAAACGCTTTATCACATGACACGGAGAGAGGAATGGGAATGTATCAGGGAGTCAACGCTTCCGAGGGCATCGGTATCGGCACCGTCATGGTTGCCGTCGATCCCGACTTGACGTTTGAGCCGCACGAGGTTGCTGATTCGGCAGCAGAGAAGGAGCGCTATCAGTCCGCTCTTTCGGTCTTCTGCGAGAAGACCCAGGCTCAGGCCGACCACATGAAGGAGACGGTGGGCGAGGCCGAGGCCGAGATCATGAGCGGACACATTGTCCTGGCTCAGGACCCGGGCATGACCGACGCCATCAACGCCGCCATTGACGGCGGTACCTGCGCCGAGCAGGCGCTCATGGACACCTCGACCATGTTCGAGAACATGTTCCTGTCCATGGACGACGAGATGTTCCGTCTGCGCGCGGCCGACATCGCCGACATCCGCACCGGTATTCTGGCCGAGCTGCTGGGCAAGGAGGTCGTCGACCTCTCCGTCCTGCCCGAGAACACTGTCGTTGTCGTGCACGACCTCACGCCGTCCATGACCGCCACGATCGATAAGGCCCACGTTGCCGGTATCGTCACCGAGACCGGTGGCCGCACGTCGCATTCCGCGATCATTGCGCGCGCCCTTGAGATCCCTGCTGTCCTTTCGGTTTCCAATAGCTGCACTGCGCTGCGCAACGGTATGACCGTTGTCGTCGACGGTGGCAAGGGTATCGTTGAGGCCGATCCCGACGAGGAGACGCTCGCTGCCTACACCGCCAAGGCCGAGGCCTTCGCTGCCGAGAAGGCAGCCCTCGAGGCCTTCCGTGGCAAGCCGTCCGTGACTGCCGATGGCATCAAGAAGATCATCGCCTGCAACATCGGTAACCCCGATGACGTGCCCAACGCGCTCGATCACGACGCCGAGGCCATCGGTCTGTTCCGCTCCGAGTTCCTGTTCATGGACTCCGCTGAGCTTCCTTCCGAGGAGGAGCAGTTCAACGCCTACCGTAAGGTCGCCAGCGCGCTCAAGGGTGCTCCGGTCATCATCCGCACGCTCGATGTGGGTGGCGACAAGGAGATTCCGTATCTGCACATGGTCAAGGAAGACAACCCCTTCATGGGCTTCCGCGCCGTGCGTTACTGCCTGGCCAATCCCGACCAGTACAAGGTCCAGCTCCGCGCTCTGCTGCGCGCTAGCGCCTTCGGTGACGTCAAGATCATGATCCCGCTCGTCACCTGCGTCGAGGAGGTCTTGGCTGTCAAGGAGCTCGTCGAGCAGTGCAAGGCCGAGCTGTCCGAAGAGGGTCGAAAGTTCAACGAGAACATCGAGGTCGGCATTATGGTCGAGACGCCCGCCGCTTCGCTGCTCGCAGACCGTCTGGCCGAGGTCGCCGACTTCTTCTCCATCGGCACCAACGACCTGATCGGCTACACCATGTGCGCCGACCGTGGCAACGACACCATCTCCAACCTGTACCAGGTGTACTATCCCGCCGTGCTCCGCTCGCTTAAGAACATCATCGAGAGCGGTGTGAAGGCCGGCATCATGGTCGGTATGTGCGGCGAGGCCGCTGCCGATCCGCTGCTCGAGCCGCTGCTGATCAGCTGGGGCCTGGAGGAGTTCTCGATGAGCGCTCCGTCCATCCTGCGCGCCCGCAAGACCATCAGCCAGTGGACCAAGGCCGAGTGCGACGAGCTCGCCGAGAAGGCGCTCGCCTGCAACACCGCCGCCGAGGTCAAGGCACTGCTCGAGTCCGCAGCTCGCTAATTTGGTATCAGAGGTAACCGCGTGGTTGGAATGGGCCGGCCACGCGGCCCTCACATATACAGGGGGTACTGTAAATGTTCTACACGCTAACCGCTAACCCGGCTGTCGACATGACGGTTTCGAGCTCTCCGCTCGAGCCCGACGAGAACGTCCGCACCGGCTCGGCCAGCTACACGGCTAACGGCAAGGGCCTCGACGTGTCCTTCGCCTTTAAGAAGATGGGCGTCGACACCGTCGCGCTCGGCTTCTTCGCTGGCTTCACGGGCAAGTTCATCGTCGAGGAGGTCATGAACCTGGGTTGCCTCTGCCGCCCGGTCTGGACCGACGGTATCACGCGCATTAACACCTACGTCAACGATGGCCAGCACGAGTACGGCATCCTGAACCCGGGTGCTCCGATCACGCCGCAGCACCAGGAGGAGCTCTACAACATCCTGGACACCGCGGGCGATCTCGAGTGCCTGATCGTTTCCGGCTCCGTGCCTCCCAAAGCTACGCCTGACTTCCTGGCTCAGGTCATGGAGCACGCTCAGGCCCGTGGCGCCGACGTCGTCCTGGACCTGTCCTCCGATAAGCTCAAGGAGCTCGCTCACAAGAAGCCGCTGCTCATCAAGCCGAACCATCACGAGATGAAGGCCATCTTCGGCGTGCCGGTTGACACCGACGACGAGGTCCGCGTTGCCATGAAGATGGCTCACGACGCCGGCGTTCAGAACGTGCTGCTCACCCGTGGTAGCCGCGGCGACGCTTACTTCTCCAACGGCGAGGACATCTGGTACGCCAAGCGTGAGTTCAACATCAAGCTGGTCTCTTCCGTCTGCGCCGGCGACTGCACCCTCGCTGCGTTCCTGCACAAGTGGTACAGGGATCGCGAAAACGTCGAGGAGGCCATGAAGCTCGCTATGGCCACCGGCGCCAACGTTGCCGAGTCCGTCGGCATCGGCGACTTCGGTCACGTCGACGAGTACAGCAAGCGCGTTGCTGTCCGCAAGCTCGATCGTCAGTAATCGAAACGCGACATATTCGTGCGCATGCGGCGCCCCGGTTTCGGCTGGGGCGCCTTTTTGTTCCGCCACAGGGGAGAGGTGTCCCGCCGTACTTCATCGCTTCCACACCGTTCACCGAGTTGTCCTAGCCTTTTACCGATGCGTGGAATATACTTTCATTAACACGCTGCTTCGTGAAAGGAACATTCATGATTTACACGCTCACTGCAAATCCCGCCATTGACTACAACATCGCCTGCGACGGCCTTGCTGCCAACACCGTCACGCGTACTCGCAACGCCGTCTATACGCCCAACGGCAAGGGCCTTAACGTCTCGTTTACGCTTGACCACTACGGTGTCGACACCACGATCCTTGGCTTCTTCGCTGGCTTCTCGGGCGAGTTCATCGTCAAGGGCGCCGAGGCCCTGGGCGTGCCCGTCAAGCCCGTGTGGACCGACGGCATCACGCGCGTCAACGTGTTCCTCAACGCCGGCCCCGACACCGAGTACAACATGGTCAACGCCGGTGCCGCCATCAACGAGGCCAACGAGCAGGAGATGTTTGAGCTCATCGATTCGCTCGATGACATGACCTGCTTGGTCATCAGTGGCTCGCTGCCTCCCAACACTTCCGAGGGCTTCCTGGCCGAGGTCCTGCGCCGCGTAAAGGCCAAGGGGGCCGAGTTCGTCCTCGATATCTCGAGCCATCAGCTGGCAGACCTCATTGCCATGGAGCCGCTGCTGATCAAGCCCAATGACGATGAGCTGCTCGATATCTTTGGCATTAAGGTGAGCGGTGGCGACGATGAGTCCGTCAAGGGCGCGATGGCCGAGCTGCACGCCAAGGGCGCCAAGAATGTGCTGCTGACTCTTGGCGGCGCCGGTGCGTACTTCTCCAACGGCGAGCACATCTGGTTTGCCAACCGCACCTTCGACGTCAAGCTGCTGTCGACGGTGTGCGCCGGCGATTCCTCGCTCGCTGCCTTCCTGTCCGTGTGGCACGACGCCCCCGAGCGCGTCGAGGACGCCCTGCGCCTTTCGATGGCTACCGGCGCCAACGTGGTCGAGTGCCCCGGTCTGGGCGATTTTGCCAAGGTGGACGAATATAAGAAGCACATCGAGGTTCGCCAGGTCTGCTAGCCGCATCGATACATCGTTGCCGAACACCCGCTTTGGATTACCGAGGCGGGTGTTTTTTTGCGCGCTGAACGTATGTGGCGTCTGCTGTCTCGTTTTATCGAATCGACGAAGCAATTGCGTGTGCGCGCTTTCTCGTTTCTTGCTAGACTTCTTGAGAACCATCGATTAACGCTCACAAGTGCAGGAGGCCATAGACATGTGCAATGTTTCGCTCAACGGTACGCAACCGTCCGATGCCTCCCTGCGCGTCCTGCTCGCGCTTGAGGCGGCTGGTCTTGAGGCTTGGTACGTAGGCGGTTGGGTGCGCGACGCCCTGATGGGGCGCCCCAACCACGATGTTGATATGTGCTGTAGCGGCCTGTGGCAGGAGTCCAAAGCGGCGCTCGAGGCCGCTGATATCGCGGTCGTGGAGTCGGGCATTAAATTTGGCGGAATCACGGCTATTTCCGATGGCGAGCGTATCGAGGTCACTACGTACCGCCTGGATGGCTTTTACACCGATGGGCGCCATCCTCAGAGTGTCGAGCGTGCCGCCTCGCTCGAGGACGATCTGGCCCGCCGCGACTTTACCGTCAACGCCATGGCCTGGCATCCCGAGCGCGGGCTTGTCGACCGCTACGACGGCCAGGGTGACTTGGAGCGCAAGCTGATTCGCGCTGTCGGTGATCCCAAGCGTCGCTTTAACGAGGACGCCCTGCGCATGCTGCGTGCGGTGCGCTTTGCCTGCCGTCTGGACTTTATGATTGAGCCCGAGACTAAGCGTGCGCTTGCCGAGTGCGCGCCGCTGCTCGATGCCGTGGCGCGCGAGCGTGTGGGTATTGAGCTCGAGGGCATTCTTTCGACCGGTCATGGGGGAGACGCGATGCTTCGCTATCCCGAGCTCATCTGTGCCGCTGTGCCCGAGTTGGCAGCGGGTCGCGGGTTTGATCAGCGAAGTGTCTACCATGCGTTTAACGTCTACGAGCATATCGCCCGTGTGCTGACGGTGGCAGGGGAGCTGGCGCTGTGCGACGGCGTCGCGCCATCGTCGAGCCTTATGTGGGCGGCGTTTTTGCACGATGTCTCCAAGCCCGAGTGCTTTACGGTCGATCACGCCGGCAGCGGACACTTCTACGGTCATCCCGAGCTCGGTGCCAAGAAAGCGCGCATCATTATGGATCGCCTGGCTCTCTCGCACGACCTGGTGCGCGACGTGTGCCTGCTCATCAAATATCACGATAAGCCGCTGCGCCCCGAGCGCTCCTGCCTGCTCAATATGATGCGCGCGCTTTCGGGTGAGGGCGTCGACACGCCGCGTCTGATGGACGAGCTCATGGACCTCAAGCGTGCCGACACACTTGGCAAGGCCCCGTCGTGCTTCTATTACGTCGAGACGATTGAGGAGATGCGCGCGATGGCGCACGTGCTGCTGAGGGCGGGGGAGCCCTATACGCTCAAGATGCTCGCCATCAACGGCGGCGACCTGATTCGTGCTGGAGTCAAGCCCGGGCCGGAACTGGGGCAGCTTCTCAACTCCGCCCTCGACGCCGTGATCGAAGACAACATTTCCAACGAGCGCGAAGCTCTTTTGGTCCATCTCAACTTGAATTAGCTACCCAGTTTACCTGCGTGTTCCATAACCTGCCGACAATTTTTCGGCAATTTGGAATTTCTTCTTGCGCTGACGTTTTTTGTCCCGTAATATATTTCCTCGCAGCACGGCAGTGCAGATGTCATGTGGCCCGTTCGTCTAGCGGTTTAGGACGCCGCCCTCTCAAGGCGGAGATCACCAGTTCGAATCTGGTACGGGCTACCACTTCTTTTCTGCTGAGGCTTATGGCCCGTTCGTCTAGCGGTTTAGGACGCCGCCCTCTCAAGGCGGAGATCACCAGTTCGAATCTGGTACGGGCTACCACGCATCTGATACCCGGCCTTCCCATGGAAGGTCGGGTTTTTTATTTTCAAACAACCGTCTGCAATTCCCGTTTGAACCAGAGCTTTGCGTTCTGCCTATGGCCCTTACGGGTACAATATCCAAGATATTTTGACTGTTAGAAGGAGTCTTATGACGGAGTCCTCTCAGCATACGTCTAAGCCCCAGGTCGAGGTTGAGGCCTCGGGCGGAGATGACAATAAGAGCGCACGCCGCGGCGCCATCTTTATCGGCGTCGTGCTGGTGGGTTATATCGTCTATCTGGTGGTAACCGGGCAGATGGGGCAGTTCTGGGCCGCAATGTCGAGCGTCCAGGCGCCATGGCTCGTTGTCGCGTGTCTTTGCATGTTCATGTATCTGTTCTTTGGCATTGTGGCCTATGCGATCGCCGTCTGGCTCGACCCATATTCACCCGTCGGCATCCGCGACCTGATTTCGGTCGAGGCGAGCGGCATCTTCTTTGGCAACCTCACACCTATGATGATGGGCTCGACTCCCGCCCAGATCTACCGCCTGACCAAGGCGGGCCAAAATGTCGGCGAGGCTGGCGCCACGCAGTTCACGCGCTTTATCGTGTATCAGTTTGGCCTCGTTGCCTGGGGCGCTATCCTACTGCTTGCTCGCATGCCGTTTTTTGCCGAGCGCTATGGCGACATGACGCTGCTGTGTGTCTTTAGCTTTGGTGGGCACTGCTGCATCTTGCTGGGCATCTTCGCCGTCGCGCTCATGCCTAAGACCGTCACGCGCGTCGCCCATTGCATCATCAATTGGCTCGAGCGCATTGGTGTCTCGGCCACTAAGATCGAGGGTTGGCGCACGTTTGTCGATGGCGAGATCTACTCCTTCTCTGAGAAGTTCAAGCTTTCGGCTGGCCACTTTTCGTCCATGCTGCTCACGGTGGTCATCACCATGCTGCAGCTCGCGTTTTTCTACCTCGTGCCGTATTTCCTGATGCTTGCCTTTGGCCACCATGAGGTCGACTTTTTCTCGGTCATGGCCGCGAGCGCCTTTGTCCAGCTGTTGAGCTCTGCGGTCCCCCTGCCCGGTGGAACTGGTGGCGCTGAGGGCGGCTTTGCATTGTTCTTGGGTCATTTCTTTGGGTCGGCTTCGACCGCTGGCTATCTGCTGTGGCGCCTCATTACGTTTATTGCGCCGACCATTTTGGCTGCGCCCCTGCTGGGCCTTAAGAGCGCCCACAACGAGAGCATCCATGCGCGCTGGGATCGCGTGATGCGCAAGCTCGGCCGCACGCCTCAGACGCCCTCTGCGCCCACTAAGCCTCACCCCGCGAATGCTGTTACTGTTGATCCCAAGAAGCAGGCTCAGAAGGCTTCTGGGACCGCTAAGCCGGCTCATAAAGCCTATGTGCGCCAGACAGGCGATGGTATTCGCGTATCTCCGTCGGTACTCAATAAGAAGAAGCACCCTAAGTCGCAGTAGGACAGTCGTGCGTTCTTCATGATGCGGGGCATATTTGTGCTGTATGGGGGATAATCCTCTTACGTAGATTATCTCTCATCTGTTGATGAATGCTCGCATATCGAAGGGACACGCCCATGGCAACCAGCAAACCGCGTCTTGATCGTCGCATCGTTCGCAGCCGTAATGCCATCCTTTCCGCTTTCGAGCGCCTGCTCATGGAAAAGCCGCTGGCAGACATTACGGTGAGTGCCATCGCGCGCGAGGCCAATGTCGACCGCAAAACCTTTTACGTTCACTTTGGTACGGTTGACGGCCTGCTCGATGCCATTGCCGTCGATGTGGTGGAGATGATTGTCGACTCGGTCGAGAAAACGCTTGCTTCCATGGACGGCGACACCAACGAGCGCGCTCTGGGCGCGGCGGCGACCTTCTTTAAAACCGTTAACGAGGCACTGTGTAACAACTTGGTGCTCAATCGTCAGCTGATCGAGAACATTCCGCTCGATGATTTTATGGCTCGTCTTCGTTCGCCGCTCGAACACGAGATTGCCGAGCGCGATCTGCTGCCCCAAGGTCTCAAGGACGAGATGTTCGACTACTATCTGGCGTTTTTGCTGTCGGGTATTATCGGTATCTATCGCACGTGGGCATTGTCTGATGGCTCGGTTCCTATCGAGCGCGTCTCGGAGGTTGCCAATGACCTCACACTCAACGGCCTGTCGAGCCTGGAATCTCGCTTCGAATAGCATCGATAATTCAACAACTTAAAGAAGTTGCGGTGGAATAGGGATTGTTTTGGTTATTGGAAGGCCGATCTAGTCCCTATTTCACCGCAACTTAGTAAAACTGTTTTGACGGTAAGGCGGAGCAGCCTCGAAGATGTGTCTCGAGACTGCTCCGCTTCATTTCTGAGCGTTTGTCGTGTAGGGCAGCATTAATCGCCGTTTTTGAGTGTGCGGCCCTGTTTTTCGAACTTGTGCATGTCGCTATCGGCCATACCTTGTGACTTATCCTCGTGACGCTTGGCATATAGCGGATCGTCGGAGTCGTTCCAGATGCGGTCGGCGACAGGTGACCATGCCTCGGCGGCAGCCTGGGTCTTTTCGCGCAGCTGCTCGGGTGACTCCTTCTCGATAAGATCGGTGCTCATTGCGCCACTCTCGGCGACCATTTTGGGCAGCACGTCGGGATTCTCGAGCATGGGGCATGGTTTGAGGTAGTTGTCGTTGAACGGCATGTTCTCGTAGTACTTCATAAAGAGGGGAGAGCGCAGCGCGTCGAGTAAGCTCACATCGTGGATGTTGGCGTTTGAGTAGTGGATGAACACGCACGGCTCCACGTCTCCGGCGGCGTTGATGTGCAGGTAGCGGCGGCCGCCGGCGATACATCCGCCTACAAACTCGCCGTCGTTTTGGAAGTCGAGCGTAAACAGCGGCTTCTTCTCACGCATTTCGCGGATAAAGTGATACATGTGCTCGCGCTGCTCGGGCGTGGGCATGAGCTCGGGGGTTGCATTGCGGCCAACCGGCATAAAGTGGAAGTACCAGCAGAAGAGTGCTCCCTCGCCGATCATCCAGTCCATGTTCTCCTCGGTAGCAACCGTATCGGCATTGGCGCTGGTCCAACAGGTGGAGATACCAAACGGCAAGTCGCGCTCGCGCAGGAGTTTCATGGCGTGCTCGATCTTTGCGTAGGTACCCTCGCCGCGACGGGCGTCGGTTGTGTGCTCATTGCCCTCGGCGCTGATGGCAGGGACAAAATTACCTACGCGAATCATGTCGTCGCAGAAGGCCTCGTCGATCAGCGTGGAGTTGGTAAAGCAGAGAAACACGCAGTCCTGATGTTTTTCGCAAATTCTGATCAGGTCGTGCTTGCGGACGAGCGGCTCGCCGCCGGTATAGATGTAGATATGCGTACCGAGCTCTTTGCCCTGCGTAACGATAGAGTCGATGTCTTCGAACGAGAGATTCTGCTTGTAGCCGTACTCGGCGGCCCAGCAGCCCGTGCAATGCAGGTTGCAGGCGCTCGTGGGATCGAGCAGGATGGCCCACGGAACGTTGCACTGGTACTTTTCGCGGTTCTTTTCCTGCTCTGGCCAAGCAAGCAGGTTGGCGTCGACAATGAGGGTCTTAAGCAGTTTGGTTCGCATCTGGGGATTAAGGCTGAACACACGCATGATCAGGTCATACCAATTGCCGCGGCTCTTGATGACATTGGTGAATGCCTCTCGCTGTACAGGAAATACGCGATTGGGGACCAGCTTGTTCACGAGGTCCATGATTTTGTCGATGTTTTCTTGCGGGTTGTCGTCGAGATAATCGATGAGCTTGTTAAGCGCTGCACGCTCTGCTGACTGTGTAAGCGACATGGGTATATCCTTTCACGTGTGCTTAATGTGTGATAATACCCACTTGTAGATTAAACGAAGTTTAAAGATTTGTAATGTGTCTATTCAACGAATCAATTTAATTTGGGGTGAAGCGTTATACGCCGACACCTTCTAAGTTGCGGTGAAATAGTGTCAGATGGGGATGCGGACGATTTCTTGGACCGCGCCTAGGCGTATCCATTGGAGTGGGAAGGATAAACTGGACTTTCTTTTAAGGATCCTCAAGTGTATTGCCGCTCGTATTTCACTGGAGACATGTAGCCCAGGGTGGAATGCATGCGCACCCTATTGTAATAGAGCTCTATGTACTTGAAGATGTCCTGCTTGGCCTCGTCCCTCGTCCCATAGCTCCTCTCTTTCACCAATTCCCTT
>NZ_JBBNLT010000016.1:0-48251 GCF_040092345.1 Collinsella sp. CLA-ER-H7 | reverse complement strand
CGGGACGGGTTAACGGCAGGCCCCGCCGACCGATTGCAAGCGGTCGGCGGGGCCATTGTGGCTCTTGACAGCGGATTGGGTCATATGAGCGAAAGCCCGCCAGAGCGAGCAAGGTGACGTGAAACGAGGCAGCATTGACCTTCTGGTCATGCCGCCGAAGTTGAAAGGCAGATTGCCGCTCTGGCGGGCTTGCAGCGTCGAGCCGTTACGCGGTTTGGTAAAACCGCGTAACTTACATAACCATAACGTAGCGCGATCCCACGTAGTACTGCTTACCCATCAGGACCGGTTCGCCATTGGGGCCCGTAAAGCCGGCACGCAGGTTGAGCAGCGGATCGTGCGGAGCAATGCCCAGCTCGGCCGCCTGCTCGGTATTGGCACGAACGGCCTCGACCGTGCGGTAGCCAACCGAGACAATCGGCGTTCCGCCAACACGCTCGACCTCGGCAAAAATCGACTTGTCCTCAAGATCGGCCGTCAACAGCTCACGGTAGGCATCAAACGGCACAAAGATGTTCTCCTCAAAGATGGGCTCGCCGTCGGCCGTACGCACGCGCTTGATATGCAGCAGCAGCGCATCCTTCTGCAGGCCAAAGAACTCCATCTCGTTTTGGCGCGCCGGAACGATCTGGCGATCGATCACGTGCGCACCGGCCTTCATGCCGTTGCCGGCACACAGCGCGGTAAACGTCTGCAGCGTCGAGGCGTGAAACTGGCGATTGATGTGCGGCGTGGAGACAAAGGTGCCACGGCCCTGCTGCTTAACCAGGTAGCCGTCGGAGCACAGCTCCTCGACGGCGCGGCGCACCGTAATGCGGCTCACGTCGTACTGCTCGGCTAGCTCAAGCTCGGACGGAATACGCTCCTTGGGTGCATAAACACCTTTCTCGATCGCATCCTTGATTTCGTCGTAAATCTGCTGGTAAAGCGGTGCATTTTTGGGCGCAGGCATATCTAATCACTCTTATCGAAATATCGAAATAACTAATACGTATATAACGTCTAGTTTCATATTACCTCATAATGATAAAACGATACACCCTCCCTACCAAAAAGCGACAGCTTCATTTTGGTAGGTTTTATCTGGGCAAACGAGAGCCTCTCGAAAGCAACGGGGCTTTCGGGGGGCTCGTTCGGATGGGTTGCGCAGGACCGGCAAAATGCCAATACCCTACTTGCCGTCGTCCTGCTGCAGGCTGTCCTGTTCGCTGAGGCGCGCCTGCCTGCTGGCCATGCGTGCGGGCTTGTCGGGATCGGGAACGGCCGTGGGCATGGGCTCGTCGACATGACCACCCCACCAGCCGCCCACAAAGTTGAGCGTGTGGAACACGTTGATCACGGCGCCGGGATCAACGTCGCACACCAGCTTGATAATGTCCTGACTCTCGTAGGTCGAGACAACAGTGTTCAGCAGGTACATCTTTTCGCGGCTATATCCGCCGACGACCTCGGCGCAGCTAATGCCGTGCTGAAAATGGTTTACGTAGGCAGTCATGACCTCGTCTGCCTTACGCGTCGTGATCTGCAGCGTCACGCGATCGTAGCGACGATAGAAACTGTCGATAGTCTTGGTCGAAATAAACTGGAACACGATGGAATACGCCGCCTTGTCCCAGCCAAACATAAAGCCAAAGATCGCCAGGATAAAGCAGTTGAAACCAAAGATGACGCCCCAGATGGTCTTGCCCGTGTGGTTGGAAACCCACAGCGCGATAAAGTCGGTGCCGCCGGTGGATGCGCCGGATTTAAGCGCGATGGCAGCGCCCAGACCCGAGACCACGCCGCCAAAAATGATGAGCATGATCTTGTCGCCCAAAAACGGCGCGAAGTGAAAGACGTTGAGGAACAGCGATGAGAGCACGACCTGCATCATCGAGAAGATGACGAAGCGCTTGCTAATGCCGCTCCAACATAGGAGCGCCACGGGGATGTTGAGCGCGAGCATGCCGAGCGAGATGTCGATATGAACGCCACCCAGCGAGGTAACGCGATCGAGTAGGACCGCGACGCCGGTAAGACCGCTCGGAAGCAGGTCGGCGGGCTGAATGAACGCCTGGATCAGAAATGTCTGGAGAACGGCGGAAATGGTGACCGCCACAGCGGTAATGGCACGGCGGACGATGGTGAGGCGGCCGAGCACGAGCACGCGGTCCGTGAGCTGATCGATGGCGTTCGCCACGCAGGCTCCTTTCGAAGGCAGATGTAGTTGTGGGGTATGTCCGCGATTGTAGCATGGAGCGTGCGGGGGCGCTTCAATTCACCCTCTCTCGACAACCAAAGCGGGACCAGCAACCCCACGACCAAAGGCCCAAATTACAAGTGAGTAGACTTTACGCGACCTGCAGAGCACACCCAAAACCGCCACCCCTGTGACCTGCGGTTTTACTAGAGCAGATGCGCTTTGTGCTCGTCTTGCATCAAAAAGTCTACTCACTTAGTCCGAATCGAAGCCAAACGGATCCAAATAGATGACAGATTAAGCCAATCCGCAGCAAAAGACGCGTGAATCAGTGCTTCTCGCGGCGGATTGACGCTACAAAGCGGCCAAAATGTCGGTCAGATTATCGATAACGGAATCGGCTCGCGATTGATCGAGGTTGACACCCTCGTGCGGACGCAGCGCCAGGACGCAGGCGCCGGAGCGCTTACCAGCCTCGATGCCCAAAGGCGAATCCTCGATAACCAGGCACTCGGCAGGCTCCACCCCCAGCGCCTCCATGGCACGCAGGTAGATCTCGGGGTCGGGCTTAAACGCACTGCACTCGTGACCGCTGATGGTGTAGTCCAGCACGTCGGCGATACCGGCAATCTCCACCAGCTCGTCGATCAACTCGCGATAGGACGAGCTCGCGATGGCACACTTCACGCCACGCTCATGCAGCTCACGCATCACCGGCTCCGTCTGCTCGTTGAGCAGCTCGGCATACGGAACGGGGTGGTCCGGGCTGTAGACCTGCTTGTACTCCACGCGTAGGCGCTCGCGCAGCTCAACATCGTCGGGCACCAGCGCCTCCCAAATGGCCGGCTCGTTAGACCCCGAAAGATCGGGAATCTCGTCAAAGTGGAACCCCTTCTCTTCCATAAACGCCACGCGGCGGCGGTTGTAGAACCACTCGGTATCGACCAGCACGCCGTCCATGTCAAACAGCACTGCCTTGATCATATGCATCTCCTCCCACCTGCCAAAAAGGGACAGGTTTATTTTGGTAGGTTTTATCTGGGGCTTTATGACGCGACAGACACGCCCCCAAAGCAAAAAGGGGACGGGGCGCAAACCCCATCCCCTCTCAATCAACCCGTAAGGTCTACTTACTTGTGATTAGTAGGAAAGCTTCCACATGTAGCGACGCATGGTCAGCGGGTGCTGACGGGCCTCGGCGATCTGGTTGCCGTACTCGCGCATAACGGCGAGGTGCAGCAGCGGGTTGAAGTAGGTGACGACGCTCGCGGGCACGGCGTCAGCCAGGCCGTAGTCCTTGGAGTCGATCAGAGCGACCTTGGCGCCCATGCGCTCAAGGAAGGTGAGGGCGCGGGCGTCCATCGGACGGGTAGCGCCATCGGACATGAAGAAGACGTAAGGCTTACCCTCGGTGGAAACCTCGAACGGGCCGTGGAAGTACTCGCCGGTGTTGTAGGCGGCGGCGTCGATCCACTGCATCTCGGTGAACAGGAAGGCGGCGTGAGAGTAAGCCATCTTCTCGGAGGCACCGGAAGCCATGAAGTAGATCATCTTGTCGTCCTTGAAGTCCTCAGCGAACTTCTTGGCGAGCTTCTTGCAGTGCTGAGCGGCGTTCTCGCAGAGATCGAAGACGTTGGTGAGGCCGGTGATCATGTCCTCGTAGTGGTCATAGCCCTCGGTCTGTTGAAGGATCTCAACAGCAAGAGCGATGGCATAGCCGGGCTTCTCGCACTTGGCAGCAAAGTTGGCGTGGAAGCCGTGAACGATGACGTAGTCAGCGTCGACGGTCAGAGCGGAGCCAGCCTTGTTGGTGAGGGAGACGACCGGGCAGTTGTGCTTCTTGGCGGTCTTGTTGGCCTCGACGGTCTCGGGCGTGGAGCCACCGAGGGAGCAGGTGATCACGAAGGTGTGCTCGTTGACCCAGGAAGGCGTGTCGTAGTTGAACTCGTTAGCGGTGAAGATCTGAACATTCAGCTTGTCCGTGTTGTTGGCCAGGAAGTACTTGGCGGGGTAAAGGTCGGACATGGAAGCACCGCAGCCGACGAAGGCAACGCTGTGAATCTCGTGGTTGGACAGGACGTCAGCGACGATCTGCTTAGGGAGGTTAAGGTCGATCTCGTACATCTGACACATTCCTTTCGATTTTTGCGGCGCCACATTGCCGGACGCACGCAGGGTTACCGTGATTTGGACCGAGTCGCCGGCCCGTTGAGGATGTGACAAGGGAACTGTCCCTTTGACACATTTAGGGATGGAAGCCTGCCTGGGGTATGGGATGCCAGGCAGGCCCCCGGGGAAAGCGGTTAGACGCTTGGTCGCGACTAGGCCAGGATGCCGGCCGCGGAGAGGGCGATGCCGCCCACAATGGCGATCACAAGAAGCCAACCGGTGTTGACGTTCTTCTTGATGAGCCAGTACATAAGGCCGGTGAGGCCGAGGGAGATCATCTGGGGCATCATGCCGTCCAGGATGTCCTGAATCACGACGGTGCCCTCAGCGAACTGCAGCGGGGTGGTGGCGCCGATCAGCGTAGCGATCATGCCGCCCACGGACATAAGACCCACGATGCCGCAGACATACATGAGCTTCTCCATGAGGTCGCCGCCCTGAAGCTTGCTCAGGTACTCGTGGCCGCCCTGATAGCCCATCTTGGCTGCGAACCAGGTGATCAGCACAGAGGGGACGATGGAGATGAGCATGGCCAGGATCGGGCCCATGATGGAGCCCTGCTGAGCCAGCTGAACGCCCAGGCCAAAGGCGATAACGCGGATGGTGCCCTGGAAGAAGGAGTCACCGATGCCGGAAAGCGGACCCATGAGGGAGGTCTTGACCGCGTTGATCGAATCGGGATCGAAGTTCTCGGGATCCTTGGCGTACTCCTCCTCCATGGAGGCGGAGAGGCCCAGGATAAAGGCGCTCGTCTGCGGGGTGCAGTTGTAGAACGCCATGTGACGGTGGTAAGCCTCTTTCTTAGCAGCGAGCTGCTTGGGGTCGGACTCATCCGGATAGAGGCGATCGAGCGTGGGGACCATGCCGTAGAGGAAGCCCATGTTCATCTGACGCTCGTAGTTCCAAGAGGCCTGGATGGCCCAGGAGCGCCAGAAGAACTGGCTGACCTTCTTGTTCAGGGACACGTCCTTGGTTGCGGTTGCCATAGTGTGTTCCTCCTTAGTCTTCGTCGTCTTCGAGCGGATCGTAGTCGGAATCGACACCGGCGGCTGCATGGGAACCGTTGAACTTGAAGCCCATGAAGACGACAGCCAGGCACACACCGATCAGAGCGACCGCGATGACGGACAGGTTGAGGTAAGCGGCGAGCAGGAAACCGATGAACAGGAACGGAGTCATACCCTTCTTGATCATCATGGTGAGCAGCAGGGCCAAGCCGTAGGCGGTCATGATCTTGGTCGAAACGTTCAGACCAGTGGACAGCCACTCGGGAACCATGTTGACGATGGCCTGAACCAGGTCGGTGCCAACAAAGACGGCGAGGAAGATCGGCAGGAAGTACATGATGGCGTACAGACCGGAGCCGGCGCAGATGTGCATACGGTAGGCGGTCTTAAACTTTCCGTTATCGATCGCGCTATCTGCCACATGGGTGAGGGCGGCGATGATGGAGCGGAACACGATGCCGAGGAGCTGACCCAGGACGGCGACCGGGATGGCGATCGTCATGGCGGTCTCGGCGGAAGCATCGGTCAGGCACGCAAAGGCAGCGGCCACGATGCCGCCCAGGACCATATCGGGCGGAACGGCGGCGCCGACCTGCACCAGGCCCATGGACACGAGCTCGACGGCGGCACCGACGGCAAGGCCGGTGGGCACATCGCCCAGCAGCAAACCGACGAGCGTAGCGCCAACGAGGGGCTGCTCGAAGTTAAGACGACCGAGCAGGCGGGAGTCCCACATGCAGAACACGCCGACGAGGCCGACGAGCACCGCACTGATGAACGTATTCATACCCTTCTCCTTTCAGTCAGGCAAAAGCCTGGTTGATTACAGCTTGGCGTCGATGTCGACGCTCTGATACGTAGGGGTCTGCTGAACATAGAGCTTGATGCCCATGTCGAGCAGCTGGTTGACGTCGGCCTTCTGGGTGGCGTCGAGGAAGACGGAGCTGTCCTTGCCGCCGACCTGATCGGCACCGTCGTGGTTGGCGGTGGCGCCCAGGTTGATGGCGTCGAGCTTGTAGCCCTGGCAAAACTGCAGCATCTCGGCGGTGTTGCCAAAGACGAACATGACGCGCTCGCCGAGGGTGTTGAGCTTGTCCATCTTGGCGAGGGCACACTCGACGGTGAAGACGTTCAGGCGCACGCCCTGGGGCTTGGCCAGCTTAAGAGCGCCCTTCTTGATGTCATCGTTGGCGGCAGCGTTGTCGACGACGATGATGCGCTCGGCCTGAACCTTGGTGGTCCAGGTAAAGACGACCTGGCCGTGCAGCAGACGGTAGTCAAGACGTGCGAGGACGATCTTGGCGGGACCGGAGCTGTGACGGGACGCCTTGGCCTTCTTGGCGGGAGCCGCAGCGGCCTCGACCGGTGCGTTGGGGTTGGTCAGACCGGTGCGGGCCTCGTTGATGAGGGCCGCGAGCTCGGCGCCCTTGACGGGGACGGGGCTCATAGCGAGCGTGAGCGCCAGCGGGATGTTGAAACCGCTGACAACCGTGAACTTCGTGCCGTTCTTGGAAAGCTCGACCATGTTGTTGTTGACCGAGCTGCCGAGCATATCGGTCAGCACATAGACGGTGTCGTCCGTGTTGAACGTGGCGATCATGGCGTCCACCTTATTGGTGATGGGCTCCTTGTCGTCACGAGCAAGCGACACGACGTGGACGTTCGACACGTCGCCGAGAACCATCTCGAGCGTGTCTTTGGCGCCTGCGGCCAGGCCGCCATGAGATGCGAGAATGATCTGATTCATCTTGCCTCCTCCTTTTCGTTATGGTCATTATAACGTCTTATACGTTGCGGATATTGCTAATTAGTATAAAGACCGCTCGCGGGTGAAAATCGACCGTTGGCGGGTTTAACGTACTTGAAACGTTGGGGCTGGGTTGGCCGGCGCTGACTGGATAACCCCAGGTCGGACACCGCGCGCAATCCCCTATCGCACGAAGTACCAGGGGCTTTCCTGTACGGTGGGCTCCAGCGCGATGCCGGTGCGTTCCTTAAACAGATCCATGTCCTGAGATTTTTCGGTCCACCACGCGTTGGGCTTAAAGGTCATGCTCTCAACAACATGACCGACAAACACACTGTTGCGTAGCTTGGAGAAGTCGGTGTTCATAATCAGGATGGACGCGAGCACCAGCACGATGCCCAGGACTTTGATCACGCCGGCGGGCTCGGCATAGACACCAATGCCCACCAGTACGGTGACGACCGTCTCGAAAGACATTACGACGGGAACTTTCGATGTCTCG
Organism: Collinsella sp. CLA-ER-H7; assembly: GCF_040092345.1. Lineage (NCBI taxonomy): Bacteria > Bacillati > Actinomycetota > Coriobacteriia > Coriobacteriales > Coriobacteriaceae > Collinsella > Collinsella sp. CLA-ER-H7. The sequence goes on along the minus strand of NZ_JBBNLT010000016.1, from coordinate 40,647 downwards.
AGCCCCATGGACAGACCCTGCATATATAAGATGTAAGCCACGGCTGTGGGGATGAGTCCAAAGCCAAGGAACAGCAGCAGCAGCTGTGGCGACATTGCCGCGGCGACATCCGGCCACGGAGCCGCGATAGCCGCCATAACCGCACCGCCAAAAACAAAGCCCCAAAACGTGACAGCCAGCGGGTGGACCGTCTTGGTTGCTATCCGGCTAAACACCGCGAGCGACGCACCACAAAGGCCTGCAATCACGCCCGACGTGACGCCCCAAACCGAAAAATGAAAACCGGAAAGGTCGCCATTGGTCACCGCAAGCACGCAGCCAACGATGTTAAAGACAATGGCAACGAGCTTGTTGGGGGTCACGTCCTCGCGATAAAGCACGCGGCCGAGCATGACGCCAAACACCGGCGAGGTGTAGAGCAGCACCGAGGCCGTAGACATACCCACCTCGCGCATGCACTCGTAATAGCAGGTGTTGGCGGCGGCTAAACCGACGATACCGACAAGCGCGCAGGGGACGAGCTCTTTGGGGCTTGCCTTGAATAGCGTCAGGGGACCCTGAGCCACGGTAGACCCCTCACCCGGACGGCAGCCCATAAACATCAGGACCGGCGCCAAGATAAGCGCTCCGACCAACAAGCGAAAGGCCGCCATGCTCTGGGACGAAACGCCCATGGCCGCAATGCCGTTTACAAAGATTCCGATGCTGCCCCACATAAGCGCGGCGATCAGCACCAGCACATAGCCCAGATTGCTTTTCTTCAACGCAGCCTCCTCGGTATTGTTTCCAATATGTTTCACACTACGTTATAGTCGTTATATACATTTTTCAAGACACAAATCGGCGAGCGGAAAAATCTGCTCCCACATACTCATTGGGTAGTCATTGGGGACGCACTTAAATGACTGGTCATTCAAGAACGCCCCCCAACGACTAGGACTGTCCCCAACTGCCGGCAGAAAAGGAACGTTCCCAACGTCTAAGGCGCCGCTGGTTGAGCATAAGTCAGCGAGCGGGCCGCATTTGAGGCAAGGTGACGTGAAACGAAAGGGCGCTGACCTTCTGGTCGCGCCCTTGAAGTTGAACGTCAGATTGCCCAAATGCGGACCGCGCAGCGTCGAGCCGTTACGCGGTTTGGTAAAACCGCGTAACTAATACTCAAGCTTCCACATGTAGCGGCGCGTCATGTAGTCCTTGTGGGTGACGGCAGAGAGCGCGCGCATGTACACATTGTTGAGGATCGGGGCAAAGATCAGGTGGTTGAAGTACTCGCTCACGCTGTCCTTGATGTCGTTAAGGCCAAGCTCCTTGGCGTCGAGCTGATAGACGCGCTCGCCACCGTACTGGTTGACGAAGCGGATGCCGCGCTCGTCGTTGCAGCGGCTGCGGCCGACGCTGATGAGCTGGAACAGCGAGGTGCGCTTGTCCAGGATCTCGAAGGGGCCGTGGAAGAAGTCGCAGGTGTTGATGGTGCAGGAGTCGATCTGCAGCATCTCCTGCACGTTGCAGATGCTAAAGACGTAGGCGGCACCAAAGAGCGGACCCTGAGCCATCACGTTGATGCAGGGCTTGTCGGCGTTCTGCTCGGCCCACTTGGCAGCGAGCGGACGGGTGTACTCGACGGCCTTGCGATAGATGGGGTCGACCAAGTCGAACGCGGCCATAGCGGTCTCGTACTCGGCATAGCCCTCGGTCTGCTGCGTGAGCTCCATGGCGATCATAGTCACGACGGCGGAGTTGGTACGGCCCATGCAGGACTCGTCGACGGCCAGGCTGTCATACTGGATCTTGTAGTCACAGACCTCGGTGAGGCCGGACTCGTCAACATAGATGGCGATAGTGCTGGCGCCGTGGTCCTTGGCGACCTGGGCGGCGACGATGGTCTCCTTGGTGCCGCGCATGGACACGACGACGGCCAGGGTGTTCTCGTTGACGTAGGCAGGGGTTGCGTGCACGAACTCGTTGCTGGTGTAGCTGGAGCTCACGACCTGCGTGGCCTCGTGCTCCATAAAATACTGGGCAGGATAGTTGCCGCCGTTGGATCCGCCGGCGCCAATCCACACGACGCGCTTGATGCCGCCCTTGTCTGCCTTGTCAGCCAAAACCTGGGAGACGACATCCTTAACCTGTTCCTGAGTAGTCATCGTGCATCAGCCTTTCTTCTCGTTTGATGCTCATCACAGGCATACAAGTTACATACATGTTTTGGCTATGTCGACTAGTTGTATGCTATATTTGTCTTAGAAATTTTGCTGATGCGGTTTTCGATAACTAGCTACCAGCGGTTTTGTTATTGTATTGGATACATGCTCAATTAGATTCGCATACAGGTTAGATACAGGTTGATTGCATGAACGCTTCGTCTAAAAAGAAACTGGCCCAATACGAGCGCTTGGCAGGCATGCTGCGTGACCGCATCGCCGCCGGCGTCTACGCGCGCGAAGACAAGCTGCCGTCCGAGATGGAACTCATGGACGAATCGGGGTTGTCGCGCAGCACCGTGCGCCACGCCCTTAAGGTGTTAGTTGACGAGGGCCTGGTGCGCACCGAGCGCGGGCGCGGCGCCTTTGTGGCCGACACGCCCGCGCTCCACGAGAACAACCTAGTGTTTTCGAGCTATACCAAGCAGGTCGAAGGCCAGGGCATGAAGCCCACCACGCGCACCGTGGACTCGGGCTTTGCCAAGGCGGCCGGCAGCATAGCCAAGTTCTTTGACGCCGCCGTGGGCAGCAAGCTCGTCAAACTTGTCCGCCTGCGCTACCTGGACGACGTGCCGCTGTGCCTGGAGACCACCTACCTGCCGCCAAGCTTCGAGACGCTCATCGATCGCGATATCAACGGTTCGCTCTACGCGACGCTGCGCCAAGAATTCCATCGCGCGCCAGCACAGGGACATAAGACCTTTGAGGTATGCTATGCCTCGCAAAACGAGGCGTTTTTGCTCAACGTCGAGCGCGGGCAGGCGCTGATCCTGATCACCGACTACGTCTACGACACCGACGGCCGACCGCTCCATGTCTCCAAGCGCATCCAACGCACCGACCGCGCCAAATACACCGAGCCAATCGGCTAACCTGCCAAAACCACCGCAAAGGGGACAGGCACCTTTGTGGTGGTTTTAGGCGAGGAGGTCGGGGAACCAGGTTGGTTTGGGCTGGTTGGGCGTGCGCTCGGCCAGGACCAACTCCATCCAGCACATGTCGTACCAGCGGCCGAACTTTTGGGCGCAGCGATCGAAGGTGCCCACCAGGCGATATCCCATATGAGCATGGAAATCCTGACTGTTGTGCGTCAGGTACTCATCGTCCTTATCGTGCGGCACGGCAATGAGCGCGCACATGTTGGTGATGCCCATCGCGATCAGGCACTGCTTGAGCGCATCGTGCAGCTTGCGACCCAGCCCGCCATGGCGCACATCGCGTGCCAGGTAGATCGACGTCTCGACCGACCAGTCGTATGCCTCGCGGCTGTTAAGCGGACTCACGTAGGCATAGCCTACCGGACGCCCGTCCAACTCCATCACCAAATACGGATAGCGCTTGAGCGTACGCTCGATGCGCCCGGTGAACTCCTCAACGCTCGGCACCTCATATTCGCAGGTAATCGCCGTCTGGCGCACATACGGCTCATAGATGGCAAGCAACGCCGGCGCATCATCGGGTGTCGCCAGGCGAATCGTCGGCTCGGACATCTCGGTCATACAACCCTTCTCCCCAAAAGCAAAGGCCGCCCTGCGCCAAGCTCAGGCGCAGGGCGGCCCCTCGTCATTACATCAGGCTACAGGACAGCCGCCAACGCGTCGATATCCCCCCGCGTCGTGGCCCAGCTGGTGCAAAAACGCACCACCGTGTGGGTCTCGTCGTACTTTTCCCAGTACTCGATCGCCGCATGCTCGCGAATGCGGGCCATGTCCTCGTTGGGCAGAATCACGAACTGCTGGTTAGTCGGCGTCTCCAAGAAGAACCGGTAGCCGTGCTCGTGCAGCACGCGACGAAGCGCCCGCGCGGTTTCGATCGCCTGACGGCCAATCTCAAAATACAGGCCGTCGGTAAAGAGCGCCTCAAACTGCACGCCCGTCAGGCGACCCTTGGCCAACAGCGCGCCGTGCTGCTTAATACGCGGAATGGGATGCGCCGGGGCGTGCACGCCGCAGAACACCACAGCCTCGCCGCAAAGCGCGCCGCACTTGGTGCCGCCAATGTAGAATACGTCGCACAGCTGCGCCAGCTCGGGCAGGGTAATGTCGCACTCATCGGCCGCCAGCGCATAGGCCAGACGAGCACCGTCCACAAACAGCGGAATCTCGCGCTTCTGGCACACCGCGTGAATCGCCGCGAGCTCGGCCTTGGAGTACAGCGTGCCGTACTCGGTCGATAGACTCACGTACACGGCACCCGGGAACACTGTGTGCTCGTAGCTCTCGTTTTCGTAGAACACCTGGATATAGTTCTCGAGGTCCTCGGCGTGCATCTTGCCCTCGTAGCCGGGGATGGTGAGCACCTTGTGGCCGCCAAACTCGATGGCGCCCGCCTCGTGACAGGCGACGTGACCAGTCTCGGCAGCAACGACGCCCTCGTACGGCGCGAGCAGCATGTCGATCACCGTCGCGTTGGCCTGCGTGCCGCCCACCAGAAAAAACACGTCGGCATCGGGGGCCTGGCAGGCCTCGCGAATAAGTTGCTTGGCGCGCTCGGTATGCGCATCGGTACCGTAGCCAGGCTGCGGTTCCATGTTGGTATCGACGAGCGCCTGCAGCACTGCCGGATGTGCACCGTGGGAATAGTCGTTGTTGAACGCGAGCATGGCAATCCTCTCTTACCGGGTATCGGCCAGATGATTCAAACGGAGCTATTGTACGCCGCTGGGATAGGCAATGCGCGCGGCAAGGCACTCAAGTGCCAGTACCAGAGCAAAACCGCAGCTCACGTCACTCAAAAAGTGCGCTCCGATCACGATGCGGCCAAGCGCGACGAGCGCCGCGACCACAGCCGCCGTCCAAAAGGCCACACGACGGCGCGACGGCTTTTCCTTAAAGGCCGTCGCGGGAAGCCCAGCGAGCATGAGGCCGATTGCCGCGTGCGCCGTGTGTCCGCTCGCAAACGACTTAAAGCCGTCCTTGACTACACCGGCGGCAATATAGGCCCACTTGTCGGGGTTGCCGATCACCCACCACGGCTGAAACTCGAGTCCCTGCGTCACCTCGATCACGCGCATGCGTGGGCGCGACCACAGCGGCTTGACAATCACGTTGAGGATGATGGCCTGAGCGACCCACACGACAAGCACCATCAACGCCCAGCGCGTGAGATCGTCGGGCTCGGTCGTGCGCGTGAGGCGATAGACGACAAGATTAGCGGCGATGACCAGCACAAACGTCAGCACCAACTGAACCGCGATGAGTTTGCCGCCAACCCGCAGGGACGAAACGATCTCGTAGCCGGCCAGGCCAACGTTGACAAGGATGCCGAGCACGGCGAGCCATTTGCTCCCCCTAGAGTCGGGACGCACCGCGCGCACGAGCATAACGCCCGCGATGCTCGCCGTCAGCTCGAACGGCAGCTCGCCGGCGGCCTCGATAAGGCGACCGTACATACTGCCGATATTGAACAGCGCGCTCGAGATCTGATAATCAAAGAAACTGCCCACGCCCAGGCAAAGGGCAAGGATGACCGCGATAGCAGCGGCGTCTTTCTTATAGATGTATCCGAACATGCTTTCCTTTCGGTCGGGCGAAGGGTCGACCCGCAACATGGTGGGGCAAAGATAGCTTTGTCCCATAAATACCCTTACAGGTTGAGCATAAGTGAGCGAAAACGTTCCATTTGTGGCAAGGTGGCCCGAAGGAGGAGGGAAGCGTACTTGCGTACGCGACCGACGAGTGAGGGTCAGATTGCCCAAATGGAGCGTTTGCAGCGTCGACCCGCTAGTCGTCGTCGCTAGCACCCAGCTGTTGCAGCAGCATGAGTGCCGCGGCCACGGGGCCGGTGCCGTCGTTGGCGTCGAGGCCGCGACCCAGGCCGCTGCCCGCGCCGGCGCCCGCCTTGTAGGGCACCGACAGCTTGCGGCTCTTAGGGAAGTTCACCGCGCCGTACCGGTTCTTAAGCTCAAAGGCCACCTTCTTGGGCACGTCGACGCCCAAAAACGTGATGCGGCCGCCACTGAGCGTGACGCTCTCGAGCCCCAGACGCTCGCCGCGAATGCGGATGCGCGCGCGATTGAACAGGTTGAGTCCCGCCAACGGCAGCTCGCCATGCGCGGCTTCGGTCTCCTCCTGCACCTCATCGATGCTCTCCAAGTCCTCGGCCGCTGCGAGCTTGCGGTACACGAGCACGCGCTGATCCACCGCCGGCAGGTACTCCTCGGACAAGAAGTAGTCGGCCGGCAGGTTAATACCCACGCTCGCCGCCTCCACGCCGGCGTCGTCATCGCCGCGCGCCTCGGCCACGGCCTGGCCCAGCATCTGCGTAAACAGGTCAAAGCCCACGCTCGACAGGTTGCCGTGCTGCTCGGCTCCCATAAGCGAGCCGGCGCCGCGAATCTCCAGGTCGCGCATGGCGATGCGCATGCCGCTGCCCAGGTCCTGGAACTCGGAAAGTGCGGTCAGGCGCGCCGTCGCCTCCTCGGTGAGCGGCAGCTCGCCCGGGAACATAAAGTACGCGTAGGCCTGCGTGGCAGAACGGCCCACACGGCCCTTGAGCTGGTAGAGCTGTGCCAGACCCAGGCGCTGCGAGTCCTCGATGATGAGCGTGTTGGCGGTCGCGTTGTCGATGCCGCTCTCCACGATGGTCGTGGCGATGAGCACGTCAATCTTCTTGGTCGCGAACTCGATCATCACGTCCTCGACCTCGCGCGGGCTCATCTTGCCGTGCGCCACGCCCACGCGCGCCTCGGGCGCGGCCTCGTGCACGCGCGCCACGGCGTCATCGATGGTCTTGACGCGGTTGGACACGTAATACACCTGACCGCCGCGGCCCACCTCCAGGCGAATCGCCGCGCTCACCACATCGGGGTCGTACTCCCCCACGTGCACGATCACGGGACGACGCCCGGTCGGCGGCGTCGTGATCAGGCTCATGTCGCGCACGCCACTCGTGGCCATCTGCATGGTTCGCGGAATCGGCGTGGCCGAAAGCGTGAGCACGTCAATCTGCTCGCGCAGGTTCTTGAGCTGCTCCTTGTGCTGCACGCCAAAGCGCTGTTCCTCGTCGATGATCACCAGGCCCAAGTTCTTTGGGTTCACATCGGCCGAAAGCAAGCGGTGCGTGCCGATGAGCACATCGATCGTGCCCTCGGCAAACGCCTTGAGCGCGCGCTTCTGCTGCGCCGGCGTGCGGAAGCGGCTGAGCACCTCGACCTCCAGACCAAACGGGGCAAAGCGCTCAAAGAAGGTCTCGTAGTGCTGCTGGGCCAGAATGGTCGTGGGACAGAGCACCATGACCTGACGGCCGGAGTCCACACACTTAAACGCCGCACGCAGGGCGACCTCGGTCTTGCCAAAGCCCACGTCGCCGCAGAGCAGGCGGTCCATGGGCTTGGGCGCCTCCATGTCGGCCTTAATATCGGCGATGGCCTCCAGCTGGTCGCGCGTCTCGTCGTAAGGGAAGCTCTCCTCCATCTCAATCTGCTCGGGCGTGTCGGGCGGGCAGGCGATACCGGTAATCGACGAGCGGCGCGTATACAGGTCGACCAGGTCAAACGCCAGCTTTTTGGCGTTCTTGCGCGCCTTGTTGGTAGCGCGCGTCCAGTCGGCTGTGTTGAGCCTGGTCAGGCGCGGCTTGTCGCCGTCGGGGCCAACGTAGCGCGTGATGCGGTCGACCTGCTCGAGCGGCACGTAGAGCTTGTCGCCATCGGCATATTCCAGCAAAAAGTAGTCGCGTTCCTTGCCGCCCACTTCCTGGCGCGCGATCTCGCTAAAGAGCGCGATGCCGTGGGTAGCGTGCACCACGTAATCGCCCGGCTTAAACGGGAACGTGATCTGCGTAATGTCCACCTTGCGGCGGCTGCGCGCGCGGTTGGCGTCCATGCGGGCGTTGAGGTCGGCGATCGAGAACACGGCCAGGTTGGCATCGGGCACCACCACGCCCTGCGGCAAGGCGGCATCGACAAAGGTCACACGTCCGCGCGAAATAGTGGGCACGGCGGCGCCGGCGGCAGCCTGCGCGGCGCCCGCCTCGAGCGAGCGGGCGTTGAGCGCGTCGGCCTTACGCTCGCGAATGGAAGCATGGGCCTCCTGGCGTGCGGCACGGTCGGCGGAATCCGCCGCTGCCACGCGAACGCGGTCGCCGATAGCGCCGACATTTTCGGGCGCCGCGGTCAGCGATTCCTCAAAGGTAATGCCCTCGTCGCCAAAGGTGAGCTCCATCGACTCGCGCGCACCGCGGTCGGGGATGGCAAACACGCAGGCATAGCGCTTGCCCACGACCTCCTGGATGCGCGTCATAAAGCGATTGTCCGAGCCCGCAATGGCCGGCTGCTCAATCTTGAGCTCTGCCGTCACCGCGCCGCCGGCACGAATGAGGCTCACGTAGTTCAGGCGCTGCTGGGCACCAAAATCGAGCTGTTGGGCGCGCACGTACAGACCATCCAGGCGGTCAATCCCTGCCTCGCCGGCACGGGCCTCAATATCCTCGTAGGCGCGCAGGCAGTCGTCGAACAGCGAGCGCGGCTCGGACAGAACCACGAGTGCCTTGCCGCTCACGTGCGCCAACGGGCTTACGGTCTGGCCGTACATCACCGGCAAAAAGCGGTCGAGCTCGGGCGTGACGATGCGCGCATCCACCATCTCGAGCAGCGCCGCCAGCTTGCTGTCGTCCTGGCTGGCACGGTAGAGCGCCACGTGCATGTTGTGGACGGCATCGTCGGTAAGCGCCAGCTCGCGGCAGGGGAAGATCTCGATACTGTCCTCGTTGCCGATGGTCTGCCCCGTGGAGCTCACCATGCGGCGGATGCGGTCAATCTCGTCGCCGAAGAACTCGATGCGCACGGGCGCCTTTTCCTGTGCGGGGAACACCTCTACGGTGTCGCCGTGCACGCGGAACAGGCCGGGCGCGTCGGCGGCACCGGCATTGGTGTAGCCCATGCCCACCAGGCGCTGCGGCACCTCGTCAAAAGGAATCTCCTCGCCCACCGCAAAGGTCGTGGACTCCCAATAGCGGCTCTCGACCGGCGGCACGCAGCGCAGCAGCGCGCGGGCCGAGGCAACCATGATGCAGTTGTCCCCGCGCACGATGCGCCCCAGAGCCTCGCAGCGCTGCGCCACCACGGCATCGTCGGGCGCCTGCTCGCGCCACGGATAGTCCTTGCGCTCGGGAAAACGGCACACGTGCGCCAGGCCCACGTAGGCGGCAAGGCTGCGCGCGGCGCGATCGGCCGCATCCTCGCCACTCACAATGTAGACCGTCGGGCGCGGACGGCGCGCAAACTGGGCGGCCGCCATAAGCGTGCGGCCCGACTGCGACACGGCCAGCGTCACGTCCTCGCCGGCATCGAGTCCGGCCTCGACGGTCTGCAGCGCCTCGGCAGTGTAGAGCTGCGCGGCTATACGGTGAATGAGCATGCTGTTCCTCCGGCATCGCAACGCCAAAAGCCCGCCGGGGCAAGCTCGGCGGGTCGTACGTCAAATACATTGTCTGTCATGGTAGCGCATGGAGAGGACTCCGGCTCAAGGGTAAACCCAGCCCCGCAAAAAACGCCAGACGAAAATGCGTTCCGCCCTACCCCGCTACGCGCACGCTGGGGCACAAATCTGCCAGCGGACACTCGTCACACTTGGGTTTGCGGGCATCGCAGATCTCGCGACCAAAGGTGATCCACTGATGGTTGACCGACTTCCAATACTCGTGCGGCAAAATCTTGAGCAGATCCTGCTCGGTCTTGAGCGGCTCCTTGGCATGCGTCTTGGGGCTCAGCATCAGGCGGTGCGCAATGCGGTTGACGTGCGTGTCCACCGCAATGCCCTCCACGATGCCATACCCCACGTTGAGCACGATGTTCGCCGTCTTGCGTCCCACGCCCGGCAGCTTCACGAGCTCCTTCATGTCGGCCGGCACCTCGCCGCCATAGTCGGCGACGATCATCTGCGCGGCCTCGACGGCATGCTTGGCTTTGCTCTTGTAGAAGCCGAGTGACTTGATGGTGTCTGCCACGTCAGCCACGCTCGCCCCAGCCATGGCCTCGGGCGTGGGCCACTGGGCAAACAGCCGCGGCGTCACCTTGTTGACCTGCGCATCGGTCGTTTGCGCCGAGAGCAGCACCGCGATCAGCAGGCGGAAGGGATTCTCGTGGTCCAAAAAGCACTCGACCGGGCCATAGCGACGGTTGAGGCGCTCACACACCTCAACGGCGCGCTCGCGCTTGGCGGCATTGGTCTCGCGTGGCATAACGACTCCTCGGCTCAACGGCACAATAAACTTATGGGCACAATTGTCCCACGTCCGAGACGCTTACGCCTCCAAGAATGCGCCGGTCTGACGGCTCCACAGGCTCGCGTACTCGCCACCCGCCTCGACGAGCTGCGCATGCGTGCCGTCCTCGACGATCTCGCCATCGGCCAGCACCACAATGCGGTCGAGCGCCGCCACGGTGGACAGGCGGTGCGCCACCACAATGGAGGTGCGGCCGCGCATCAGATTCTCGAGCGCCTCCTGCACCAGCGCCTCGGACTCGCTGTCGAGGGCAGAGGTCGCCTCGTCGAGCACCAGAATCGGCGCGTCGGTTAGGATGGCACGGGCGATGGCCACGCGCTGACGCTGGCCGCCCGAGAGCTTGACGCCGCGCTCGCCCACCATGGTGTCAAAGCCACGAGGCAAGCGGTCGATAAACTCCAGGGCGTTGGCCAGGCGCGCGGCCTCGCGAATCTGCTCATCAGTGGCGTCGGGACGACCGTAGGCAATGTTTTCGCGAATGGAGCGGTGGAACAGCAGCGCCTCCTGCGGCACGTAGGCAACCTGGCGGCGCAGGCTCTGCTGCGTACAGCGCGAGACATCCTGGCCGTCCACGAGCACGCGGCCGCCCTGAACATCGTCCAGGCGCAGCAGCAGCTTGGTGAGCGTCGTCTTACCCGAACCCGATTTGCCCACCAGGCCCACGCGCTGGCCCGCCGCCACATGAAGTGTCAGGTTATCGAACACGCTCTCGCCCGCCGCAGCGTCACGGTACGCAAAACTCAGGTGCTCAAAATCAATCGCGCCCTCGGTCACTTTGAGCTCAGGGGCGTCCGGGTCGTCTGCCACCAAACGTGGCTCGTCCAGCACGCGCGTCATCTCGGCCGCATCGCCCAAAGCGCGGTTGATGCGCTGCATCATGGAGCTTACGTAGTTCAGGCGCATGGTGAGGTTATAGGTGTAGGTAAAGATCATGACGAGCGAGCCGGCCGAGATGCCAAACCACGCGTTGCCGCCCGCCACGAACACACTCACCACGGTCATGGTGATGACGATGAGGCCCGAGGTCGTAAAGTTGCGCTGCATCATGGCGTGCATCGAGACCGTTTCGGCGTCGCGCGCGGCACGATCGGCGGCGTCGAACAGATCGCGCTCAAAGTCCTCGCGCCCACAGGTCTTGACGGCCAGGATATTCGTGACCGCGTCGGAGAGCACGCCCGAGAGCTTGTTCTGCGCGGCGGACGTCGCGGCCGAAAGCGGCATGATGCGCTTGTACATAAGCCAGACAAACGCGATGTAGACGGCCATGATGCACACCAGAATCACGGTAAACGTCGGCACCACCGGGGCGAGCGCCGCCACCGTGCAGATGACCGAGGTGATGGTGGGGATGAGCGAATACACCGTCACGTCGACCAGCCCCGTATAGCCGCTCATAAAACGGCTCGTCTGGCTCACGAGCGATCCGCCAAAGCGGCTGGTGTGAAATGTCATGGATTGGTTGGAGAGCGTGTCGAAGCATAGGCGCGCCAGGTGATAGTTGCCTGCAATCTCGAGCTTGTAGACGGTGTAGTCCTGTAGCTTGGAGAGGATCTGACCCACCAGGTTAACGAGTACGAGCGCCAGGATATAGGAGCCGAAGACCTCAAACACCTGGTCACCCGCCACGGGACCGGCTTGAACGCGGTCGACAATGAGGGCCATCACATAGGTATTGGCAAACGTCAGCAAAAAGATGTAGCCTGCCGACGAGAATACCGAGAGAAAGACGATCAGCGGCTGCGTGCGCGTGACGTCCCAAAAACGCTGCAGCGTGCGACGCACGGTGGAGCGTTTGAGCGGACTGGTGTTTCTCTGAGACATGGGCTTCCTTTCGCGTCTGATAGGGCGAAACGCCATTGTTGCACACTAAAGCGCACTTCAGACAAGCGCGATGCGAAAAGCGCCCGCGCCGTGCTCGTACAGGCGCACAGCCGTCAGATGCAGCTAGTCCTCGTCTTTTTGGCCTGCGAGCAGCTCCGCGGATGTGAGTCCCAAGATCTCATCGGCTTGGTTGGCGTCTTCCAGCGCGTCGATGTCCTTGAGCTTGCGCTCCATGACATTGGTACGCGTGGTGATGATGCCCTCAACCGTTTTGCCCGCGGTCTCGATCTGCTGCTGGGCGCGGCGCAGCGCCGCCTGATAGCGTGGCAACTCGGCCTTGACAGCAGAGAGCACGCGCAGTACGTCGTCGGTACGTTTTTGCAGCCTAAACGTCTGGTAGCTCATCTGCAGGCTGTTGAGAATGGCAGCCATGGTGCTGGGACCGGCTACGTTGACGTGATAGTCGCGGCCCAGGGTCTCGATAAGCCCGGGGCGGCTGACGACCTCGGCGTACAGTCCCTCAAACGGCACGAACAGAATGCCAAAGTTGGTCGTCGCGGGCACGCTCAGGTACTTTTCGCAGATGTCCTTGGCCTCGCGCTTCACCATCATATCGAGCGTCTTGCGTGCCGCGGCAACGGCCTCCGCATCGCCCGACTCCTGGGCGTCGAGCAGATGCTCGTACGCGTCGCCCGGAAATTTGGAGTCGATCGGCAGCAGCACGGGATCGCCCTCGTCCACCGGCAGCTTGACGGCAAACTCAACGCGCTCCGAGGCGCCGGGCTTGGTGGCGACGTTTTCCAGATACTGGTCGGGCGTAAGGATGTCCGTCAGGATCGCACCCAGCTGCACCTCGCCCAAAATACCGCGCGCCTTCACATTGCCCAGCACGCGCTTAAGATCGCCCACGCCGGTGGCGATGGATTGCATGTCGCCCAGGCCCTTGTACACGGCCTCGAGCTGGTCGCTCACCTGCTTAAACGATGCCGACAGGCGATCGTTGAGCGTGCGGGAGAGCTTCTCGTCCACCGTTGCGCGCATCTGATCGAGTTGCACGTTGTTGTCTTTGCGGATAGCACCCAGCTGGGCATCGACCGTCTCGCGCACCTTGTCCAGGCGGTGCTCGATGCCCTCGCGGTTGGCACCGAGCTGTTGGGCCGTCTCGCGGCGCAGGTCATCCATCCGGTCACCAGCTTGCGAAAACTCACGTGCGATGGTCAGGTAACGTTGCTGCTCCACGGCCGCATCTGTCGTCTGCTGCTGCGCGATGGCATTGGCCGTGCGGCGAGTTTCGGCCAGCGCGACGTTCAGGGCATCGAGCGCGTTGTTGGCCTGCTCGAGTGCTGCCAGCGTTTCCGCGCTACTGTCGCCACGCTCCCGCAACTCGGCACGCAGGCTCTTGAGCTGGAGGGCGCAAGCCACAGCAACCCCCACCGCCACCAAGGCGATCACAACAAGCACGATATCAATAGCAGACATAGACTCCGCCCAACAGACTCAATCGGTCATCAATCAAAACCGCGATCAATCTTACCCCGCCACACGCACGGATCACTCACTGCCTTGCAGACAAATTTCTCCTAGAGCCGCGGACGCTAAAACGCTAACTCTCCCAGCCGGTGCGGATGGTTGTTATGACGTCGCCTAGGCGCTGGCCGAGGGCTGACAGATGTTGGAGCACTTCGCCGGGCGAAGCACCGTTGAGGATGCAGGTGAGCGCATACGAGACCAAGAAAATCGCCGCGAGTCCTAACGGAATGAGCACGATCATCGCCAATGTACGCAGGCGCTGGCCCACGCGGCGGCGACGCGTGCGGCGTTTGTCGAACGCAAGCTCCTGCGCATATGAATCTTGTTGTACGGAATAGTTCTCTGGCGCCGATCCACCCGCAGGCGAAACCGCGGGTGTAACGTTTTGCGCAGGGAGCTGGGCGGCTACCCCTTGCATTTGCATCTCCATGAGTCGTTGCTGCTGACGCAGCATGCGCTCAGCTTGCTGCTGCGGAGTCTCAAGAAACAGATCCATGCTGGCCTCCAAAATCGGAGCATTCGACGCTTACGACCAGCATCCCGCACCGCCATGACCGCGACAACGCAATCGCCGGCAATAGCCACAAAGTTTCTTCTGCTCAAAAGCTGTCGAAAAGCTCAACAACTCCCCTACCAGCACTTTCTCTGAGCTTTTTTCGCCAACAATCTTTTGGCCTTCCACCCTTACGCCAACTGACCAAAATCTAACCAATAGCTTGACGAAAATTGTGGAGACCGGGACCCCACACAAAAAGTGCCGCCCCAAAGGGGCGGCACACAAACTTATTATCAGCTTTTCTGTAACGAGCATGCGACGACTCAACGCCGGGGCGCAGGGCGGGGAAACCTTTGCCTCGCGCGACCCTGCGAAGCCGTGAGCGAGAGGGGAAGGTTTCCCCGCCCTGCGCCCCGTGGTCGGTGAGAACAGACTACATGCCCGCGAGACCGCGGGCGGCGGTGGCGCACATAAATGCCAAGACGAGAATCACGAGCGACCCGGCGATGTCTGCCAGCACGCCCATTACGCGGCGCTCAAACAGCCAACTCTCAAAGTGCGGGGCAACGTTGCGCCAAACACGCCACAGCAAGATGCCCATACCGATGACGCCCGGGATATTGAGCAGTAGGATCTCGGAGCACAAAAGACCAATCAGGTTGCCGGCGGCAAAGCCCGCATCGCCCTCGCAGTATTTGCGATAAATCATGTACAGCATGTACGCCACAAACGGCTGCAGGCACGCAGAAATAAACGTGACCACCATCGAGGGCTCCTGCGAAAAGACCTCGGTGAGCTTATCCACGCTCGTGGCATCCTTAGAGGCCAGGAACAGGCCAATGACCACCACAGGTACCACGCCCAAGATGACCTCGACCATCGTAAACAGCTTGGCGGTCAAGTCCTCACTAGCCGAATTCAAATGGGGCGCCCACTCAGGATGAGCATGCGCGCCGACTTTCTTGTCCTTCTCGGCACGATCGGCCTTTTCACCCTCGGCAACCCGACGACCAGGATCCTTGCGAGTTCCCGCCGCAGCAACCCGAGCCCGAGACTTCTTACCCATAACCAACACCTCACAAGAGGAAACGAATAGCCAACGCTACCCAGTGTACCCTCTAAGCAACGTCACCGCCCCAACCGGCCCCCACAAAAACGTGCCGCCCCATAAGGGGCGGCACACAAACTTCTTATCAGCTTTTCTGTAACGAGCACGCGACGACCCAACGCCGGAGCGCAGGGCGGGAGGCCGGATCGCCTTCCCTCAACGCGACCCTGCGGAGCCGTGAGCGGGGAGGGAAGGCGATCCGGCCTCCCGCCCTGCGCTCCGCAGCAGCCAGCGCCAAGCGCTAGTAGTTCACCACCTGCTCCTCAAAGTACGCCTTCGGGTGGTTACACACCGGGCACACCTCAGGCGCCTCGGCACCAACGTGCAGGTGCCCGCAGTTCAGGCACTTCCATACCTTCACGCCCTCACGCTCAAACACCTCGCCCGACTCGATGCGCTCGACGAGTTTGTTGTAGCGCTCCTCGTGGGCCTTCTCGACGGCGGCGACACCACGGAACTTCTCGGCGATCTCGGCAAAGCCCTCCTCCTCGGCGGTCTTGGCGAACTCGTCGTACATCGTGGTCCACTCGTAGTTCTCGCCCGCGGCGGCGTCGCGCAGGTTGTCCAGAGTGCCCGGAACGGCGCCGTCGTGCAGATACTTAAACCACAGCTTGGCGTGCTCGGACTCGTTGCCCGCCGTCTCGGCAAAGATATTCGAAATCTGAACGTAGCCATCCTTCTTGGCCTTAGATGCGTAGTAGCGATACTTGGTGTGTGCCTGGGACTCACCGGCAAAAGCGGTCTCGAGGTTCTTCTTGGTTTGGGAATTCTCAAAATCCATAGGTGTACTTCCCTTCAACACGTGCCGCCCATAGGCTTTGAGCGACCTTGTCTTTAGGATGCCCTCAAGCCGCGAATTTAAACCTTACAATCCCGTTCTTCAGATTTGAGCGGGCTACACACTCAACCAACGATCGTCCTCGGCTCGGCAAAAGCCCTCGCGCTCCAGGTCGGCTAGAATGCCCGCGACAAGCTCGCACTCGACCGGCCCGCGACCGGCCGCCGTCTCCATTTCGTTAACGCCCACCACGGCATCAGCAAGCGTAATCCCCGCCGGCTGGCCATCGCGCGCTGCCAGCAACATGCGCACGATATGCGCGCGTTTTTGGCGACGCGAGCCCTCAAACTTGGACTGACGGCTATAGCCCGCCGACCGCCTGGACGGATTGGGCAACGTCTTTTTTAGATATGCGCCGTAATCTAGCAACGCGTAATACCACGCGCGCGGCGTGTCGGCATCATCGAGCGGCACGGCAAAGGGAGCGATCTCGTCCGCCGACGCACCGGGGGCCGCCGGACAGGCCGCCTGAATCAGCGGCACCAGCTCGCGATCGGGAACAGCCGGTACATCGGGAAAGAAGTGATGCAGAAAGACCGTGCGCACATTGGTCTCCAGATACACGCCCGGAAGATCAAACGCAAACGACCGGATACCCTGCGCCGTTGCCGGGCCAATACCAGGCAGAGCGACCAAGTCACGCGTCTCGTGTGGAAACTCCCCGTCCCAGTCTTCCACAACGCGCTGAGCGGCCTTGTGGAGCGCCAGAGCGCGTCGGTTGTAGCCCATCCCCTGCCAAGCGTCCAAAACATCGGAAGGCGCGGCCTGGGCAAGCGCCTGCACGGTCGGAAAACGATCGAGCCACACCGGCATGCGCGCCTCCACACGCGGCACCTGCGTTTGCTGCAGCATGACCTCAGAAAGCCAAATGATGTACGGATCGCGTGTGCGGCGCCACGGAAGGTCGCGATAACGCAGGACCCCTTCCGAACGAATCATCGAACGAAAGGGGTCCTGAATCATGGCTATGCTCCTTATGCGGCGCTATTCCTCCCGGTAAGCGCACGCGCAGGTGGCGTACTCGGGAAACGCTTCGCGGTCGGCGAACTTGGGATCGACGGCCGGGAACTGGCGGTGAGCGACGATGTCGCCGAGCGAAACGGAATCGAGGTAGTCGCGCATCAACGCCTGAGCTCCGGCCCACAGGGGATGATAGCAGCACGTGCCCATGCGTGCACAGTCACCATCGGGTGCGGTGCAATCATTCATAACCATAGGGCCCTGAACGGCCTCGACGACCTGACGAATGGTGACGTCGTCCGGACTGACTTTAAGACGCATGCCGCCATGGACGCCACGCAGGCTCTCCACGATGCCAGCCTGAACCAAGCCATGCTGGATCGAACGCGCGAACGAATAGGGCACGTTGACCTCTTCGGCGGCAGTGCGAACAGAAAGCAACCGCTCCGGCTCCTCGGCAAGCATCGCAAGCATGCGAAGGGCATAGTCAGTCTTTCTCGATATGTCCATTTTTCCCCTTTCAAGGAATAGGAACAGCTCGAACGGGCTCCGGGGCCGAGCTTACGTCGAGACGCCAAACGAACGTCAGGACGGCCAAATAGCAAATCGGGTGTCCACTGGATGCCGAGCCTGAAGCTGATTACATCAATACCGGCCTACAGTGAAACTTAGTATAACCTAACCCCCTACCCCATTAAACAGGTGTTGTGCAACAAACGCCTTGTTTGAACATATATATCAGTTGGGCTTTATTCGCGAATGGGAGATGAGATTTGGAGAGATGTGGTTTTAGATATTAGGGCGTGGATCAATATCCCATTAAACGCAAAAAGCCACGTCCGAAGACGTGGCTTTAATTGCGTTGGCGGGAAGTACGGGGCTCGAACCCGCGACCTCCGACGTGACAGGCCGGCGCTCTAACCAAACTGAGCTAACTCCCCAGGCAGTCGTTCGCGTTTGTTTCCGCTCGCGTGCGCTGCGGGGATTAGTATACACAGAAGTCTGTCCGGCGCGCAACAACTTTTTTGAAAAAATTTTTTGGGTCCCTCCGGGAGGGTCTCCGGGGCTGAGGGCGGGGGTTAAGTTTGCTGCTCTACAGTCCTGCGCAAGACGGAAAGCACATTAAGTGCTTTCCTTTGCGTGCGGAACTCGCGACAAACTTAACCCCCGCCCTCAGCCCCGGAAGCCCTCCCTGCCGTCACATTATTCAACCAGTTTTGCGGGCGTGCGCCGCTGCGCGGCTAGCCCGCGTGCTCCTCGGCGGGGTTGGTCTGATTGTTTTTGTTGAAGCTCTGCCTTTGGCTCAAATGGAAACGGGAGACGCATCTGCATCCCCCGCTTTTGTTGTGGTTACTCTAGGTCAATAAATTTAGTGCTTAGGATCTTGCCGTCTTTTACTAGCATTCTGGCCATGGTGGGGCCTCGGGTGCCTCTGGGGTAGCTGGCGCTGCCCGGGTTGAGGACTAAGCAACGGCCCACTTGGGCTTCTTTGGTTACGTGGGTATGGCCGTTGATGGCTACGTCTACGGATCCCACCGGAAGGTCTTCGCGGTAGTGGGCTACGGCGAATTTGAGGCCTTCGTAGGTAAAGAGCGCAAGACGGTCTACATCGGGGCCGTAGTCGCGGTAGTAATCGTTGTTGCCCAGTACGGCCCGAACGGGGGCGATGGTGCATAGGTGCTCGTAGTCCATCTCTGACGTGAGGTCGCCGGCGTGGATGATCAGGTCTGCGCCCTCAAGCTCATCCAAGAGCGCAGGCGATAAATAGCCGTGGGTGTCCGAGATGATGTCGATACGCTTGGCGCTTGCACTGTTCATGGGATCCCTTCCGCAAAAAACGATTCGGCAGATACATACAAAAAGGCCCCACGGCTCCGCAGACGATGGGTCTACAGGGCTGCGGGGCCAGTGTGCTAGAGACTCAGAGCCTTCTTGAGCGGCACGACGCGGCGGCGCGAAACCGGCACACGTTCGTCGACGCCCGTAATGCCCAGCTGGATGGCGCCCGAGGGCACCGTCTCCACATCCGTGACGCACGCCAAGTTGACGATATAGCGGCGGTGAACACGGAAGAAGCCAAAGTCGCAGAGCTTGGCCTCAAACTGCGCCAGCGAGGTCGTCGACAAAAAGCGATCATCGACGGTATAGATGCAGGAGTAATCGTCCTTGGCCATGATAAAGCGAATGTCGTCCACGGGAATGAGCACCTTGCGGCCGCCCTTTTCCACCGGGATACGCTCGATGGTCACCTTGCTGTCCGTAACCGGCTTGGTGCGTTGCATGACCTTCTCGATCGCGCGATCCAAGCGAGCTTCCTCGACCGGCTTCATCAGATAATCGACGGCATCCACGTCGAATGCCTCGACCGCATGGTCACTATACGCAGTCACAAACACGATCGCCGGCGGATTTTTGAGCTTATGCAGCGCCTCGGCAAGTTGCAGGCCCGAGGCACCGGGCATCGAGATATCGAGAAACACGACATCCACGCGACTTTCCATAAGCATCTCGATGGCGGAGCGGACGCTCGACGCCTCCGTGATCGTGCCGATCTTGCCCGTTTGCTCGAGCAGGAAGCGAAGCTCCGAGCGAGCCGGCGCCTCATCATCCACAATCATCGCACGCAGCATAGGGATAAAACCTTTCGTCAACTAACTACGCCGGGCATCCGTCGCATGACGTTGAGCCCGTAGCCCTTTATTTTACTCTTGAATGTCAAAGATGCTCTCTGACAAATCAAGATGAAGGAGCACTTTGGTGCCCTTGCCCGGCGCCGATTCGACACGCGTATAGGAGTGCGGCCCATAAAAGCGATGGATGCGCTCCGAAATATTGTGCATGGCCACACCGGCGCCGCCACCCTGGGGAGAGCTGGCGTCGGGACGGGCAGAGCGCTCGTCAAACAGTCTGGCGGCGGTACCCTCATCCATGCCCACGCCATTATCGGCCACGGCAATCAAGATTGCATCCTCGCCGTCTTGGTGAACGGTCACGTCGATCCTCAGGGCGTCGTCATCGCCCATACCATGACGTACGGCGTTCTCGACAATCGGCTGGATCACGAACGCCGGCACCAGCGTATCTTCCACGTCCTCGGACACATCGAACGTCGCAAGCACGCGGTCCTCGCCAAAGCGGGCCTTCTCAAAGGTAAGGTAGCGCTTGGTCTGTGCAACCTCGCGCGAGACCGGAATAAGCGATCCCGAGTTGTCGAGCGTGGCACGATAGAACGATGAGAACTCACGAAGCAGTTCGCGGGCCCGCAGCGGGTCGGTGCGCGTAAACGATGCAATGGTGTTCAGCGTGTTGAACAGGAAGTGTGGGTTAATCTGCGCCTGCAGCGCACGCACCTCGGCGCGCGCTGTGAGTTCCTTTTGCACCTCGAGCTCGTGGATGGCGAGCTGCGTGGACAAGATCTCGGCAAAGCCCGAGGCAAGCGCGTACTGGGTACGGTCGACGGCGCGCGGGGTCTTGTAGTAGAACTTGAGCGTGCCGACGGTACGATCGCCCACCTTGATGGGGGCGATAATGCCGGCGGGGACTTGGTTGTGCGAGCCATCCGAGCCCACGACATCCACCATACGGTTGAACGACTGCACGATGCCATGTTCGATAACGTAGCGTGTGGCAAGCGTGTGGATGGGAGAATCTGGCAGTAGTTTTTCCTCAAACTCGCCCGCGCAGGCCAACACGTTGCCCTCGTCGGTGATGGCCACCGTCATGGCGCGCGTCTCGGGCAAAATGCGCCGGCACACCAAACGCGCCGACTCCTGCGTCAGACCGCCCTTAATGTCCTCGAGCATGGCCGAGGCCACCGAGAGCGTCTCCTCGGTGTACTGGGAGCGCACCGAATCGGGATTGAGCGTCAAAAAGATAAAGATGCACAGAAAGATGCACAGCAGCGCGCAGGCAATCACCGTGGCGATCGGCTCGATACCGGTCACCAAGGCAAAAATAAAGTACACCAGCACGCAAATGGCGCAGGCAACGGCAATGATGCGAAAGATTGATATTGAACTATCGCGCTGGGCGCGGCGGTCGATCATTCGGCCCCCTCCAGGATACTGATCAGTTGTGCGTCACGCCAAAGCCCGTCCATGATCTTGGGCCAAAAGCTCTGGAAACGCAGGTAGCTTGCGGCGTTTTGGCGCGCGTAGGTCTTGGCCTCGTCAATACCGTGGCGCCAGATGCGCAGGTAGCCCTCATGCTCGCGGGTAAACACGCTGCGGACCATAGCGGTCTTGCGCACGCGGTCGTCGAGCTCGCGCGAAATCCACGGGCCCGGGTAGGGCATGAGTGATGCCGCCGTAACGGGAATGAGCTCCTTTTGATGCGCGGCGAATGTCAACTTGGCCCGTTCGTAGTACCAACGGTATACATCCTGCATAAAGCGCGGTGAGCGCTTTTCGGACTCCGGAGGCAGATGGCGCACGGTCCACTCGTTATCGAACCACACGTCGTAGCCAAACATGCGCATGTTAAAGAGGTAATCCAAGTCCTCGCCGCGGGTGATAAACGGGTCAAAGGCCACACGCGTAAAGGCGCGGGCGTGCAGGGCCATCAGGCCGCCGCACACGTAGTTGGAGCGCGAGATGCGGGTGCCCGAGAGCGCCTTTTTCATCCAACGGTTGAACTCGATGCGCTTGGTCCACCAACGATGGCAGATGCCCGCCTTGTCCGTGGGAGCCAGCGGCGAGCCGTCGCGATCGTAGAAATAGCCGCTCTTGACCAAGATCGGCAAGCCCTGACGCGTCTGCTGCCCCAACGCATAGGTCGCGCGCTTCATAAAGTCGGCGTCGATGACAGTCTCATCGTCATCCAAAAAGATAACCGCGTCATGCCCCAGCACAGCGGCACAGGCTAGCCCCATGTTGCGGATGGCACCGTAGCCTCGCAGGCTCACGCACTCGCCCGAACCCTTGGGCGCGATCTGAGCAACCCGGTCTGCAATGCGCGAGGCCTGGGTGTTGGTGACAACGGTGACCTTGAGCGTGGGATGCGCGTCGACAATCTCGCGCACGCGCAGCGACACATCGGCTGTGGCAGAAACGGGACAGACCACCAAAAGGATGATGCGCGGGATGCCACGTACCTGCTCAAGCGAGGCCAGGCAGCGGTCGAGTTCGGGATTGTCGGCGTTGAGTCGCGTCGAATGGTCATAGGTGCCAGGGGCGTTTGCGCAAGCGTCATCGCCCGCCCAATACGTTGGAATCACGACTGTGGCGTTCATGCCTTACCCTCCCTGCAACACAAAAACGGGACGCCGCCAAACACAGGCGACGCCCCGCGACCTAGCTGATTCCATCATACCCACTTGGGCAAATCATTGCTCGCAAGTCGCAATGTTTATTGCGGATAACCCCAAAAGAGTACCGTGGACAGGCACAATAGCCGCTCGCTCCTATGCGGCATGCTCTGCCGCCCGAGTCATGCGGGACAGGCGGACCAGCAGCATAAAGCCAACGATCAGCAGCACGCCAATGGAAAGGACGCCCAGCGACGGGTTGCCGGTCAGCGAGGTGACGACCGACACTAGGAAAGTGCCCATGACGCTTGCATAGCGACCGAAGATGTCAAAGAAGCCATAGTACTCGTTGGACTTTTCCTTGGGGATAATGCGGCCAAAGTAGCTACGGCTAAGCGCCTGCACGCCGCCCTGGAACAGGCCGACCATAATGGCAAGCACCCAGAATTCAAAGGCGGTCTTTAGGAAGAACGCGGCGAACAGCACAATGCCCATGTAGGCGGCGACTGCCACCAGGATCATGTTGAGCGTGCCCACGCGTCCGGCGAGCTTGCCGTAGATGATGGCGGACGGAAAGGCCACGAACTGCGTAACGAGCAGCGCCAGCACCAGCTGCGTCGAATCGATGCCCAAAGCCGAGCCGTAGCTGGTAGCCATGGAAATGACCGTGTGCACACCGTCGATATAGAAGAAGAACGCAATCATGTAGACCAGCACGGTCTTGTTGTGGGCGATCTCGCGCATGGTGTGTCCGACCTCGGAGAACACACCGCCCACGATATGGCCGATAGTGTCCTCGGGACCGCGCTCGCGACCGTACTTTTGCTTATAGGTGCGAATGAGTGGCAGGGTAAAGATGAGCCACCAGGCACCAGTGATGATAAACGACAGACGCGTTGCCAGCATGGTAGGGACGCCAAGAGCGGGGCCACCCATGATGAGCGCCAGGCAGATGACGAACGGCACGGTGGAACCGATGTAGCCCCAGGCATAGCCCGAGCTGGACACGGCGTCCATGCGCTCGTCGGTGGTAATGTCGGGCAGCATGGCGTCGTAGAACGTCATAGAAGAGTTAAGGCCGATGGTGCACAGCACGTACACGGTCAAAAATGCCATGGCGGACATTGGGATAGCCTGCGCCAAGCAAAGCACCAGGCCCGTGAGGAAGAAGCCCAAGAAGAACTTGATCTTGTTGCCGGCGTAGTCGGCAAGCGCGCCCAGAATGGGCATGAGCATGGCGATGACCAGCGAGGCGATCGTCTGTGCATTGCCCCAGGCGACCACCAGGTCGGCCGAAGAAGCGCCGGTATTGATGGCGTTAAAGTAAATGGGCACCACCGAGGTATTGAGCAGCACGAGGGCCGAATTGCCCACATCATACATAACCCAGTTACGCTCGAGCTTGGTGTATTTCATGGACAGGGACCCTTCGTATTCGCCCGATATGCAGTTAGTTCATCGTACCCCAATTGTCCAGAACCGCCGGTAAGGATTCGGCAAAGGGGCACGCACGGGCCCTATTCCTCGCGGTCGAACTCCTCATCGGCTTCGAGCACGCGACCGCTGTAGTTGACGTGACTGGTCACGGCATCCATGTCACCGGTCTCGATAAAACGTGCGACCGTGCACTCGTAATCGACCAGCGCGCGATCAAAGACCTCGGGGAAACTCTCGTTCGAGACCTCGTCGGTAAAGGGATTCTTCCATGTCAGATGGCCCAGGTTACCGGTGCGCTCGGGCAGCTCCGTCGTCACGCGATGGGCAAGGCCGTCGAGCAGCGAGTAGTCGTGCACCAAGCCCTCAACCAACGAGATCGCGCGCGTCTTTACGGAGCCGGCCGGCTCAATCGCGCGGTAAAGTCGCTGCATATTGGCAACGGCAGCACCGTACTCCCCCGCCGGAATGTCAATGCCGTACACGCGTCCGGCAACATAGCTCATCAGCACGCCGGCCACGCGATTGATGCGATCGGTGGTGACGATCTCGCCCGCCGGCGGGTAATCGTCGACCGTAGCGCCGGCGCGTTTAAGCTGCAGCATCAGTACATCCAGGTCGCTCTCGATCACGGCATGGACCTGACTGCTCGAATCCTCAAGCTCTGAGTCGGATTCCACGATGCCAAACTGCTGCTCATAGACAAAGGGGTGGGCGTTGCGGTCGAGCACGTAATGAGACAGCAGGCCCAGCGCAAAAGCGCGACCCAAGCTGGCGTCGCGCGGCAGCAGATGCGACACGCCGTCGCGCAGGCACGCGAACTGGCGAGACATGCGCGACCGATGCATGACCTGCGCTAGCAGCGTGCAGTCGGAAACACGCGGTGTCAGAATGTGAAAGAAAAACGGGTCGGGGCCTTGGTTGCCCAAGATAAAGGCAATGCGCTCTTCATCGGACGTGATGACGCCCTGCGGAAGACGGTCGATGCTTTCCTCGCCAAACAGATGATGGGTGATAAGCGCGGGCATAATGATCCTTTCGATTTCATTCGATGCCACCCATTATGCCCACCGCGCGCCCATGCCAAACCTGCGATGGTAAACGACGGCACGCAGACCGTCTACGCAAGCCCCAAGTGTGCTTTAACCTCGGCAGCGCGACGGCGGGACACGGGCACCGTCGAGGTTACGCGATCGAGTCTGAGCTCCATAAGACCCGTGGAACCGATCTCGACATTGTGCACGTCCTCCAAATTGACCAGATAGCTGCGGTGGACACGGATAAAGCCCTCGGGGGCCAGGCGCCGCTCGAGCGAGGAAATCGACTCATTGATCAGGTACGTTCCCTCGGCGCAGATGGCGTTGCAAAAATCGGCGCGCGCCTCAAAGTAGCAGACGTCTGCGGCGGGAATGAACACCTTTTTGTCCCCGCGGTCCACCGTCAGACGCAAAGGCTGGCGCGGAGCGTGGATAACACGACGGACACCCAAGGCTGCCTCGATCTTGTCGAGTGCCTTTGACAGGCGTGCGTCCTCGACCGGCTTGACGACATAGTCGACCGCATCGAGGTTATAGGCATCAGCCGCATACTCGGCAAACGCCGTCACAAACACAACCACCGGCGGCGTCTTTAGGTTCTGCAGCGTCTCGGCAAGCTCAATTCCCGAGCGACCGGGCATGGTAATGTCTAAAAACAACACGTCGGGCTTGTTCGACAGAATCGACTCCACGGCTTCGGTGACATTGCCCGCCTCGGCAATCTGGCCCACACGCGCATCCTTTTCCAACAGATAGCGTAGCTCAGCCCTAATGGGAGGCTCGTCATCAACCACCAAGATGTTCCAGCCTTCGGACATATGTGCTTCCCCTCTTTTTCTCTCAATCCAACCGCGTGCTACGCCGTCAACGGCGCCGGCTCATGCGGCTCGCCGTTCAGCTCGACGATGACCTGCGTTCCCACGCCCTCCTGGGACTTCACGCGCATGCCGGAATCTTCTCCGTAAAAGAAATGGATGCGCTGAAGTACGTTAAAGAGCGCCAGGCCGCAGCCTCGTTTGATGGAACCGTCGGCGGTAATGCTCTCGGGCTCCTCCAGGCGATGTTGCTCAAACAGATGCGCGCAGACTTCTTCGCTCATACCGATGCCATCGTCCTCGACGATGATCTCCAAACCGTCATCGGTCTCGAAAGCCCTAACATGAATAGAAAGCGGCTCGGTCTCGCGCTGCGCGTGCTTGATGCAGTTTTCGAGCAACGGCTGCAAGATAAACGGCGGCACCATGCAATCGCGCACCTCAAAGTCGATATCGACCGAGACGCGCAGACGGCCGTCGCCATAACGAGCCTGCATAAGATTGATATAGCGAGTGCCCTGTTCCACCTCGTGCTCGAGCGTTGTGAGGGTATCGGAATCAGAAAGCGTCTGACGGTAGTAATTGGAAAAGTCGATCAGCAGCGACCTTGCCTTGTCCGGCTCGGTACGTACGAGCGACACGATGGTGCTGATGGTGTTAAACAGAAAATGAGGATCGACCTGCGATTGCAAGGCGCGCAGCTCCACGCGGGCCGTAAGCTCGTCCTGGCGCTCGAGCTCAAAGCTCGCAAGCTGCGTGGAAATGAGGTCGGCAAAGCCCGAGGCAAGCGCCGTCTGGCGCATATCGATGCTGCTCAGACGGGGATAATACAGCTCGAGCGTGCCCACGCAATGCCCGCGCACGGTAAGCGGTGCGACAATACCGGCGCGCAGACGCGGAAAGTAGCCACCTGTCTCGGTCGAGGCATCGCGCGAGAACACGCTTTGCTCACCGCTGTTGATCACGTTGAGCGTAGTCCGCAGCACCACCGGGGTGCCCGCGGGGCATTTTGCCGAGTCCTCGCCCCAGCTCGCCAGCACCTGTTTGCCGTCGGTAAAGCAGATGGCAGAGGCGATAGTTTCGGACAGGATGATCTTAGAGGCGCCCAGGGCAGCTTCGGGCGTAAGGCCGCGCGACGTGTAGGCGAATATTTTTGAAGCGATGGCGAGCGTGCGGTCGGTTGCGCTCGATGTGAGGTCGTCAGGAACGACAAAGACGTACGAGAAGAAGAAGCACAGCATGACCAAGCCGGCAATGACGACAACGGCCGGAACGGGATTGGGATTATCGGTTAGATCCCAGATGAGCAGCAGGATAAGCAGCGGAACGACAATACCGAGCAAGATGGCTTGAACCACATGCTGAGCGGTACGAAAGACCTTGGTAGAGTTGTAGCTCTTGCCCAGAATCAGCCTATTGAGATCCACCGTCATCTCCTTCTTACCGACGCACCCCATAGCAATAAAGAGGGCCGCAAGCGACCCTCTCCATTGCATTATGCAATCAAATACTGTGTTTTACATCAAGCCATCGATGAACGGTAGCTTAGGCGCTGTACTTGTTTGCCTCGCCGAAGGTGCCGGCCTCGACAATCCAGCCGTCCTTCATGATGACGTCCATGTTGTCGGTGTTGAGCACGTGGATGTCGGCGGCGACGTCACCGTTGACGACCAGCAGGTCGGCGCACTTGCCGGCCTCGATGGAACCGGTCTCGTCCTCGATGTGGCACATCTTGGCACCGTTGAGGGTGGCACAGGTGATGGTCTCGACCGGGGTGAAGCCGATCTTGTCGACGAACTCGTACATCTCCTCGATGGAGCAGGTGCCATACGGGGTGACGAAGGAGAAGGAGTCGGAGCCGATCGTCATGACGACGCCACGCTTCTTGGCCTCGCGCAGGCAGTCGTAGTTGCGCTGCAGCTCCTTCTCGACCAGGGTGCCCTCGTACTTGTCGTGCAGCTCGGGAACGTAGACGGGCGGATAGGTGGCGTACCAGGTGGGCAGGAAGGCGATCGTCGGAGTGAAGAAGGTGCCCTGCTCGGCCATGAGGTCCATGGTGCGCTCATCGATATCGAAGCCGTGAATCAACTGCTCGCAGCCAAAGCGAACGGAATCGTAGGCAGCGGCGTGGTTGTTGTAGCAGTGGCTCCACACGGGGATGCCGACCATCTTGGCCTCTTCGACCACGGCCTGAATCTCCTCGGAGCAGTAGTGCTGGTCGCGGCCGGAGTCCCAGCGCCAGATGCCGCCACCGGTAGCCCAGATCTTGATGGCATCGGGGTTCTCGCGCAGGCGACGACGGACGGCCTTGCGCAGATCCCAAGGACCGTCGACCTGATCGCCCCAGGGGTGGGATTCCTTGTTGAGCTCCTGGGTGCAGTGGTGGGAGTCACCGTGACCGGCAACACGGCAGAAGCCCAGACCGGTGGCCAGAACGCGCGGGCCCTTAAAGACGCCCTTGTCGATGCAGTCACGGATCTGGATACCAAAGCGGCCGATCTCGCAGACGGTGGTGAGGCCGTGGGTGAGGCAGTCGTAGGCCTGCTTGACGGCGACGGCCTGCTTCTCGAGGAGCGGCTGCATGACCCAATCGGTGTCATCGTCGGTCAGGTTGCCCGAGAAGTGCAGATGGGTGTCGATCAGGCCGGGAAGGACGGTCTTGCCGGCGGCGTCGATAACCTCAACGCCCTCGGGAAGGTCCTGCATAGCACCGGCGTACTCGATCTTGCCGTTGTCGTCGACGAGAACGAGGGAGTTCTCGACCGGCTCGGCACCGGTACCGTCGATGAGCTTACCGCCAACGATTGCATACTTAGTGGACATGGTTCCTCCTTATGGATCCATATAGTGGGCGAGGCCGTGTTGGGTTAAGGCCTCACAAAGCTACCCAAGTGGCGCCGGGTTCGGTGCACGGAAGAGAGGGTCCCGCGCACCCGATCCGCCCCGGCTCGGCGTTACTTTTTGCGGGAATTGGTGAAAGCCATGAGGGCCAGGCCAATAGCCAACCAGCCGATCACGATGCTCCACTCCACCATGTTGAGGGAGGCGGGAGAGAACGGAATCACGAGCAGGCCGATGATGATGGCGCAGGCAGCGATAGCGAGGCCGATGCCAAACTTGCCGCCGGGCACCTCGTAGGGACGAGGCAGGTCGGGCTCGGTGAAGCGCATGCGCAGGCAAGCGAGGGCGACCATGCCGCAGGAGAAGATGAAGGCGAGAGCCGACACGTTGGTCAGAGGGATGAGCATGTTCTTGCCCAGGAACGGACCGACGACGGTGATGACGCCCAGAACGACGCAGGCAAGCTTGGGAGCGCCGGACTTGGGGTCGACCTCGGCGAACTGCTCGGGCAGCTGGCCCTTGCGGCCCATGGCGAGCATGATGCGGCTCGTGGCGCCGTAGAAGGAGTTCATCGGGCCCATGGGTCCAAGCGTGGCGATGACGAGCATAGCCAGGTACAGAAGCATGTTGATGCCCTTGAGGCAGGCAAGCGCGGGAACCGGGCTCTTAACAAACTCATGCCAGTCGAGGATGGTGCCGAACGAGTAGATGCAGACCATGTAGAAGCCGCCGGCGGCCAGCAGGGCCAGGGAGATGATCTTGCCGAACTTGTTCCAGTTGAGGCCCTCGGCTGCTTCCTCAGCCTGCTGAGGAATGGTGTCGAAGCCAGCGTAGAAGAACGGGGTCAGAACCAGGACCGACACGATGCCGGCAAACAGGCTGGAGCTCTCGGTAGCGGCCTTGCCGCCGCCAGCGCCGGTGACCTGGGAGAACACGGGCATGGCATTGTCCGGCGAGCCGGTGAACAGCGAGACGCCCATGGCGAGCAGCATGCCGCAGAGCAGGGCCTTGGTCAGGAAGGCCTGGAGCTTGGCAGCCGAGCTGGCACCGCGGAAGTTGAGGAAGATGACGTAGACTGCAAAGCCGAGCGCGATCAGCGTCGGGAACAGGTAGACGTCGGCCCCCAGTATGGTGTAGAGCTTGACGGCGCGCAGCCACTCAAGGCCGGGCAGGCTGCCGAACATCTCGGACACGAGGGTCGAAATGGCGATGGCCTCCCACGGGCACAGGATGCCGTTGCCCAGGGCCAAAAGCCATCCGGTGATGTAGCTCAGCGTACGGCCAAAGCTACGATCGACATACTCGACGATGCCGCCCGAGATGGGGATAGCAGCCGTGAGCTCACCGAAAACAGCTCCGACGGGCACGAGGAAGATTGCACCCAAGAGGAATGCGATCATAGCGGGAACGGGACCGCCGCCCACGACCATCCAGTCGCCGACCTGCAGAACCCAACCGGTACCGATGATGGCACCGAAGCCGATGGTAAAGAAGTTCCAGAGCGAGAGCGTTTTCTTCATGCCGCCGTTATCCTCGACTGCAACTTCTGCGTTCTTGTCCGCCATTGTTCCCCTCCTTTCCTATTTGACGCCCTTGGCGTCACCCCTTGCGCGGTCCGTTTTGCCGCGCGCTTTTATTCCATGGCTTTAAGATACGGCCTTGGCGCAGCAGCGCCGCTCGCAGCTCGACCGAAGGCAGAACTGCAAAACGAGCGGCACCGTTTTTGGGACGAACGGCGGGAGACGTCATTCGTCTTGGACGCTTTCATCTTGTCTGCTTTTGAATACCTGTTGCCGTGACGCTAGGCGCGCGGCGCGGCAACGTTCATACCATTTGTCAGGCTTTTGGCGCACATACCCATGTGTCGTGCATCTTTTTATGTAGGATAAACAAGTTACACATGAGGCAAGGTGATTCGAATGGCATACGGATACAATGACGGCGACCAACGGCCACAAAGCGTGCGCCTTGCCGGTCGCGCCACGCCAACGCCCAGAATCACCTCCGACAACGACAACCCGCAGCGCCCCCAAGAGCAGCTCGGGGCTTCTTCGCGGCAACAAAGCCGTACCGTGCAGCAGTCAGACCGCGTGAGTACGAGCACACGCCAACGCCAGACCGACACATCGCAGCCACGCCGCTACGATCGCCGTAAAACCGACTACTACGTCAAGCGCTCCTTTTCGCGACCTCAACGCGATCGCGGCAATTCCGCCCCTCACCCTGCGTCACACGCCACAAGCCACGCGCTTCCGGCCCGCCGCCTACGCCTTACGCTTTGCTCCATCGCCGCCTGCCTCGTCTTTGTGTTTTTGGGATCCTGTATCTCCCACGGATCAGCCGGTCTTGAGCCCACTGCCGAAGACAAGCTGCTTAAAGCTCCCGTCGCACCCGGTTACTCCTTTGCGTTCTCGACCCCACGCTCGCAATGGCAGGCCGGCACCATGCCCCACATCTACCAAATTGACCCCGCATGGTCGGAGCTGCCCTATGCCGGTGGCACTATTCGCGAAAACGCTTGCGGTCCTACCTGCCTCACCATGGTCTATATCTTTAAGACCGGCCATACCGATAAGACGCCGGTCGATATATGCGCACTGGCCGAAGCCGGCAACTACGCCCCCACCGGTGCCACCGAGTGGTCGTTTATGACAGGCGGTGCGTGGCAGCTGGGGCTCAACGGAACACAGCTCTATAACGATCGCGAATCGATTACCCAAGCACTTCGCTCGGGTGTGCCCGTCATCGCCGCAGTGCGCCCCGGTACGTTTACCAACGTAGGCCACTACATCGTGCTCTACGGCATCGACGATGCCAACCAGATTGGCGTCTACGACCCCAACTCGGCCAGCCGCAGCGCCCGCCGCTGGGGCGTCGTAGAGGTCCTCAACGAAGTCGAAGCCATGTGGGCCTACTACTAGTCATTGGGGACAGACTTAAATGAGTGGTCATTGGGGACGCTCTTGTTTGACTAGTCATTTAAGAACGTCCCCAATGACTAGGTGAATAGCAAAAGCCCCGCAGTCGGAGCGGACTGCGGGGCTCATGAAGAGAGGCTAGTTTGTGGGCGCTTTGCCTAGCGCCCACGAGAGAGGCAACAGAGTAGAGACTACTCGTGGATGCGGGTACCGGAGAGGCCAGCCATGGTCTCGGCGGCCTTGTCCAGGGCGCCGATGATGCAGGTGCGGCCCTTGCGGGAACGGGCGAACTTGATGGCAGCGCGGACCTTGGGCTCCATGGAACCCTTGCCGAACTGGCCCTCGTCGGCCAGGCGCTCGGCCTCGTCGGCGGTGAGGTCCTCGAGCTCCTCCTGGTTGGGCTTGCCAAAGTTGATGGCAACATGCTCAACGGCGGTCAGCAGGAACAGAACGTCGGCGTCGCAGTCCTCGGCCAGCAGCTCGCCGCCCAGGTCCTTGTCGATGACGGCGGGAACGCCCTTGTAGCAGCCCTTGTTCTCGTAGTCGCGGACGACGGGAATGCCGCCGCCACCGCAGGCGATGACGATGAACTCGTTGTCGAGCAGGTTGAGGATGGAGTCAGCCTCGACGATCTTCTTGGGATCGGGGGAAGCGACGACGCGACGCCAGCCGCGGCCGGAATCCTCGACGAAGACCTTGGAGGGATCCTCGGCCATGAACTCCTTGGCCTGCTCCTCGGTGTAGAAGGGGCCGATCGGCTTGGTCGGGTTCTTGAACGCGGGATCATCCGGGTCGCACTCGATCTGGGTGACGACGGTGGCGGCGTGCCAACGCTTATAGCGCTTGTGCATCTCGCGACCGATGCCCTGCTGCAGGTGATAACCAATGTAGCCCTGGGACATGGCGCCGCACTCGGGCAGCGGCATCTCAGGGGTACCGATGGCATCGTGGGCAGCGGCGAAGGCGTTCTGGATCATGCCGACCTGCGGGCCGTTGCCGTGGGTGATGATGATCTCGTTGCCCTGCTCGATGAGGCCGAGGAGGGCATGGGCGGTGTTGCTCACGGCCTCGATCTGCTCGACGGGGTTGTTGCCGAGGGCGTTGCCGCCAAGGGCGACGACAATACGATCGGGCTTGCCAAGAGGCTTAGACATTGCTGGAATCCTTTCTGTAAAAGGCCTACAACCCATTAATAACCCGCGTCCGTGCGATACGCGAGTTTATTAAGGTTTATATTCTCTTTATCGCTCATTTTATTCATTTTGAAAATAGCGGAACGGTGAACGGTCGTTTTTATCCGCTCAGCGTACAGAACCCCAGCTCAAGCATATCTACGCCA
Source organism: Collinsella sp. CLA-ER-H7 (assembly GCF_040092345.1). Lineage (NCBI taxonomy): Bacteria > Bacillati > Actinomycetota > Coriobacteriia > Coriobacteriales > Coriobacteriaceae > Collinsella > Collinsella sp. CLA-ER-H7. Next base: position 7,841 of record NZ_JBBNLT010000016.1, on the reverse strand, counting down.
TTTACGTGCAACTTTATTTTAATAGAGCAGGGATTAGACCAGATTATGCAAACTATATCTTTGCTAAACACAAAACAGACAGCGCAATATCTTACTCGCACTATACGAGATTCTATGCACATATAAGTCGAGTATGCACCCCTGCAAAAACAAGGGGCTTTTCATCCAACAAAAGGAATAAAGAAGAGCTCCGAAAAAGCGGCAACGGCCAAGCCCCCCATCCATCCCCAAAGTGGCGCGAGGTTTCGCGGCAAAGCCGCGAAACAGCGAAGGGACGGAATACCCGACCAACTACGTCCTTCATCCGCCCACACAATCCGAGGACGTAGTCGTAGCAGGATCTGAGGGCTAACCTTCGCGGACACTCCGCAGGACGAAAGAACCCCCGCCGCACGTAGTGCGCAGCGGGGGTTCTTTCATGTCCGAGGACGTCCGCGAAGGTTAGCCCTCAGATCCTGTGGTGGGAGACCTAGGCCTCGTTGTACACCGTCTTGAGCTTCAGCAGGTGCTGATAGCGGTCCATAGCGGCCTGCTCATTCTCCTTGAAGAGCTCCTCGGCGCGCTCGGGGAAGGAACGCGTCAGCGAAGCGTAACGGGCCTCGTTCATCAGGAACTCCTGATAACCGCCCGCGGGCTCCTTGGAATCGAGCGAGAACTTCTTGCCGGCAGCAGCCTCGGGGTTGAAGCGGAAGAGGTTCCAGTAACCGCACTCGACAGCCTTCTTCATCTCGGCCTGGCAGTTCTGCATGCCGCCCTTCTTGATGGAGTGCATCTCGCAGGGGCTGTAGCCGATGATGAGGGACGGGCCGTCGTAGGCCTCGGCCTCGTGAATGGCCTTGAGGGTCTGAGCCGGGTTGGCGCCCATAGCGACCTGCGCCACGTAGACGTAGCCGTAGCTCATGGCAATCTCGGCCAGGGACTTCTTCTTGGTCACCTTACCGGCAGCGGCGAACTGAGCGACCTGGCCCAGGTTCGAGGCCTTGGAGGCCTGACCGCCGGTGTTGGAGTAGACCTCGGTGTCGAAGACGAAGACGTTGACGTTGTGGCCGGAAGCCAGGACGTGGTCCAGGCCACCGAAGCCGATGTCGTAGGCCCAGCCGTCGCCGCCGAAGATCCAGAAGGACTTCTTGGTGAGATAAGCCTTGTCGGCGAGGATTGCCTTGGAAGCGTCGCAGCCGCACTTCTCGAGCTCGGCAACGTAGGCAGCGGCAGCGGCCTTGGAAGCCTCGGCGTCGTTGACGGAGTCGATCCAAGCCTGGCCGGCAGCCTTGAGCTCATCGGACGGACCATCGGCAGCGATGATGTCCTGGGTAGCGGCGATCAGCTTGTGCTGAACGGCCTCATAGCCAACAGCCATGCCCAGACCATGCTCAGCATTGTCCTCGAACAGGGAGTTGTTCCACGCCGGGCCGTGACCGTCCTTGTCCTTGCAGTAAGGAGCGGTGGCAGCGGGGTTGCCCCAAATGGAGGAGCAGCCGGTGGCGTTGGAGATGAACATGCGGTCGCCGGCAACCTGGGTCACCAGACGTGCATAGGCGGTCTCGGCGCAGCCGGCGCAGGAGCCGGAGAACTCCAGGTAGGGCTGCTTAAACTGGCTGCCCTTGACGTTGGCCGCGATGAGCTCCTTCTTCTCGGAGACGTTCTCGACCATGTAGTCCCAAACGGGCTGCTGGTCCATCTCCTGCTCGGTGGGAACCATCTCGAGGGCGCCCTTGGGGCAAACCTTGACGCAGTTGGTGCAGCCCATGCAGTCGAGCGGGGACACGGCCATGGTGAACTTCATGCCCTTGGCCTTGGGGCCCATGGCGTCGAGCGTGCGGGTAGCCTCGGGCGCGGCGGCAGCCTCGTCCTCGGTCATCGCGAACGGACGGATGGTGGCATGCGGGCACACGTAGGCGCACTGGTTGCACTGGATGCACTTGGTCTCGTCCCAATGGGGAACGACCACGGCGACGCCGCGCTTCTCGTATGCGGAGGCGCCCAGCTCAAACTGGCCGTCGGCGCAACCGACGAAGGCGGAAACGGGCAGGCTGTCGCCATCCATGCGATCGATGGGCTCGAGCAGGTTCTTGACCTGCTGGGCGATAGCGGACTTGGTCTCCTCGGAGAGCTCGACGGGAGCGGCATCCTCGGCAGTTGCCCAGTCGGCCGGAACCTCGAACTTACGGAAGGCGGTAGCGCCGGCATCGATGGCCTTGTGGTTGGCGTCGACGATGGCCTGGCCCTTCTTCATGTAGGACTTGGTAGCCGCGTCCTTCATGTACTGCAGGGCGTCCTCGGCGGGCAGGACCTTGGCCAGCGCGAAGAAGGCGGACTGGAGCACCGTGTTGGTGCGCTTGCCCATGCCGACCTTGGCCGCCAGGTCGATAGCGTCGATCAGGTAGACGTTGACGTTGTTGTTCGCGATGTAGCGCTTGGCCACGGCGGGCATGTGCTCGGCGAACTCCTCGTCGCTCCACTGGCAGTTGACCAGGAAGGTGCCGCCCGGCTTGACGTCGCGGACCATCTTGAAGCCCTTAACGATGTAGCTGGGGTTATGGCAAGCGACAAAATCGGCCTTGGTCACGTAGTACGGCGAACGGATCGGGGAATCACCAAAGCGCAGGTGCGAGACGGTGACGCCGCCGGTCTTCTTGGAATCGTACTGGAAGTAGGCCTGGACGTACTTGTCGGTGTGGTCGCCGATGATCTTGATCGAGTTCTTGTTGGCGCCGACGGTACCGTCGCCACCCAGACCCCAGAACTTGCACTCGATGGTGCCGGGGGCTGCGGTGTTGGGCGCATCCTCGACCTCGGGCAGGCTCAGGTTGGTCACGTCATCGACAATGCCGATGGTGAACTCGCGCTTGGGCTCGTCCTTCTTGAGCTCCTCGAAGACAGCGAACGCGGACGCGGGAGGCGTGTCCTTGCTGCCCAGGCCATAACGGCCGCCGACGACCTTGATGCCCGTCTTGCCGGCCTCGTAGAGAGCGGAGACGACGTCCTGGTAGAGCGGCTCGCCGATGGAACCCGGCTCCTTGGTGCGGTCCATGACGGCGATCTTCTGGACGGTCTCGGGGAGAACGTCGACGAAGTGCTTGATGGAGAACGGACGGAACAGACGGACCTTGACCAGGCCGACCTTCTCGCCGTGAGCGTTGAGGTAGTCGATGACTTCCTCGAGCACGTCGCAGAAGGAGCCCATGCACACGACGACGCGGTCGGCATCGGGAGCGCCGTAGTAGTTGAACAGGCCGTAATCGGTGCCGAGCTTCTCGTTGATCTTCTTCATGTAGCCCTCGACGACGGCGGGAAGCTCGTCGTAGACCTTGTTGCAGGCCTCGCGGTTCTGGAAGAAGATGTCGCCGTTCTCGTGGCTACCGCGGGTATGCGGGTGCTCAGGGTTGAGCGCGTGATCGCGGAAAGCCTGGACGGCGTCCATGTCGCACATCTCGGCCAGATCCTTGTAGTCCCACATGGCGACCTTCTGGATCTCGTGGCTGGTGCGGAAGCCGTCGAAGAAGTTAAGGAACGGGGTCTTGCCCTCGATGGCGGCAAGGTGAGCCACCGGCGAGAGGTCCATGACCTCCTGGACGTTGCCCTCGGCGAGCATGGCGAAACCGGTCTGGCGGCAGGCCATGACGTCGGAGTGATCACCAAAGATGTTCAGGGCGTGCGAAGCGACGCAACGCGCGGAGACGTGGAAGACGCCCGGGAGCTGCTCGCCCGCGATCTTGTACATGTTCGGGATCATCAGGAGCAGACCCTGAGAAGCCGTGTAGGTGGTGGTCAGAGCACCGGCGCCCAGCGAACCGTGAACGGTACCGGCTGCACCTGCCTCGGACTCCATCTCGACGACCTTGACCGGGGTGCCGAAGATGTTCTTGCGACCCTGGGCCGCCCACTGGTCGACATGGTCGGCCATCGGGCTGGACGGCGTAATGGGATAGATTCCCGCTACCTCGGTGTACGCATACGAAACATATGCGGCCGCCTCGTTGCCGTCCATAGACTTAAACTTACGCGCCATATACCCCTCTCCTCTCATATAGGTATACAGGCCCCGGCGATCGCCGGGATGTTGGCGTGATGGGATTTACGCTGTTGCTTCCAATCATCTGGCAGGCAGGCTCAGCAGCAGGTACGTGGCGTGGAGAGAAGACATGCCGAGGCGAGGGACAGCTGATGCGCCCCACAGACCCGACCGCCCGTCTTGCACATGACCGAGCGCCGCAAAGGCCGCATGCCGGATGCTCCCGGGCACGCCCCGGCGATGGGAAGCGCCCGCAACGGAAATCCGCATGCGGGTTTATTGTACCCCGCCGTCAAGTGTAATTTCGGCAAATATAGGCGGGCGGTAAAGGTTTACCTCGGGTGACCGCCAAGGGCCAAAATGGCCCCTCCATCCCCGGACGACCGGTTCTGGAGCGCCAAGGAATGTCCCCAGCCGGCAGAAAAGGAACGTCCCTATCTGCCGGCTAGAGGGCACCGAAGAGGATGGCGTAGGTAGTGGATTCGCCGAGCTTGAGCTCGTCGCCGGGATTGAGTTGGGCGGAACGGCCGGGCTCGACCTGAATGCAGACGCGCGTGGCCCCGTTTACCACCACGGTTCCGTTGGTGGACGACAAGTCCTCGACGTGCCAGATATTTTGAGCATCGCACCAGATATGGGCATGGCGGGCCGAGACGTCGTCGGTGATGCCGCCCTCCCCCGTTGCCAGCGCGCCGATCTCAACGCCTTCCTCACTCGGCTGAATCCAGCGCGGGACGCTCACCACGTAGCCGTTTTGCACGCACAGCAGTCCCAGCGGATGCGCCGGCGCGACCTCGTGCTCGCCCGCGACCGAAGATGTGCTCAGCGAGCGCGGCGTCGACGTGTCGCCGCCACGGGTCGCATGAGCGCGGCGGCTCGCCCGACTTGGAACTAAGGCGGGCGTGAGAGCAAACGGCATAGGGAACGAATCTTGCGGATGTACTCCTCGACGTCAGGCAGGTAAGCCCCACGAAGTCACCGGGGAGGCCCAAGCGGCCCGGCACCACTTCCAGATTCTGACCAGGGCGAGTCGTTCGCCGGTGGCTGAAGGCTCGCTCCCACCCAAAAGGGGAGATTCGCGTTGTTCCCCAATCGCTCTCGCATCTTTCATTTTGCTCGAGGTGGGCTATAAAAACTTTCCTGGTGAAAGGCGGCGATTGGTTTCCTTTCTTTCTAGAGGAGCGCGCCTGTAATCTGTTTTCATCCTAAATCAAGTTAAGATCGGACCTTCCAGAGGCAAGTCGACTCAAACTGCGAGGCTCCATGTTGGAATAAAGAGCGCTGTCGAAGTGCCAACAACACAAAGCTTGCCAGTCTCAAATAGAACCTTTTGGGAGTCCGATTGGGCCGCACACCGAATCCCCGCTGGTAGTTTTTTATAGCTGCGCAACAATAAACAAGGTTAGTGCCAGTCCAGCATGAAATTGAGGAACGTATGCATTTTTTCTCAGTAAGTGATCGTCGTTACTGCTTCGATGAGGTCACTCGCAATTGCTTTCAGGTTGACCAAGCATCAGAAGATGCGCTTCGCATATTTGAAGCATCAGGAAGAACGGTCAACTCGAAGTTGCTAACAAAGTCACTTGCTGCGAAAGGCTACGACCAAACGACCATAGCAGAACTTGAAGACGACATTGATGAGTATCAACGATTGTCTGAGCGGACTTTCTTAACAAAAGACACGCCTCGAAAACTTAGATCCATCGAACTCCACGTTTCACATGCATGCAACCTTGGTTGTAGTTACTGTTTTGCCGGTAAAGGAGATTATGGAACGTCTCCTCTGCTGATGACAGACGAGATAGCCTTCAAGGCGGTCGACTACCTCGTCGCAAGTTCATCGGAAAACGAAACGCTTGCGATCGTCTTTTTTGGTGGGGAACCCATGATTAACGAGCCGCTGATATGGAAAACGGTCGACTATTCAAAAAGAATATACCCCAATAGAAACTTTACCTATTCTATTACGACCAACGGAACGCTTTTGAATGACACTGCTGTGAATTCTTTCAAGGAGCACGGGTTTTCTGTTCTGATTAGTCTCGATGGTACAGGATGCAAGCACGATGCATCGCGCCCGTACAAGACGGGAGGCGGCTCTTTCTCCGATATCGACAAAAACGTTCGTCGTTTTTCCGAGTCGTTCCCCTTCGGCGCAAGAGCGACCTTAACAAATAATAACTGTAACCTTGTTGAAGACTATCTTCAGTTTAAAGAGATGGGCTTCAGAAGGATTTACTTCTCGCCCGTGAGCTCATTCGATGAGAATATCAAACTCGACGAACACTCATTAAACAAAATCAGGGCGGGCCTAATAGATTTGGCGGATCAATATCTCAAACAGATTGATCAAGGGGAAAAGCCCTTGTTTAGAACATTGAAAACTGCAGTTGATTTGATTATGAGCAACAGGATCGCCTTTGTCGGATGCGGGGCTGGCAGGCGTTTTATTTCCGTGACTCCCGAAGGGGACGTATACCCCTGTCACAGGTTTGTCGGGATGATGCGATTCAAAATGGGCAACATCGTCACCGGAATTGACGAAACTAGGTATATTGAAAACTGGAGTCAGGGTGTCGAAAAAAGAATTGACTGTACGGACTGTTGGGCTCGGTCTTTCTGTGGTGGGGGCTGTAGCTGGGAGGCTGCAGACGAGCACGGCTACTTGCCCAAGAGTCTACACCCTGCATCATGTGAATATAGAAAAATGTGCTACGAGATGGCTTTTGACCTTATTTCCCGCCACTCATCTTCGCAGGAGAAAAATCAACGAGAAGCTACTGTATCGGAATAAGCGGTTCAGCGCATTGCTTTCACCATTGTGGAGGTGTTCGTTCTTCTGATTACCGTCTGCGAAGCTTATTGCTACGTTCGCCGAAACCATTCTAGAAATATGGTGAACTAGACATCTTGGTTTGTTATACACAATATTGAGGTTTTCTGCACTCAAAGGGAGGTAGTCGTGAAGCATATTCATCCGATTAATCCAGGAAGTGGCGACGAGGCAGGCGTGAAGCCGATGTCTTTTGACTGCCTCTTGGGCATTACTGACATCTGTACTGTTTATGATAAAGCAGATGGCTGTGGTGCATACGATTACTGCGACTATGACATGGATGGCGGCAGCATCTGCGTTGTAGATCACTGTGGCATTGATCAAACGTAGTCTCTAATTGGATTAAGGTGAGGAGCTGTTATGAAGCATATCCATCCTGTTGGTTCAAATGAACATCCTCCCGTTGAGCCTTGTTGTCTTGGAGTTGATATATGCAATTTTTACGACATCGCCGAGTGCCCTGTTGCGGATTGGTGCTATGTCGATAAAGAATCAAGCTGTGTTTTGCCAGCAGATTGGTGCGATCCAGTTGACGAGTAGTTTTGTGGCTAGGAACTATTTGGTCCAAATCAGAATAAGATGGGAACAAATACCAAAATCTCGTGTCTGGGAGGAGTTATGCCATTATTGCAAGGTCTCGTCGGATTAGCCTTTATACTTGCGTTATATCTGGCACCTTTTTTAATTCTATTCTTCATTATCCGACTCTTTCTTCGGAGAAAATAGGAGTGTCACGCAAACATTAGCGTAGCTTTCTTCCAATATGAGCCGAGCATTGGCAAGTGGAATAAGAAGCCCGACCGTTCGCCACATGAAAGTGAACTGCGTCCCAAATCTTGGACGCCCTAAATAGCGACTAGGCCGCGAGGGCCTGATTCCGGTACTCCTCCGGGGTCAGGCCCTTCAATCTTACCTGCCTCCGGCTCGTGTTCCAGTGGACTATGTATTCCTCCAGGCCGCGTTTGAAATCCTCGAACGTCTTCCACTCGCGGC
>NZ_JBBNLT010000015.1:0-49661 GCF_040092345.1 Collinsella sp. CLA-ER-H7 | reverse complement strand
GTCGGTAAGACACGCCGAGGTCGCCGCGGACGGGCTGATATAGGGAGAGGGCCTGACCCCATATCGTTGGGGCCAGGCCCGATTTTGCCTCTTGACAATGTCCTGCTCATATTAAAAGGAACGTCCCCAGCTGCCGGATTAAGCGAGACTCTCCAGCACGCGACGGAGCTCCTGCTGGACGGCGTGGTCGCGATTACAACCCACCACGCGATCGGCCACCGCTTTGAGCGCGGGACGCGCGTTTTCCATCGCGCAGCCCGTGCCGACAAAGCGAATGATCTCGTAGTCGTTCATCGAGTCGCCAAACGCCATGACCTCGTCGCGTTCGACGCCATAGTGCTCCATGAGCTGCTCGATTCCCGAGGCTTTCGACACACCGGGCTGCATGGCATCGATCCATGCGTTTCCAGAAGGCGCAAAGGTAAAGAGCTGGCCAAGCTCGCGCTGCAGTACGTAGGCACTGTCCATAACGGCACAGTCATCGCAAAAGATACTCGCCTTGATGATATTTACGCTGGGATCGGGCAGCTCCCAAATGCGCTCGGCATTGGGAAGGTCCTTATCGACCTCACGCACGAACTTGCACTCGTCATCGAGCAGGAAGGACTTGGTTCGGTCAAAGAGCGCAAGATGCAGATTGGGAAACGTCCTGACGGCTTGGGCGAGCCTTCGAATCGCCAGGTGGGAATACACCTCACGGTCTACCATCTTACCGTCGGCGTAGACTTGGGCGCCGTTAGCGGCGACAAAGTCCATCTTGTCGCGAACGGGCGCAAAGAACTCGCACAGGCGATCGTAGCGACGACCTGACGATGCAGCGAAATGCACGCCATGCTCGTGTAGCGCCAGAATCAGTTCGTAGGTCTCGGGAGGCACCTGGCCGTTTTCGTCAAGCAGTGTGCCGTCCATATCGGATGCAATCAGTTTAAACATAGAAAAGCTCCCTTCGGGCTTGATGGAATCGGACGTATATCCAAAATCACCGTACCCAAAGGGAGCTCAAATAAGACTCCGCGGGCGCAAACGTTACAAGGACCTAGCAAATAGCTCACGCGCGCCAGAGGCCCCACGGTCGCGACGTCAGGCAGCCCGCCAAAGAGTGTCCCCGATGACTAGTCGGCGTAGGTGAAGGTCGTGACGTCGAACATGCCCTCGGGGCGGATGCGGAGCGTCGGGATGACCGGCAGGGGCAGGAAGATGATGCCCATGATGGGGTCGAGCGGTGGCTCAATACCCATGGCGCGCGCCTTGACCATAAAGTCGTCGTGCTGCGCGGCAACGTCCTCGGCCGTGCCCTCGCTCATAAGGCCACCGAGCGCCAGCGGAATGCGCGCCACGACCTCGCCGTTGCGCACCAGCACGTGGCCGCCCTGGCCCACGGCCTCAACGGCAGCCATCATATCCGCCGCATTGTCGCCCACCACGCACACGTTGTGCGAGTCGTGGCCGATCGTGGAGGCAATGGCACCACCGGTGATGGTGAAACCGCGCACCCAGCCGCGACCGATATGCTTGCCGACCAGGCCCAGGCCAGCGGGGCCGTCGCCATCGGCGCCCTCGGCCTGCAGCGACACGCCGCGGCCATGGCGCTCAATCAGCATAATGCGACGCAAGTCCTCGTCAGTCTCGGGACGGACCATGCCCGTGATAGCCATGCCCGGGATCACATCAATAACCGCCTCGCCCGGCTTAAAGGCATAATCGAACACGTCAAGCGAAAGCTTCGGCAGCTTAACGGAAGCACGCAGCTCATCGGCAAGGGCCGCAACCTCGGCCATCTCGGGTGCAATCTCGCCCACAAAGGTGCCGTCCTGCGCCACGAGCGCGCCATCGGCATATACGCGATGCGGAGCCTTGGCAAACGTCAAGTCATCGAGCAACAGCAGGTCGGCGCGCTTGCCCGGGGCGATTGCGCCGCGGAGCTCGTGCGGGTCGCGGCAGCCGTGGTCCAGGCCAAACGCCTCGGCCGTGGACAGGGACGCCATAGAGATGGCAACCACGGGGTCAATACCGGCCTCGATAGCCACGCGGCAGGCATTGTCAATCATACCGGTCGAAAGCGCATCGGAGGGAGCACGGTCGTCGGTCGCAAAGCAGCAGCGGCGGGCACGGGCAGGATTCTCCAGCAGCATAGGAGACAGGTTGGCCAGGTCATGGCTGCACGTGCCCTCACGCAGCATCACGTACATGCCGCGAGACAGCTTGTCGAGCGCCTCCTCGGGAATCGTCGACTCGTGGTCGGCGATAATACCTGCTGCGGCATAGGCGTTGAGGTCCTTACCGGCAACGAGCGGCGCGTGGCCGTCAACCTGCTTGGACGGCGTCTGGTTGGCAGCATCGATGCGAGCACAGGTCTCGGGGTCGGCCATAAAGACGCCCGGCAGGTTCATCATCTCGCCCAGACCAAAGACATCGCCCGGATGCTCGGCAAAAAACGCCTGCATATCGGCAGCCGAAATAACGGCACCGGCCTGCTCGTCGGGCAGCGCGGGCACACACGAAGGCATCATGTACTTGATGGAGATGGGTGCGCGGCGGCCGTCCTCGATCATAAAGCGCAAGCCGTCGAGACCGGCAACATTGGCAATCTCGTGGCTGTCGGCAATGGCGGTGGTAGTACCGCGCGTCGCGGCCATGCGAGCATACTCGGCGGGACGGATGTTCGAAGACTCGATATGCAGATGCCCGTCAATAAAACCGGGAGCGAGATAGCGACCCTGGCAGTCGATAACCTCGGCAGCCTCGTAGGTGCCAGCGACATCGTCGCGACCATCGTAGAGCACGCCGACGATCACACCGTCCTTGACGGCAACGCTGCCGGGCGCCACACGCTGGCCATACACGTCGACGATCTGCGCATTGGTAAACAGCGTGTCGACGGGCACGCGGCCCTCGGCGGCCTCGATCACAGACCTCATGACCTCAACGGACATACATACTCCTTTAACCGTAGAAAAAAGCTGCGGAGCGGACAGACCTTCACCGCAGCAAGCCAATAGCCATTGTATGCCCAAACGATGGGTCAACAATACGCCTCTCCGCTTAACGGCACACGCCGCTTGGCGCAATGGGGGCAGGTTACTTTGCACCAATGACAAGGAGTGTCCCAAAGTGCCGGCACAAAAGGAACGTCCCCAAGTGCCAACCACGGAAGCGCCGATGTTTTGGCATCGCCAGCGAGCGGGTCGCATTTGAGACAAGGTGACGTGAAACGAAAGGGCGCTGACCTTCTGGTCGCGCCCTTGAAGTTGAACGTCAGATTGTCCAAATGCGGCCCGCGCAGCGTCGGCCGGTCCGCCGTTCGGTAGAACGGCGGAACTAAATCAACTTGAAGCCCTTGCGCTTACCCACAGAAAGGGTGTCGCCCAGCTTGAGGGCGCTGGGATCGATGTTGTAGCTCTTGGGAGCCACGGCCTTGCCGTTGATCTTGACGCCACCGCCGTCGATATCGCGACGAGCCTGGCCGGCGCTCGCCGAAAGGCCCAAGTCCTTGAGCAGGCCGGCGAGGTAGATCTGGCCCTCGTCGTTGACGGTCAGCTCGACATGCTTCTCGGGGAAGTCGGCAAGCTGGCCCTCCTTGAACACGCGGTCGAACTCGGCCTGAGCCTCGTCTCCGGCGCCGGCGCCGTGGTAGGTGTCGCACAGGTCGCGGCCCAGAGCGCGCTTGAGCTCGTAGGGGTCGGCAGAACCATCGGCCAGGGCGGCGTCGATCTTGTCGACCTCGGCCGGGGTGAGCGAGCTGGCCAGACGATAGTACTTGCCGATCATCTCGTCGGGGATGGACATGGTCTTGCCGAACATATCCTTGGGAGCGTCGGTCAGGCCGATGTAGTTGCCATAGGACTTGGACATCTTGCGCACGCCATCGGTGCCCTCGAGCAGCGGCATGGTGAGCGCGATCTGCGGCTCCATGCCCATCTTCTCCATGAGCTCACGGCCAGCGAGCAGGTTGAAGAGCTGATCGGTGCCGCCCATCTCGACGTCGGCCTTGATCTGCACGGAGTCGAAAGCCTGCATCACGGGATACAGGAACTCATGCAGGGCGATCGGCGTCTGAGACTGGTAGCGCTTGGTAAAGTCGTCGCGCTCGAGGATGCGGGCGACGGTGAACTTGGAGCACACCTGCAGCAGACCGGCCAGATCCATCGAAAGGATCCAGTCACCGTTGTGCACGATGGTGGTCTTCTCGGGATCCAGGATCTTCATGGCCTGGCTCACGTAGGTCTCGGCATTGGCCTCGATCTGCTCCTGCGAAAGCTGCGGACGGGTGGAATTCTTGCCCGAAGGGTCGCCAATCAACGCGGTACCGTTGCCGATGATGAGGGTGACGTTGTGGCCCAGGTCCTGGAACTGACGCATCTTGCGCAGCGGCACGGCGTGGCCCAGGTGCAGGTCGGGGCTGGTGGGGTCGACGCCGAGCTTGATGTTGAGGGGCTCGCCCTTCTCAAGCTTCTTGCGAAGGTCGGCCTCGGGAACGATCTGCGCGGCGCCCGAGGTGATGATACGCATTTGCTCGTCAACAGACAGCATTGGGTATCCTCCTTTTGCTATAGCACCCTCGCCGAAAACGGCGGTGCTGGAAGTCCATAAACTCTCTTATGATAACAAACTGACGCGACGCAGCACCTACGACAGGAAAATCCTCGTCCTGCCGCATGCGTCAATGGCAACTGGCAGACGTGTACCGTCACGCTCGACCAGATAGCGTACCTGCCGACGACGCAAGCAGTCGCGGCAACGAACCTGTCCCGTCGCATCGGTGGCGCAGACGCCCTCGGCGGTCAGCAGGCAGTGCTCGCACACCATAAGCTCGGGACGGTCGGCGTCGACCGGACCCAAGACGCCGGGTTCAGCGGCCAGTTCGGCAATACGCTCCGCATCATTGCCGAGCAACTCCGCCGGCAAGCACACCCGCCCCGCACCGAGTCCGCGCAGCCAGGTAAGCGTGGCCCGATTCGCGCAGAACACCGGCGCCGCCACGTCAAACGTCACGCCCAGCTCGCGAGCGATCACCACCTGTCCCAGGTTGCGGCAGACGACGCGCCCGGCACGCTGTATCAGTGAGCGGGTCCAGTCAGCGTCACCCGTGCGGCACACCTCGTCAAGCACCACAACGGCGTCGGACAAATCAAGTTCTCCGCGCGGGTCGGCATCCATCAGCTGCCAAGCAAAAACCATGCGAGTGGGAACCGCGCACTCCACCAACTCCGTGGACGCACCGCCATCCACCGCAACGTCCTCAAAGGGCAGCACCTCAACGGCACGCGCAACGGGCGCAATCGCATCCGCCTCGGCCCGCATGCGCTCCAACACCGCCGCCGTCTGATCCAACACGCCGGCGCTGCGAATCAGGTACACCTCGCAGCCCGTGTCAACCTTACGCTTGCAATGCACGACGACGCGCTCCCCCGCTGCGGCATCCACCGGACAGGGCACCTGCGGCCAGCGCTTGGGCACATCGGGACGCGCGTCGGCACCCGGATAAAACCGGATCTCGAGCGTGTCACCCGCCGCCACGGCGGCGTCGAGCTCAACGGTCACCTCTTCGTGGCCCACAGCGACCAAGCGCCCCACGCGCACGCCCTGGTTAATCGCACGCTCAAAGCTCATCAGCTCGGCACCCGAACGCCCTCGCAGGTACGCATCGGTAAACCCACGGTTAAACGACCTTCCCAGCTCGCGCTCAAGCTCTTCCACGGCACCGGGGTCCCACGCGCCGTCGTACAGCATATCGAGTGCCCGGCGCCACACCCGCACCACGTTGAATACGTAATCGGGGTTCTTCATGCGCCCCTCGATCTTGAGCGACGCCACGCCGGCATCTACAAGCTCGGGCAGATGTGCAATACCCAGATAGTCGCGCGGGCACAGCAGGCGATCTCCCTCGACGGCGACAACGCTCTGCCCCGCCTCGTCCACCAGGTCGTACGCCAGACGGCACGGCTGCGTGCAGTCGCCGCGCATCGCCGAGCGCCCACGCCGCAGGGCCGAGAACTCGCACGCCCCCGAATAGCCGATGCAAATCGCACCGTGGCAGAATACCTCGATGGGCACGCCCGTGGCACATAGCGCCGCAATCTCGTCGACCGTCAGCTCGCGTGCCGTCGTCACGCGCTCGACCCCCAGCTCATCGGCGGCAAGTCGCACGGCGCCTTCGCTATGAACGCCCGCCTGCGTGGACAGGTGAATCTCGACCCCGGGAATCGCCGCGCGCAGCGCGCAGGCCAGCCCGGCATCGGCGACAATCAGAGCATCGGCGCCCAGCTCCAGTGCATGAGCTCCCAACACCACCGCGTCGGACAACTCATCGTCAAACACGAACACGTTGAGCGTCACGTACACACGCACGCCATGGGCATGCGCCACGGCGCAGCCGCGCGCAAACTCGTCGTCGGTAAAACCGTGCGCACTCACACGGGCGTTAAAGCCGCCCAACCCCGCATAGATGGCATCGGCGCCCGCGGCGATGGCCGCAAACATCTGGTCGAGCCCGCCCGCCGGCGCCAGCAGCTCGGGCAGCGCCGCACCGGCAGCATCCAATCCAGTCTTGTGTTGTCCGCTCGGCCCCATCGCCCGAATCGCCATCGGCAAACTCCTTACCAAGGTATGCATTCACTCTGAAAAATGCCGTCTTCCAGCATACACGAGGCCTCGCGCGCCCCGTTTGGTTTATCGTGTAATAACTTATGTCCATCCTGCCCCGACGGCACATCCGCCGTCCGGCACGACATACCTGGAGGTCAATATATGGGTCCTCGCCAACGACAGGGACGCAGCCGTTCAAAGACGCATGCCCTGCCCATAATCCTGCTCTCGTTTTTGGGCTTTTTGCTGATTGCGGGCGTGGCATTTGGCATCGGCATGGTCGGCAACGTCAACCGCTGGCTGTCCGATCTGCCCGACTACACCGACGCCAACGCGTATCTGGTGAGCGAGCCCACCGAGATCGTCGACTGCAACGGCAACAAGATCGCGAGCTTCTACACGCAAAACCGCAAGTCCATCACCAAGGACAAGGTCTCCCCCTACGTGCTACAGGGCACCGTTGACGTCGAGGACGAGCGCTTCTACGAGCACGGCGGTATCGACCTGTGGGGTATCGCGCGTGCTGCGGTGGCAACCCTCGGCGGCGGGCACGAAGGCGCCTCGACTATCACCCAGCAGCTGGTGCGCAACACTATCCTGCAGGAGGAGCAGTTCGACTCGACCATCGAGCGTAAGGTGCGAGAGGCCTACATCGCCGTAAAGATGGAGGACATGTACTCCAAAGACGAGATCCTCATGATGTACCTCAACACCATCTATTACGGTCACGGCGCCTACGGTATTGAGGCCGCCGCCGAGACCTACCTGTCCAAGAGCGCCGCAGACCTCACCCTGAGCGAGGCCGCGCTGTTGATCGGCCTTCCCAACTCGCCCTCGCAGTACGACCCCACGGTCAACCCCGACCTGGCGCTGTCCCGTCGCAACAAGGTCCTCGACAACATGCTGCGCCTGGGCCACATTACGCAGGAGGAGCACGATGCCGCACAGGCCGAGCCCATCACCCTCAACGTGACCGAAATCTCGGGCAGCGGCGTTGACGTATACTCGCAGCCCTACTTTGTCGCCTATGTTAAGCAGCTGCTGGAGCAGGAGTTCTCGACCGACGTGCTCTTTAAGGGCGGCCTGACCGTCAAGACCACCATCGACCCCACGATGCAGCAGGTGGCAGAGAATGCCGTTCGCGAGCAGCTCGACACGCTCTCGCTCGACGGCCTGGACATGGGCATGGTCGTCGTCGACCCCAAGACCGGCTACATCAAGTGCATGGTGGGCGGCTACGATTACAACGCCGACGAGAACCACGTAAACCATGCCACGGCCAAGCGTCCCGTCGGCTCCACCTTTAAGGCCTTTACGCTGGCAACTGCCATCCAAAACGGCATGAACCCCAACGTCACCCTCAACTGCAACTCGCCGCTCAAGGCCAAGGGCACCACGACCGAGGTCCAAAACTACGCCAACCATAGCTATGGCAACATCACGCTTAAGCAGGCGACGGCATACTCCTCCAACACCGGCTACATCCAGGTGGCGGAAGCCGTCGGCAACAGCAAGATCATCTCGCTCGTCAAAAAGCTCGGCATCGATCCCGCCAAGGACAACATCGAGGACGTTCCCGTCATGACCCTCGGCACCGGCTCGATCTCGCCGCTCGAGATGGCCGCCGCCTACGCGACGTTTGCCAACGGCGGCTACTATCGCCAGCCGATCGCCATCACCGAGATTGACTCTCGTACCGGTTCGGTGCTGTACCAGCACACCGACAATCCCTCACAGGTACTTACCGAGGGCGAGGCCGCCGCGGTCACCGATGTTCTGTCCGGCGTCATGAAGGGCGGCGGTACGGGTGCTGCCGGCGCCCTGAGCGTCAACCAGCCCTATGCCGGCAAGACGGGCACCACCGACAACACCACCAACCTGTGGTTCTGCGGCTATACCCCGCAGCTGGCGTGCGCCCTGTGGACCGGCTATTCCGCGGGCGAGATTCCCATCCAAAAATACGGCACAGACCTGCTGGGCGACAGCACCAACCTGCCTGTCTTTAAGCGGTTTATGAACACCGTTCTGACCGGTACCGAGCGCGAGGAGTTTGCGACCGGAACGGCGCCCACCTACAAGAACAACAGCGTCTGGAAGTTCTACGGCACCAACAACGCCAAGAAGACGGAAAACGACGACAAGGACAAGGACGAGAACGAGGACGAAGACGAAACCACCACGACGACTACCACAACCACCACGACCACCGAGACCACGGGCGGCGACACCACCGGCGGCACCGGTACGACCGGTGGCTCGACGGGCGGCTCCACTGGTGGTTCGACCGGCGACGATGGCGGCACGCCTACGCCTACGCCTACGCCTACGCCTACACCCACTCCCGACCCCTCGCCCACGCCTGACGATACGGTTGGCTAGAAATTCATCCGGCCATTAGCAACAAGGCCCCCGAGCAGCTTATTAAAGTGCTCGGGGGCCTTTTAGTTTAAAGCGACCTGGTGGACGGCCTTTATACCGGCAAACAATATAGGGGGTACCGACCAACGTCGATACCCCCTTACAAGCCACCATGTCACGCACACAGTGCCGAGCGCACGACCCGCACGCCTACTTGCGAGAATTGCTCAGCTTATTGATCAGCGCCTCGAGACGCTCGCCGTCCTCGGCCGTCTGGGCAATAACCAAAATCGTATCGTTGCCGGCAAGCGAGCCAAGCACATCGGGCAACTCTGCCGCATCAACGGCGGCGGCGATGCCGGAAGCCGTACCAGGCTGAGCCTTGATCATAACCAGATTATCGGTGCGCAGAACGCCCGTTACGAGCTCGGAAACCATACGCTGCAGGTGCAGGTCCTCTGCCAGAACATAGATACCCTCGGGGAGCTTACGCAGCCCCATATCGGCAATATCGCGAGAGACAGTCGCCTGCGTGCAATCAAAGCCCATAGCGCGGAGCTCATCGACCAGCACGCGCTGCGTGCGGACGTCCTTATTGCGCACAATATCTCTAATGGCATCCTGGCGCCCATTGCGTTTTTTAGCCATACAAACCCTCTCTCCAAAAGATGGCGGAGACAATCAATCAGTGACTGAATAGTTTAACGCTATTTGAAGGCTTTTGTGTATAAGAACGCATTTCGAAACAATTCTATGCAAATTTGTTTCGAAATGAGCCGTTTAGGCGGTTTTTGCGCCCGTCCGGTTAAGAAAAGCTGCCAGATGCGTACACATCACGCAGCGCGCGGGCTTGGCGCTGGCAATCGGCCCAAACAACAGACCCAGTCCCCGATGGTTATCCTTGAGCGCGGCGACCATCTGACGGGTTCGAGGCGCCTCGAGCATATCACGCATGCGGGCGGAACGCTCGATTGACGACACTCCATGCGGGCTAAGACACAAATTCTCGATGCAGGCGACCAGTCCGGCAAAGTAGAACTTTTGGCTTGCCAGCTTGAGCCGACCACCGCTATCTGCTTCCGAGAGTGAGTCCGCAAGCTCGTCGAGCGCTCGAGTGTCATCGGATATCCTGGCATACATGGTGGGATCAAAGGCATCTGTAAGCTTAGGTGCCACCGCGTGGAAACAAGCGTCGCCGCAACCGGACACGAATCGTGTCTGCGAGAGCGCATAAGCCATAAACTCAACCGTACGGTACGCCTTGCCGCGCGACAGGCATGCCTCAAACAGCGGACGGCTATACATCACGCCAGAGGTCTGAGCGACTAGGCCGCCCAAAATCAACTGGGGCAGCCCAGTCACCATAGAAGACTCGTCTTCTATGGCAATAGAGGCAGCATCCAAGACGCGCGAATGGCGTTCTCGATGTGCATCATAGCGGTCGAGCGACACCGTGGGGAACACTATGTCTGCCGCAGTATCGCACGCGATATCGACCATCTTGGAAAGGGACTGCGGAGCAAGCCACTCATCGGCGTTCATAGCGATGATTTGAGAGCCACGCGAGGCAGCAAAACCGGCACGAAGACAAGCACCGCGCTTCGCGTCCTCGACGTCAATCAAATCAATATGGATGTCCCTGTCGGCAGCAACTTGAAGCGAATGGCGCACACCGGGCGCAGCATCGCGGCAGACAACAACAATCTGCAAATCGTAGAGGTCTTGGTTCTGGATACTCTCGAGCGCACGCATCGCATAGCTGGGCGAACCTTCTACCACAAGGATCACCGAAAGTCGCGGATGCGAGCCACGTCGAACCAAGTTATCCGTCCTCTCGACAGCAATGAATCAAACCGTGGTTCATGGTACACCCCGGCAATAAAAGCAATGAGACACCGGTTGTATTGCACGCCAAGAACAGATGTTGAACACGCGCAGCCCACAGATGACGGGTGTCGACGCACGACGCGTCGAGCCCTCCCCTAGTCGAGCACGACGAGCTCGGCGGGATCGTAATCCACGCCCATAAACGTAAGGCCGCAGGCAGGAGCCGTGGGGCCCGCAGCGGGACGGTCGCAAGCATCGATGACCTCACGCATCCACTCGGGTTCACGGCGATGCATGCCAATCTCGACAAGCGTGCCCACGATCGTACGGACCATCGAATGCAGGAACGCATTGCCCTCGATGGTAAACGTCAGGATGTCCTCGCCAAACGCAATCTCATGGCCAAACTCGGCACGCATCACGCAGCGATGCGTGGGCTTGCCAACGGCCGAGGCAACCTTGCAAAAGCTTTTAAAGTCCTGTTCGCCCAGCAGCGCGGGGCAGGCAGCAGACATAGCCTCAACATCCAAGGGATAGCGATGCCACCACACGGCACCGCGGGACAGCACGGGGCGCGCATCTCGATCGGCAATACGGTACGTATACGTACGGGAACGCGCGTCAAAACGTGCAGAAAAGCCTTTACGGGCCCTGTAGACCTCGTTTATGGCGATATCTTTGGGCAGCAGGGCATCCATGGCCCTCAGCCACCTACGGCGCGTCAGGACAAGCTCAGCGTCCGTTACGGGCACACTAATGTACTGCGCCACCGCATGCACGCCGGCATCGGTGCGCCCTGCGCACGTCAGGTCGATCGGACGGCGCAGGAGCGTCTCGATAGCGCGGCGCAGCTCGCCCGCAACCGTCGTCTGGCCAGGCTGCTCGGCAAAGCCGCTATAGGACGAGCCATCGTAGGCCACGCGGAAAACGAGCGTGGCGTCGAGCTCGGGAATCGAATTGAAATCAGACGGCGCGGTCATGGGCGCTCCCAACAAACAGGCAATGGCATTTCGACAAAAAAAGAGGGGTACGCGAACGTACCCCTCGAATATAGCCTATGCAGACGGATTGTCTACTCAGCGGTCTCCTCAGCAGGAGCCTCCTCGGCAGCCTCGACCTTCTTGGGAGCAGCGGCCTTCTTGGGGGCCGGAGCAGCCTTCTTGGCCTTAGGCGTGCAAGGCTCGGTGACGAGCTCCATGATAACGATGGGAGCATTGTCGCCCTTACGGTTACCGAGCTTCATGATGCGGGTGTAACCGCCGTTGCGGTCCTGCCACATACCCTGGGCAGCCTTGTCGAAGATCTCGGCAACGAGCTGCTTATCGCCGAGCTTGGCGATAGCCAGACGACGAGAGTGCAGGTCGCCCTTCTTGGCCCAAGTGATGATCGGATCGACGACCGAACGCAGCGCCTTAGCGCGGGTCTCGGTGGTCTTGATGCGGTCGTTCTCGAAGAGGGCCTTAGCAAGGCTCTTCTTCATGGCCTTGGTGTGGCTCGCATCGGTGCCGAGCTTCAGGCCCTTCTTAACGTTGTGACGCATGGTCTAGTTTCTCCTCAAATATGCGAAGCATTAAGCCTTCAGGCTCAGGCCCATGGACTCAAGCTTGTCCTTCACTTCCTCGATCGACTTAACACCGAAGTTACGGATGTTGAGCAGATCGTTCTCCGAGAACTCAACGAGCTGACGGACCGAGTGAATGCTGGCGCGCTTAAGGCAGTTGTAGGAACGGACGGAAAGGTCCAGATCCTCGATCTGCTTGTCCAGCTCGGCGTTGTCGTTGGTGACCTCGGGAGCGAAGATCGAAGCCTCCTCCTCGACCTCGGGGGTCTCGGCAAGGTTCATAAAGGCGGCCATATGCTGGTTGATGATATTGGCAGCCTGGACCACGGCGTCGCGCGGGGCGATGGAGCCGTTGGTCTCGATCTCGAGGACAAGGCGGTCGTAGTCGGTGTGCTGACCGACACGGCAAGCCTCAACGAGCTTGGCGCAACGGGAAACCGGCGAGTACAGCGAGTCGACGTGGATCACACCGATGGGATCGTTGTCGCGCTTGTTGGCCTCGCCAGAAACATAGCCGCGGCCATAGCCGATGCGCATGCTCATGGTGAGATGGCCACCCTCGGTGAGCGTAGCGATGTGCTGCTCGGGGTTGACCAGCTCAAACTCGGACGGAATAAAGAAGTCCGCACCGGTGACCTCGCAGGGGCCGTCAACCGAAATGGTGGCGGTCGCCTCGTCGGTCGTGCCGAGAGCCCTGAAGACAAGACCCTTGACATTCAGGACGATGTCGGTGACATCCTCGACCATGTTAGGGATGGTCATGAACTCGTGCTGCGCACCATCGATCTGAATAGCCTCGACGGCGGCACCCTCGAGCGAGGACAGAAGAACGCGACGAAGGGAGTTACCCAGAGTATCGCCGTAGCCACGCTCGAGCGGCTCGACGGAGACACGAGCAGACGTCTCGTTGATCTCTTCGACCTGAACCTGAGGCCTAATGAATTCTGACATGTATTACCTCCAGCCTCAGCAGCCCGGATGGACTACTTAGAGTAGAGCTCGACGATGAGCTGCTCGTTGATATCACCGCTGATCTGCTCACGCGTCGGCAGAGCGAGCACGTTACCAGACAGCTTCTCGATATCGACCTCGAGCCAGCCAGGGACCTCAAAGCGCTCGGAGGAAATCAGGGCCTCCTTGATGGGGAGGAGGTCACGGAACTTCTCGCCGACAGCGACGACGTCGCCGGCCTTGACGCGGTAGGACGGGATGTCCACGCGCTTGCCGTTCACGGTGAAGTGACCGTGACGGACGGACTGACGAGCCTCTTTGCGGGTGCGGGCGAAGCCAAGACGGAAGACGACGTTGTCGAGGCGAGACTCAAGGATGATCATGAGGTTCTCACCGGTGACGCCGTTCATCTTGCGGGCCTTGTTGAAGTAGCCGTGGAACTGCTTCTCCAGAACGCCATAGATGAACTTGACCTTCTGCTTCTCGCGCAGCTGCATGCCGTACTCAGATTCCTTGCGACGGCGCTTGGGCTGACGGATAGATTCCTTCTTGCTGCTGTAACCGAGCTCAGCGGGATCGATCCCGAGCTGACGGCAGCGCTTAAGAACAGGAGTCCTGTCGATTGCCATATTGATACGATCCTTTCAGTTACACGCGGCGACGCTTCTTGGGGCGGCAGCCGTTGTGCGGAATGGGGGTCTTGTCCTGGATGCTCGAGACCTCGAGGCCAGCAGCCTGGAGGGAGCGGATGGCGGTCTCACGACCGGAGCCGGGGCCCTTGACGAAGACGGAAACCTTCTTCATACCGTGCTCCATGGCCTGCTTGGCAGCAGCCTCGGCAGCCATCTGGGCAGCGAACGGCGTGGACTTACGGGAGCCCTTGAAGCCCACCTGGCCAGCCGACTTCCAGGAAATGACGTTGCCCTGGGGATCGGTGATCGAAACGATCGTGTTGTTGAACGTAGAACGAATGTGAGCCTGGCCCACGGAAATGTTCTTACGGTCCGCGCGCTTCAGACGGGCAGCGCGAACGTTCTTCTTAGCAGTAGCCATCTATCTAGCGCTCCTTATTTCTTCTTCTTAGCACCGATCTGACGCTTCGGGCCCTTGCGGGTACGAGCGTTAGTGTGGGTGCGCTGGCCGCGGACCGGGAGGCCCTTGCGGTGACGAAGGCCGCGGTTGCAGCCGATGTCCATAAGGCGCTTGACGTTCTGGTTGCGCTCACGGCGGAGGTCGCCCTCAACCATGATCTGGTTCTTATCGATATAATCGCGGATGGCGTTAACCTCATCCTCGGTGAGGTCCTTAACGCGCGTATCCACGTTAACGTTGCACTCGACGCAAATCTTCGTCGCAGTGGTGCGGCCGATGCCGTAAATGTAGGTCAGACCGATCTCAACGCGCTTCTCACGCGGGAGGTCGACACCATTAATACGGGCCAACGTAGTCTCCTCTCTTAACCCTGACGCTGCTTATGACGGGGGTTCTCGCAAATGACGAGGACCTTGCCATGGCGCCTAATGATTTTGCACTTATCGCACATCTTCTTGACCGAAGGACGTACCTTCATCGTTCTTCCTTTCGGTAGCGCTCAAACTACTTCCCTACTATCTACTCGCCCAGCCGCAGGCGTTTAAAACTATGGCTGGTCTTCACACACAATCCGACCGTAGGTTGAGCTAAGCCTGCAGTCGGAAATGGAGTGCGTGTATGCGTGCCGCTATTTGTAGCGATAGGTGATGCGGCCGCGGGTCAGGTCGTACGGGGAAAGCTCCACGACAACCCTGTCACCGGGGAGAATACGGATGTAATTCATTCGGATCTTGCCAGAAATGTTGCACAGAACCGAATGACCGTTCTCGAGCTCGACCTTAAACATGGCATTGGGCAGCGGTTCCTTTACCGTACCCTCGAGCTCAATTGCGTCTTCCTTCTTCACAAGCAATCATCTTTCTCTAGAAAACGACAGCGATTGAGTATTCTACAACACGTATGCACGCATCGTAATAACTTCGTAATGGCTCCACAACTAAGTGGAACTTGTTACATTTCTCCGCCTTGGAGCGAACACCAAGCACCTTGGGCATCCGTGGTCAGAATCACCGGACCGTCATTGGTAATGGCGACGGTGTTCTCGTAGTGCGCGGCGGGCAGGTGGTCGTTGGTCGTAACAATCCAACCGTCGGAGCCCGTGCTCACATGGTTGGAACCCATCGTAACCATCGGCTCGATGGCAATGACCATGCCGGCCTGGAGGCGAACGCCCCTCCCCTTCTTTCCATAGTTAGGAACGTTGGGGTCCTCGTGCATCACACGGCCAATGCCATGGCCCACATAATCACGAAGCACTCCGTAACCGTGAGATTCGGCGAGGGACTGAACGGCATAACCGACGTCCCCGATATGGTTACCGGGAACAGCCTGCTCGATGGCAGCCTTAAGGCAGTCGCGCGTGACCTCGCACAAAGCCTTGGCTTCGGGCGTGGGGGTGCCGACGAAAAAGGTCCAAGCGTTATCGCCGACCCAACCGTCGACAACGGCTCCCGTATCGATGGAGATGATATCGCCATCGCGCAGGATCATGTCGGGGTTGGGAATACCGTGGACCACGGCATCGTTGATCGATGCGCAAATGGTCCCCGGGAACCCGCCGTAACCCTTAAAGGCCGGGGTGCCGCCATGCATGCGGATAATCTGCTCCGCGAGTTGATCGAGCTCAAAGGTGGAAACGCCGGGACGCACCATGGCTCCAACGTGGCGGAGCGCCATCTTAGATAGCGCTCCTGCCTTCTTCATCTGCTCGATTTGCGTTGCAGACTTAATCTTGATCATAGACCGAGAGCCTCTTTGACATCCCCGTACACGGTCTCGCGAGCCTGATCACCGTTGACCGACTTGAGCAGACCCTGGCCACGATAGTAGTCGACGAGCGGGCTCGTAGACTTCTTGTAGACGTCGAGACGGTTCTTGATGGTCTCGGGCTTGTCGTCGTCGCGCTGATACATCTCGCCTGCGCACTTGGGGCAGGTGGCATCGGCAGCGGTGCCGGTGTAACCGCAGGCGCGGCAGGTGCGACGCGAAGACAGACGATCGATAATGACCTCGGGGGCCACATCGACCAGAAGGGCGCAATCGATCTCGCGACCCATGGCGGAGAGCTCGGAATCGAGCGTCACAGCCTGGGCGGTGTTGCGCGGGAAGCCGTCGAGGATGAAGCCCTGCTGGGCGTCATCGGCGGCAAGGCGCTCCTTGACAAGGTCGATCACGAGCTGGTCGGGAACGAGCTCGCCAGCGTCCATGTACTTCTTAGCCTGAATACCAAGCTCGGTGCCACCCTTGACGGCAGCACGCAGCAGGTCGCCCGTGGAAATATGGGCGACGCCAAACTCGGCGACGAGCTCCTGTGCGACGGTGCCCTTACCGGCACCCGGAGCTCCGAGCAATACGAGGTTCATGAGCAATCCTCCTCTAGCCTATTTAAAGAATCCATCGTAATCATACATCTTGATCTGGCCTTCGAGCTTATCGACCGTGTCGAGCACGACGCCGACCATGATGAGGATGGACGTGCCGCCAAATGCCTGGATCAGATGGTTACCCGTGAAGGAGAAGATGATCGAAGGCACGATGGCGATGAGCGCCAAAAAGACAGCGCTGGGAAGCGTGATCTTGTTGAGCGCGTTCTTGATGTAGGCCGCGGTAGCCCTACCCGGACGGACGCCCGGAATAAAGCCGCCCTGCTTCTTAAGGTTATCGGCCGTGTCATCGGGGTTGAACACCATGGAGGTGTAGAAGTACGCGAAGAACACGATGAGGACAACGTTAAGCACCCAGTTGAGCCAACCGGTCGAAAGCGCGGAGGCAACTGCCTGAATCCAGCCGATGCCGGGGAAGAACACGGCAATCTGAGCCGGGAAGTACAGCAGCGCCGAAGCGAAGATGATCGGCACGACACCCGCGGTATTGACCTTGATGGGCAGGTAGGTGGTCTGGCCACCCATCATGCGACGGCCCACGACGCGCTTAGCGTAGGAGACCGGGATGCGGCGCTGGCCGCGCTCAAGGAAAACAATCAGCGGGATAACCAGCAGGATGATGGCGCAGATGATCACCATGGTGATGAGGCCACCGGCATTGCCCTCGGTGCTGGAGAAGATAGCCTGCGGCAGACCGGCCATGATGTTCGCAAAGATGATCAGCGACATGCCATTGCCGATACCGCGCTGGGTGATGAGCTCACCAATCCACATGATCAGCATGGCGCCCGCAGTGAGCGTGCCGACAATCATGAGGTCGAAGATGATCTCGGGAGCGCCGGCGCCATTGAAGCTGATGCCGAAGCTCTTAAAGAGGAAGAGGTAACCAACGGAGTTGAGGATTGCCAGAGCCAGGGTGAGGTAACGCGAATACTGCGTAATCTTGGTCTGACCGACCTCGCCCTCGCGAGCAAGCTCATGCAGGGAAGGCACGACGGCCTGGAGCATCTGGAGGATGATCGAGCTGGTGATGTAAGGCATGATGCCCAGCGAAAACACCGACACATAGCTCAACGCGCCGCCAGAGAAAAGATTCAGGAGGGCCATAGCACCTGCGGCGACCGAATTGTTATCGGTCGAGAAAAGGCCCAGCATCCCCTGGAAGGGAATGCCGGGCACAGGAACGTGCGCACCAATGCGGTACACGACGAGCATAGCTATGGTAAAAAGAATCTTTTCGCGCAATTCTTTGATGCGGAAAGCATTCTTAAGACCATTTAGCACGGCAGCTCGACCTTTCCGCCGGCGGCCTCGATCTTGGCCTGCGCAGAAGCGCTGACCTTGTCGACCTTGACCGTGAACTTCTTGGTGAGCTCACCATTGCCGAGCACCTTGACGGGCTCGAACTCGCTCTTGGTGATGCGAGCGGCCTTAAGAGCGGCACCGTCGATCACAGCGCCGTCCTCGAACTTACGCTCGAGACGCTCAACGTTAACAGCGGTGTACTCGATACGACGGGGGTTACGGAAGCCCGGAAGCTTGGGCAGGCGCATAGCCAGCGGAGTCTGGCCACCCTCGAAGCCGGCACCCTTGGTGCCACCAGAGCGGGAACCCTGGCCCTTCTGACCGCGGCCAGAAGTGGTGCCGTGACCCGAAGAATTGCCACGGCCGACGCGCTTGCGGTTCTTGGTGGAACCGGGCGCGGGAGTAAGATCGTGAAGCTGCATTTGCTACTCCTCTACAATCTCGACAAGGTGCTTGACCTTGAAGATCATGCCGCGGACGGACTCGTTGTCAGCAATCTCGCGAACCTCGCGGATCCTGTGGAGACCGAGGGCACGGACAGTACGGACCTGGTCCTGCTTGCAACCGTTGGTGCTGCGGACCTGCTTGATCTTGATGGTGTCAGCCATGCTTAGTTCTCCTTACCGACGAACATCTCGGAGACCGTCAGGCCACGGCGAGCCGCGACGTCCTCAGGGCTGGAGAGCTCCTTGAGGCCCTCGACGGCAGCCTTGATGATGTTGAGGCCGTTGTCAGTACCGAGGGACTTGGACAGGACGTTCTTGATGCCAGCAAGCTCAAAGAGGGGACGCACAGCGCCGCCGGCGATAACGCCGGTACCCTCGACAGCGGGCTTGATGATGATGCGGCCGGCACCAAAGTGGCCGAGAACCTCGTGCGGGATGGTGCCCTGCTCGGTCACCGGCACGTGGAACATGTTCTTCTTGGCATCGAGAGATGCCTTGGAGATGGCCATGGGCACCTCAGCGGACTTGCCCATGCCAACGCCGACGTTGCCCTTGCCGTCGCCAACGACGACGAGAGCGACGAGGCTCATGCGACGACCACCCTTGACGGTCTTCGACACGCGGTTGATGTAAACGACGCGCTCCTCGAACTCGGAGGCCTCGCGCTGCTGCTTCTGATTACGAGCCATGTGCTACATACCTCCTAGAACTCGAGACCGGCGGCACGAGCACCGTCGGCGAGGGCCTTGACGCGGCCATGGTAGATACGGCCACCACGATCGAAGGCGACCTTGGTGATGCCGGCCTCGATGGCGCGCTTGCCAACGAGCTGACCGACCTTCTCCGCAGCCTCCTTGTTCGAGGTGTGGGTGCCCTTGAACTCGGCCTCGAGGGTCGAGGCAGAGACGAGCGTCAGGCTGGAGCCCTTGCTGTCGTCGATGATCTGGGCATAGATGTTGGCGTTAGTACGGGTCACGCGAAGACGCGGACGCTCGGCGGTACCCGAGACCTTGCCGCGAACACGACGCTGACGACGCTTGAGGCCTTCCAGCTTCGCCTTATGCTTGTTCATACGTAAACTCCTAAAAAGGTTGATCTTGCCAGCACCTGACGGGGTGCTGGTCTTATGCGAGTGAGTCGGTTACGACTACTTGGCGGCCTTACCCAGCTTGCGGCGGATGTGCTCGCCAACATAGTGGATACCCTTGCCCTTGTAAGGCTCGGGAGGACGATGACCGCGGATCTCAGCGGCGATCTGACCGACCTGCTGCTTGTTGATACCCTTGACGTTCACGTGGGTGTTGTCGGGAACCTCGAAGGTAATGCCCTCGGGAGCCTCGACGATCACGGGGTGCGAGAAGCCCAGGGAGAACTCGAGGTTCTTACCCTTCTGCTGCACGCGGTAACCGACGCCGGCGAGCTCGAGCTTCTTCTCGAAGCCCTCGGAAACGCCGACAACCATGTTGTGGATGAGGGCGCGGGTGAGGCCGTGGCGGGCACGGGTCTCACGCTCGTCGTCGGGACGGGAAACGGTGAGGACGTTGTCCTCGACGTTGATAGCGAGCTTCTCAAAGACATCGAGCTCGAGCTGGCCCTTGGGGCCCTTGACGACAACGTTGTTGCCATTGACTGCCACTTCGACTCCGGCGGGAATCTGGACAGGCTTATTACCGATACGAGACACGGTGATCTCCTTTCCTTCTACCTACCGAGCGAATTACCAGACGTAAGCGATGATCTCGCCGCCGACGTTGTGCTTGCGAGCATCGCGGTCGGTCATGACGCCATGGCTGGTGGAAATAATGGCGGTACCAAGGCCACCGCGGACGCGGGGCATGTCGGCAACGCCGGTGTACTTACGCAGGCCCGGCTTGGAAATGCGGCGGATGCCGTTGATGACCTTAGCCTTCTTGGGACCATACTTAAGCGTGATGTGCAGAGTCTTCTGGGGAACGGTGTCCTCGACATCGTAGCCCTCGATGTAGCCCTCCTCGTGCAGAACACGAGCGATCTCGACGAGCTTCTTGCTGCTCGGCATGGAGACCGTGGCCTTGTTCACAGAGTTAGCGTTACGGATGCGCGTAAGCATATCTGCGATCGGGTCTGTAAGGTTCATACAGATTCTCCTTCGTTCTTGATGAACACGTGCTCTTGGTTCTTCGCCGCCCTTAACGGCAAAGCCTAACTAGCGCGTTTTCCCTGTTCCAAACGGATGCTTGAAACGCTGGTAGTGACTTACCAGCTGGCCTTCTTAACGCCGGGAAGCTCGCCCTTGAGTGCAAGCTCACGGAAGCAGACACGGCACAGGCCGAACTTGCGGTACACAGAGTGCGGACGGCCGCAGCGCTGGCAGCGCGTGTACTCACGAGTAGAGAACTTCTGCTTGCGATTGCACTTGACGATCATCGATGTCTTAGCCACTTATATCCTCCTCACATAGAGTATTGTTCGCCCCAAGCGCCGCTCCCTTGTGGAAACGGCGCTTTTAGGGCAGGTGAACCTATTTCTTGAACGGGAAACCGAAGGCGTCCAGAAGGGCCTTGGCCTCCTCATCGGTGTTGGCGGTGGTCACGAAAGTGATGTCCATACCACGCTGGTGATCGACGGAATCGAAGTCGATCTCGGGGAAGATGAGCTGCTCGGTGACGCCCATGGAGAAGTTACCACGGCCGTCGAAGCTCTTGGCGGAGATGCCGCGGAAGTCGCGGATACGGGGGATCGCGACGGAGGTCAGACGATCGAAGAACTCCCACATACGGTCGCCACGCAGGGTAACCTTGCAGCCGATCGGCATACCAGCGCGCAGGCGGAAGGTAGCGATGGACTTACGGGCACGGGTGATCATCGGCTGCTGGCCGGTGATGGCGCGCAGGTCGCGCACGGCACCGTCGATGGCCTTGGAATCGGTAGCGGCCTCGCCGACACCCATGTTCACGACGATCTTCTCAAACTTGGGGATCATCATGACGTTCTCGTACTGGAACTTGTCCTGAAGCTGCTGCTTGACCTCGTTGTTGTACTTGGTCTTCAGACGCGGCACATACTTCTCTTCTGCCATTGTTCACTCCTTCTTGGGGTTTTAAGCACGGGGCGTGGCCACGGTGGGTTGTCCTCGTGCCTCCTGACTGCATCCGCACCGCTCATGGCATTTTGCGGTTTGGACTCGACGCAGCAGGAGCCGACAAAACAATCGGTACTATACGCGCATCGGGAGCGTATTTCCAGAAAAACCTCGTCTGCCTGCACAACTCCACAACTCCCCCGCACAAATGGATCCCAACAAGCAGTTGCGGTGAAATAGGGACTGTTTGGCGGCCTAACAGGCTTAAACAGTCCGTATTTCACCGCAACTTATTGGTGGGGATGCGATTAGCGCTTGCGGGGGACGAGTTTGGTGCGGCGCAGGTGGATCATCTCGGCGGCGATGGAGATGGCGATCTCCTCGGGGTCCTCGGCCTCGATGGCAACGCCGATCGGAAGGTGCAGCTCGTCGATCTGGTCCTGCGTAAAGCCTTCCTGCTCCAGGCGGGCACGCACAAAGGCCGTCTTGCGGCGCGAGCCCAGACAGCCCAGGTAGGCAGGCTTGGCGCGCATGGCCTGAATCACCACGTCGATATCGGACTTGTGACCCGCCGTGGCGACGACCACCAGGTCGCGCGGGCCGATGGGGCACAGCTCGCTCAGGTTCTTGTAATCGACCAAGCGACGATCGTAGACACCGGGCACCCAATCGGGGGTCAGCGTGCCGGGGCGGTCGTCGCACGCCACGACGGCAAAGCCCGCCGCCGTGAGCACCCGCGCCGTCGCGGCGCCCACGTGGCCGCAGCCAAAGATATAGGTCAGGCCCTCGGGGCAGAGCGTCTCGATGTGCGCGGGAGGAATCTCGGAGGCGGCGTTTGTATAGGTAACCTTACTCCCCTCCTCCACCAGCGAAAGCCCGGGGCAACCCGCAATGGTGCGGCGCGATTCCTCGCCATGGTATTCAGTAGCGTCGCTTTCGAGCGCGCTTGCGATAAACGGCTCAAAGTCGATGACGAAGTCGCCGATACGTCGATACGTCAAGACGTCGGCAATTTCCTGGAGCAACTGTGCCTGGATCGCATCCAGATGCAGATAGCACAGGCAGATGGCTCCGCCGCAGATCATGCCGGTATCGGAGTTCTCGCCGCCCATGGTGTAGCGGACCAGACGCGATTGCCCCGCGGCCAGCAGCTCTCGCGCCTCGTCCAGCGCAAAGAGCTCGATCTTGCCGCCGCCGATGGTGCCCGCCTGGCTGCCGTCGGCAAAGACGACCATCCAGGCGCCCACGCCGCGCGGCGACGACCCCGCCGTGCCGGCCACGACCACGAGCTCGCACGTCTCGCCAGTACGCAGGGCGACAAGCGCCGCATTCACAACATCGAGCTTTTCCATTGCCGCCTTCTATCCTCTAAAGATATCGGTGAGCATAGCGAGTGCCTCGAGCACGCCGCCGCCGACCGACGTCGCCTTGTCCGAAATGTAGTTGATATAGCTGGCATCGCCGCGCGGATCGACATCGGCGCATTTAAAGCCCTCGGTCACCTGCACGCCGTTCGCCAAAAGCCCGCGCAGACAGCCATCGATCTGCGTGCGCATGGGCGTATCGCCCGCGTAGCCAATCACGTCTCCGGCGCGCACGATGTCGCCGATTGCGCGGTCGGACCGAAACACGCCGGCGGCGGGGCTGTGGATTACGCGCTCCTTGCCATAGCCGGCGATAATGCCCGGCACGCCCGTGTTGGGCTGGGGCGAACCTTGGATAATGACACGGCCCAAGAAATGCCCGCGCATGGTCTCGACCACGGCGTCGCAGTCAACCGGCGCGGTAAAGCCCGGCCCCACGGCGATGACGGCAGGCGCCATGTCGCGCGTGGTACCCAGGTTGCGCTTGGCCAAAATCGCGTCGACCACGGCAGCGGGTTTAAGCTCATCGAGCATCTTGGCCTGGGGGTCTACCACCACGGCGACATCCCCCGCTTGGGTAATCTCGAGCGCCTCAGCCGGCGTCTGCGCCAAGCGGGCGCGAATGCCCTCGACCTGGACCTCGCCCAAGCGAATGGCCTCGCAAAAACTGATTGTGCGACGGATGCACGTGGGAACCGCGATATCGGCCATGACAACCGACACGCCGGCGCGCACCAAGCGAGCGGCGACGCCCGTGGCGATATCGCCAGCGCCGCGAACATAAACGAGCATTCCCGGGGCACCTCCCTGTGCTACGGTTTGAGCAGAGCAAAAGCGGTTCGACCGCTACTCTGATGATTATTTATTATCACAGTATTATACGGCGGTGAACAGATGGAAACGGTTAGCGGCAATCTTGCCTCGGCGCTCAGGATCGAGCCGGGCATTACCGCGATTATCGGCAGCGGTGGCAAGTCGACCTTGCTAAAGACGCTCGGCCTTGAGCTTATGCGCGCTGGCGGCCGCGTGCTCCTCTGCACCACCACGCGCATGTTCCCCGTCGCCGGCGTGCCGTGGGACGGGTCGAGCCGTCGCCTGGACGCCGCGCCCTGGAAACCGGGGACCCTGCATGTTCCCGGCTGCACCTGCGAGGCATGCGCGGGCCTTGCACGCGGAGGCATCTGCCAGGCAGGCGTCTTGGACCCGGAGACAGGCAAGCTCTCCGCCCCCGCCGAGCCACTCGGCGGGCTGGCACAGCGCTTTGACTATGTGTTGGCCGAGGCAGACGGTAGCAAGCGACTCCCGCTCAAGGCGCATGCCGCCTGGGAGCCGGTAATTCCCGCCGGCACGGCCAATGTCATCTGGCTCGTCGGCGCCTCGGGGCTCGGCAAGCCCATCAACGAAACCGTCCACCGCCCCGAGCTCTTTTGCGAGCGTTGCGGCTGCGAGCTCACCGACATCGCCACGCCCGAGCGCGTCGCCCAGGTGCTCAATTCCGAGATGCAGGCGCTGAAACTCAGCACCGCACGCGTCATGCTCAACCAAGTCGACACGCTCAGCGACCCCACGATGGCCGACTGCTTCGAGGCAGCCCTCGGCCGCCCCGTCGTCGCCAGCAGCCTCAAATAGCCGGCCCCATCTCGTCAGTTGCGGTGAAATACGGACTGTTTGGCCACCTAATGGCTGCAAACAGTCCGTATTTCACCGCAACTGCGGAGGGGAGGTCCGGCACTCCCCCTGTTAGCGAGGCACGTAGCGGCCGGGTTGGGCTCCGGTGGGCTCGCCGTCGCGTGCCACCAGCACGCCGTTCACAAACACGACCTTGGCGCGGCCATGTGCCTCAAAGCCTTCGAGCGGCGTGTAGTCCACAGCCTGATGCTGTGTCGCGGCGCGAATGGTCCAGCGCGCCTGGGGATCCCACACGCACACGTCGGCATCGGCACCCTCGGCAAGACAGCCCTTGCGTGGATACATGCCAAAAACGCGCGCCGGGTTCTCGCTCATCAAGCGGCAGAGGTCCTCGGGGCCCAGCTGGCCCTCAAAGCTCGTGGCAATCGCGACGGGACGATGCTCCACGCCGGGCCCGCCGTTGGGAATCGCGCGGAAATCGTCGCGCCCGCGGTCCTTTTGCCCGTGCAGGTTAAAGCTGCAGTGGTCGGTGGCGATAGTATCGATCTCGCCGGCCACAAGCGCCTCGCGCAGCGCGGCACGGTCACCGGCATGGCGCAGCGGCGGGCTCATCACATACTTGGCGCCCGCAAAGCCGTCCTCGCCCTGCTCCAGATAACAGGTGTCGTCGAGCATCAGATACTGGGGGCAGGTCTCGACATAGATATTCTTCTGCCCGCGCGCTTTGGCAGCACGGATGGCCTCGAGCCCCAGCTTGGTCGAAAGGTGCACCACGTTGACCGGTGCGTCGCCGGCCAGGTGCGCCAGATATAGCAGACGGCTCACTGCCTCGGCCTCGCACACGTCCGGACGGCTGAGCGCGTGGCCCTCGGGCCCGTGGATACCCTGCTCGTACACGCGCTTCTGCAGTTCATTCACCAACGTGCCGTTCTCGCAATGCACGCACAGGATACCGCCCAGGCGCTTGAGCTCCTCCAACACCTCGAGCGTCTCGGCATCGTCCAAGCGCAGGTGGTCATAGGCAAAGTAGGTCTTAAACGACGACACGCCCGCCTCGCGCATGGCCGAAAGATCGGCGCGGTTGCGCTCATTCCACTCGGCGAGTGCCATATGAAAGGCGTAGTTGGCCGTGCAGGTGCCGTCAGCGCGGCGATGCCACTCGGCCAAGGCATCGGGCATGGTCACGCCGCGATCGGCCGTCGCGTAGTCGACGATGGTCGTGGTGCCGCCGCAGGCAGCCGCACGCGTGCCGGTCTCAAAGCTATCGGCCGTCCAGTCCATGCCGGTCCAGCACTGCATGTGCGTGTGCCCATCGATAAAGCCGGGAAACACCCAGCAGTCCGCGGCATCTTCGACGGTATCGCCCTCGGCCGGCTCAATCGCCGCGGCGATCCGCACGATCTTATCGCCATCCATGGCAAGATCGGCGCGGCGAAGCCCCTGGGGCGTCACGAGCGCGCCGTTTTTGATGATGATCATGTTGCTCCTTATTGATTCATACAGTTGGCCACGCGATCAAAATACGAGCAGGCCGCGATATGCTCCGTTATGCGTCGCTGTCCCTTGGCGGTATCGACATCCCACAGCTCATAGGCGCGCGCTTCGACCAGCACCACGTCGGTACGGTCCTTGAGAATCGAGCCCCCGCCGTCCTTGCCCTCAAGACGTATGAGTGCATCGAACAGTTCCGCCGGAAAGAGCACCGGGCTCGAAGGCTCACCGTTGCACGCAAGACGCACCGGATGTTTGCGGCCACGCTCGTCAAATGCACGAACCATAGCCTCAAAAGAATCCGAACTCACGAGCGGCTGGTCGCCCGGCAAAAAGAGGCAACCTTTCCAGTTGCGTTCGACTCCCCACGAAAGGCCCGCACGGACGCTTTCGCTGCGCAGCTCGCCATCGTGCAGCACGCACGGGCAATGCTTGTCCTCGCAAATCTGAGCGACCCCGGGCCAACGCGTCGAAACCACAACGTCAAAGCCCCGGGGAACCGAATCGATAGTCCAGGCAATCAGCGGCTCGCCATAGATATCGGCAAGCATCTTGTTGGAGCCAAACCGCTTGCCCTCGCCCGAGGCCATAATGACGCATCCAAGTTTCATGGTGATACCTCCCCTGAAACCATCGTACCCATAACTCGCGCCGCGGGCATCCACATCGAAAGCGCTTATCCCGCACGCCCGCGATGCACAAAAGGGGCACCCCGCCGGTTGGCAGAGCGCCCCCTTTACATGGCTTACCTCAACCCGGCTTTAGGCCTGGAGCCAACGGGCGGTGTTGCGCTCGTCGAGGGCCTTGAGGGTAGCGGCGGGATCGGCAACCTTCTGCAGGAACATCATGGCAGCGATGGCGTACGGCTTGTAGCTGGCCTCCTTGTACATGCCCACGCGGTGCATGTCGAAGACGTCGGCGTTGACCTCGCCGTGCTCGCAGGAGACACCGGAGATGTCGGCGGGCAGCGGGTGCATAAAGATGGTGTCCTGGCCGTTGGCAGTCTTCTCCATGAGCTCGGTCGTGGAGCACCAGTCCTGATGGGTAGCGTTCTGGGCAAGCAGCTCCTTCTCGAGCGCTGCGATGCCGGCGTCGTCGCCCTCGGCGTACAGGTTGGTACGCTTCTCCATGGCGGCAAACGGAGCCCAGCTCTTGGGGATCACGATGTCGGCGCCCTCGAAGGCCTCGGCCATGGTGTTGACCTGCTTAAAGGTGGTGCCGGACTCGGCGGCATAGCCCTTGGCGCGCTCGACGACCTCGGGCATGAGGTCGTAGCCCTCGGGGTGGGCCAGGGTGACGTCCATGCCAAAGCGGGGCAGCAGGCTGATCAGCGACTGCGGGCAGGACAGCGGCTTGCCGTAAGAGGGCGAATAGGCCCAGGTGACGGCAACCTTCTTGCCCTTGAGGTTCTCGAGGCCGCCAAACTCGTTGATAAGGTAGAGCATGTCGGCAGAGGACTGCGTGGGGTGATCGGAGTCAGACTGCAAGGAGATGAGCGTGGGACGGTGATCCAGAACGCCGTCCTCGTAGGCCTGCTGGACAGACTCGGAGACCTCGGCCATATAGGCGTCGCCCTTGCCGATGTACATGTCGTCGCGGATGCCGATGACGTCGGCCATGAAGGAAATCATGGTAGCGGTCTCGCGGACGGTCTCGCCGTGAGCGATCTGGGACTTCTTCTCGTCCAGGTCCTGCAGCTCAAGGCCGAGCAGGTTGGCGGCCTTAGAGAAGGAGAAGCGCGTACGGGTGGAGTTGTCGCGGAACAGGGAGACGGCAAGGCCCGAGTCGAAGATCTTGGACGAAACGTTGTTCTCACGCAGCTCGCGCAGGGCGTCGGCGACGATGTAGAGAGCCTTGAGCTCATCGGTGGTCTTGTCCCAAGTGTGCAGGAAGTCGCTGCCGTACATACCCTTAAAATCGAGGCCGTTCAGCTGCTCGACGAGCTCGGTAAACTTAGCGTCCATGGAAATGTCCTTTCTAAAGATGAAACGATCGCAATGAGTAGATGTGCTCCGGCATGCGCGTGTGGCCAGAACATGCAGAGCACCATGACGAGGACCCGCCACCGTCGAGGAAGCATGGGAGATAACGACCGCGGGCCCCAAGTCAACAGAGGGTGCCGGGGACACGAGCGGCCCCCGGCTCAACAAAATCGAGGAATGGGACTAATCGATCTTGTTGTTGGTCAGACCGGCGCGGAACACGGTGGCATCGCCATCGGCCTTGCTCGGATCGTAGAGGTTCAGGGCAGCCACGTACATGGCGGCAGCGGTGACCAGGTCGTCCTTGTAGGTGACCTCGTTGGGAGCGTGAGCCTGAGACTCGGCACCCGGGCCAAAGCCCACGCAGGGGATGCCGTAGCGGCCCTGGATGGAAACGCAGTTCGTGGAGAAGGTCCACTTGTCGCACAGCGGGCGACCGGTGCGCTTGTCCATGCTAGGCTCGCAGCCGATGCGCTCGTCACCAAACATGGCCTTGTGGGCGTCGACGAGAGCCTTGACGTGCGGAGCGGTCTCCTTGTTGATCCACGTGGGGAAGTAAGCCTCGGTCTCGTAGACCTCGCCGGTCCAGGACGGACGGTCGTACATGTACATGGAGACCTTCACGTCGTCGCCGTACTTCTTGGCGGCCGGCAGGTTGCGGATCTCGTCCAGGCAGGACTCCCAGGTCTCGCCGGCGGTCATGCGACGGTCGATGGAGATGGCGCAGGAATCGGCCACGGCGCAGCGGCTGGGGCTGGTGTAGAAGATCTGGCTGACGGTGCAGGTGCCGCGGCCCAGGAAGCGGGCATCCTCGTAGTGCTCGGGGTTGTACTTGGGGTCGAGCATCTTGACGAGACCCTTGATGTCGGTCGACTCGTCGCAGCCGTTGTTGTTGAGGGCGCGGACGTCAGCGATGATGTCAGCCATCTTGTAGATGGCGTTGTCGCCGCGGTCGGGAGCAGAGCCGTGGCAGGAGGTACCGTGAACGTCGACGCGGATCTCCATACGGCCGCGGTGACCGCGATAGATGCCGCCGTCGGTGGGCTCAGTGGAAATGACAAACTCGGGCTTAATGCCGTCCTTGTTGTAGATGTACTGCCAGCACATGCCGTCGCAGTCCTCTTCCTGGACGGTGCCGACGACCATGATCTTGTAGCCCTCGGGGATGAGGCCCATGTCCTTCATCATCTTGGCAGCATAGGTAGCAGAAGCCATGCCGCCCTCCTGGTCGGAGCCGCCGCGGCCGTAGATGATCTCGTCGGTCTCATAGCCCTCGTAGGGATCGGCATCCCAGTTCTCGATGTTGCCGATGCCGACGGTGTCGATGTGGGAGTCGATGGCGATGATCTTGTCGCCCTCGCCCATAAAGCCCATGACGTTGCCCAGGCCGTCGACCTTGACCTCGTCATAGCCAAGGCTCTCCATCTCGGCCTTGATGCAGGCAACAACCTCACCCTCCTCGCAGGACTCAGAGGGGTGGGAGATCATGGCGCGCAGGAAGCGAGTCATATCAGCACGATGAGACTCAGCAGCAGCCTTGATAGCGTCGAAATCGAGTTCTTTAGCCATTGTTCATAACCTTTCAAACGAAGGAATCTACCTGTGAGGTGGCGGAGCGATACCTATTTACTCCGCCCCAACGATTAGCAAGTGGGATATTCGCCTTCCCAAACAATGCGGCGATACTGGTCGGGATCCGTATCGCCCTCGGTGGAGAAGCAGAGCACGGAGCTCGTCTTGTCCAGGCCGATGAGTTCCTTGAGCTCGGCGTACTCGGGATCGAGCATGAGAGTCTCGACCAGGCCGGTGGTCACAGCGCCGGACTCGCCGGAGATGACGCGCGGGTCGCCCTTCTCGGGAGCGCCCAGGGTGCGCATGCCGCGAGCGGTGACCCAGTCGGGGCAGGACACGAAGGCGGTGGTGTGGTTGCGCAGGATATCCCAGCCCAGGATGTTGGGCTCACCGCAGCACAGACCGGCCATGATGGAGGGCATGTCGCCGTCCACGATGCGCGGGTCACCGTCGCCGGCGGCAGCGCCCTTGTACAGGCAGGCGGCAGGCGCGCACTCAACCACGACGAAGGTGGGCGGGTTATCGGGATACAGGTTGGTGAAGTAGCCCACCACGGCGCCGGCGAGCGAACCCACGCCAGCCTGGACAAACACGTGGGTCGGGCGGTTGATGGCCATCTCGCGCAGCTGCTCGGCAGCCTCGGAAGCCATGGTGCCGTAGCCCTCCATGATCCAAGACGGGATCTTCTCGTAGCCCTCCCAGGCGGTGTCCTGAACGATGACGCCGCGCTCGCAGGCGTCGGCTTCGGCGGCGGCCATGCGCACGCACTCGTCGTAGTTGACCTCTTCGATGGTCACCGTGGCGCCCTCGGCGGCGATGTTATCGAAGCGGGGCTTGGTGGAACCCTTGGGCATGTGCACGACGGCCTTCTGGCCCAGCTTGTTGGCAGCCCACGCCACGCCGCGGCCATGGTTGCCGTCGGTGGCGGTAAAGAAGGTGGCCTGGCCAAAGTCCTTGGCAAGCTGATCGGAGGTCAGGTAATCAAAGGTGCAGTCGGCAACGTCCTTGCCGGTCTCGTCGGCAATGTAGTTGGCCATGGCAAACGAGCCGCCCAGGACCTTAAAGGCGTTGAGGCCAAAGCGATAGCTCTCGTCCTTAACGCACAGGTTGGACAGGCCCAGGCGCGCGGCCTGACCGTCCAGGCGAGCAAGCGGAGTGACGGTGTACTGGGGGAACGACTGGTGGAAGGCGCGGGCCTTCTTCACGTGGTCGAGGCTCATGATTCCCAAGTGCTTGTCATCGCTCTTGGGCATCGTGTTGCTCGCCCACTGGATCTTATCGGCCATACGGTGAACTCCTTAAGTCCTCTCTTGCCGGCCCCCGCATACGCGTTTCAGCCCATTCCCATTCATACGACTGAACTTTTATGTGGATGCCAAACAAAAAGTTTGTTAGTAATGTTCTATCACACTTTTTGATTGGCATACCTAACGAATTGTTTGTTGCCGCAATCGGTACTTTTTCGCCGCCGAACGGTCATGAATTGCCTTGTTGATGGATTTGTTTGCGGTCATGTGTGGTTTATGGCACAGTGAGCCCAAACTAATTTTTAGGAAGGCACCTATGACCCCCGCACAGATTGAGTTTTATAAGCGCCTTGCACACGGCCTGGCGCTCCAATTTGGCCCCAACTGCGAAATCGTCGTCCACGATCTGGAGACCGAGGACGTGGACCACTCCATCGTAGTGATCGAAAACGGCCACGTCAGCGGACGCAAACTGGGTGACGGCCCCAGCCATATCGTGTTTGAGTCCATGCACGAGGGCGCCACCGACGTACACGACCGCGAGCCATACCTCACCAAAACAACCGATGGCAAGCTGCTCAAGTCCTCTACCATCTTTATCCGCAACGACGAGGGCAAGCCCGTCGGCATTTTGGGCATTAACTTTGACATTACGCTCATGAAGGCTTTTGAGCGCTCGCTCGATGCCTTTACCGGCACCGGCGGCACGGGCTATACCGAGCCCGAGCCCATTACCAAGAACATCGGCGACCTGCTCGAGGACCTGCTGCACGAGTGCGAGCAGTTTGTGGGCAAGCCCGCGGCACTCATGACCAAAGACGAGCGCATTCGTGCCATTGGCTACCTCGACCGTCGCGGCGCCTTCCTCATTTCCAAGTCGAGCGAGCGCGCCTGCGAGTTCTTTGGCATCTCCAAGTACAGCTTCTATAGCTACCTCAATGAGGCCAAGGCGGCGGCCGGCGACAAGTAGGCACTCGCCTGGATTGCCCCTCCCCTTTTGGGCGCGAGTTCTGGAAAGCACGAATCCAAGACCGAGCCGCTTGGGAAGTTCCATATAATCGATGTCATTAGTATTTCGAAAGGATGGGACAGAATGGCGTTGAGCAAGGCATCATGCACCGGTCGCGGATTGATTCCGGCAATTGGTGGACATGTGCACCGCATGTTCGATGAGGGTGAAGACGACCTGTTTTCGCTAAGCCTTGACGACGTGATGGATGATCGCCCGTGGACCGCCGACGAACTCATGGGCGGCGGGGCTCGCCCGTCAAGCCCCGATCCCACACTTGCGCCTAAGCCCGCATCTGCGCCGACTCCTGCGCAGTCGCCTGTTTCGACGCCCGCGCCTACGCCCGCACCCACTTCGGCGCCCACGCCCGCTCCCCGCCCCGCAAGCGACCCGTCCGAGACGGCGGCATTTCTCGCTGCAGCGACGCAGGGCAAATCGGCCGACAGCACCGTTATGTACAGCGCCCAGCAGTTGCCTGTTCCTGCGGCACGCAAGCCTCCGGTCGCAAGGCTCGATGAGCCCGTTGCCCATCAGGTTGCCTACGATTCCTGGGCTGCAGCCGATCTGGATGAGACCTCTACCGGCATGCCGGCGCTCGACGTTCCAGTTAATCCGCTTTTTGCCGCCAACACGAGCGCCGCGGACTATGAGGGCGGTGCGGCATATTCCGATTATTCCGATGGCTATGCTGGCACCAGTCGCATCGAGACCGAGGATTATGGCACCGCACCGAGCGATTATCTCAACGATCCGTACGCTGCCACGCGTGCACCGGAATATGACCCGGAGGCCGCGTCCGCACCGGCGTACACCAAAAGCACGGGCGAAGAACGCTTCGCCGATTATTACGCCGAGGAAAAGGCACTGCGTTTCTCGGAATTTCCGCAGGCAGTCAAGATTGCCTTTCTCGCCATTGTCATTGCCCTGTTCGGCGTCATTGCGTTTGAGGGATTCCAGCTGTTCCGCGGCCCCACCCAAGCGGAGTCGGAGACCCAGCAAAAAGAGGACGATAACCAGTACCTGGACATCAACACCCTCAAGGGCGACCCCAACGACGGAGACGATGAGTAGCGGGAGCTGAAGGCGGCCGCAGGATCCCGCATCCAGCGCCGGCTTCTAAGTGCTGTTTTGTCATCCAGCCACACTTTTCCGAAGTTTTAAGGTGCCTATTTCGACACTTTTCCGTACTTTTACACGGCTGATTTCGACACTTTTCCGGATGAAAGCCGAATAATCACTTGGGAAACCAACGCCATCCGCGCGTCATTTCGCGGATGGCGCTTGATTTCTGTCCGTACACGTTGAGTCCGTACACGTTGATAGACTTCCTCTTGCCCGCAAGGAGCGGGCACGTTTTATCCAGAGTCGGGGTAGAGAGTTGGCTCCACGATCCCGACGCCAACCGGCCAAAAGGCACGGTGGCCCTGCCAACATCGATGAAAGGAGTCCGTATGGACAATTTCTCTGTGCGCAGCGAGCGCAACTTCCACAACCTGGCAGCCAAGCCAAAACGAATGCATCTTCTGGACGAGCCGAGCGGCTATGCCTCGGCCATGGTCAAGAACAGCCGCTCCCACCAGATGCGCTTCACGGTACAGAAGCTCGAGGAAGAGCTCTGCGCTGCTGGCAATCCGCATGTGCTACAGATTAAGTTGTTCGGAGACGATTTGCGTGAGCCGTCTAGCTGGAAGCTCTTTGCCGACGGCGCGTGCGTCGCAAGCGGCTCGGGCGACTTTGCCCGCGAGTGCTTCTGCGAGGGAGCTGAGGTGTTTCTGGACCTGTGTCGCGACGCCGTACGCACAGCCGAGCTGCGGCAGTGGAGCGAAAGGGAGTATGAGCTGTTGAGTGCGGCCCGCGGGATTGCGATGGTGTAGGCAGACAGACCAGACAGCTCGTCATACTGGTTGACGCTTCGATTCAAACAGCAGTGCGAAGTCGCGCTTACAGCCCTGCCATGCCAAACCGAATGGCGTTCTCAAAAGGCCTACCTTCCCTCCGCTTTCAACTTCAGCAGCAGATCGCTCAGCTCGGGGCACTTGCTGGAAAGGCGCGTCTGAGCTCGCTCGCCCATCCCCCATCGTTGGCGGATCTCCTGGGCGCGCGGGCTCACGCGGTAGTTCCCGTCCATCATCTGCTTGAGCAGCTTGGCGGTCACGCGCGCATCGGCTAAGGCGCTGTGGGCGTGACCCGTCGACTCGTCGAACTCGATGCCAAACCACGTTGCCGCGTCACTCAAAGAGACGCACCCGTGGCTGCCCACGTCCATGATCGAAGTGTAAAACGCCTGCAGGTCGGCCCAGTCCGTAGGAAATGCGGAAAGGTCCATGTGCTTTGCCTGGCACTCGGTCATAAGCTGTCGATGATCCGCCCCGCTCCAGCAAACTATCTGGGCGGAGTAGCGACCGATCCAATCGCTGAGTCTTTTGATCACCACATAGAGCGGATCAGCCATCGCGGTGTCCACGGCCGATATCCCCGTAAGCTCGCGGACGGGAAACGCAACGCCTTCGGTAAATTCTGTCTGCACAAACTGCGAGAACTCGCCCATAACGTTGCCGCGGTTATCGAGCTTAACCGCGCCGACCTCGATAATCTCGTTGCGCAACCCGCGGCGCTGGCGCTGCCTTGGCACCGGCGCAAACTCAAAGTCCAGCACGATCTGGCGCGCAAAGTTCGTCGTATCGATAGCCGAGATACCCGGCATCTTTTCAGCTGACACGGTTAGGGCCTTTCTCCGTCAACTGCCGCTTGTTACATAAGCGGCTACATTGCCGTAAGGATAGGCGCCCGTGCGGACACAAAAGCGGGGTGCAACGCCATGCGCCGGTCGCACGCCATGCAGACCGCCCCAAGAGAGTCGCCCGCTCTATTCAAATGCATGAAAAAGATTTAGGCCCGGTGACTTGAATCAGCGGTCATCCCGGGCCCATCAGAGCTCGTAGAGCTCTTGGTTGCTTTGGTCTCGCTCTTCACGGTGCTTATCGAACTTTCCGAGGCACTCAAGCAGCATTCGAAGCATAACAAGTCGCTGCCATTAAGGCACTGACCTCTTGACCAAGCAACGGCGCTGCCCAGCTCTTCACCACTTGGGCTGCCGTCGACTTTATTCTATCCGCGAGCATCTGGTTTACCAAATGGATTTTCGGTAAAGGAAGCACGGCACGCCCGCAAAACCACTACGCCCCAAGTGCCGCCATGGGGATCACCGCCACGCCGTCGTCGCGTGTGCAGGCAATGCTTCCCTTTCCAACCACAACCGCCAAAAACGCCGGCGCGGTATTCTAAGACGCGCTTTCCACTTGAAGCCATGTCGATTCTGGGACACAGTTTCCGCTTGAAGCCCATCCGGAAAGCACGTCCCATTCCGAGGCTTGAATCCGGGACGCAGTTTCCACTTGAGCTCCTGACGGGAAAGCACGTCCCACTCTGAAGCTCGATTCCGGAATACAGCTTCCGCCAGAGACCTCAACCGGAAACGGCATCCCACTCTGGAGCCAGAATCCGGGACGCATCTTCCTCTTGAGGACCGATCCGGAAAGTGCGTCCCAGTCTGAGCGCTCATTCCGGGATGCAATTTCCGCTGGCAGCCAGTACGACAACAGAGGGCCCCGTTCCAGCCATTCGAGGACAGGCTTTACCCCCGAGCAGCGTTATCCCGCCCTCACATCTCGGCAAACGAGATCAGCTTGACGTCTCCCCTACTCTCCGCGGCATCCCGACATCCCTGCGTAAAGCCGCTTTTTGAGAAAAGTGCATAGCTTTTTCGTTGCCGTCTAAAGAGCTCGCTTCGGTGCACGAGCTTTTGCAGCACGTCTTCGCCCGCCGGTTCATTGCGCCATTTGCACTCCGCAAACAGCGCAGCGCCCTCGCCATCGTCAACAATCAAGTCGATTTCTTCCTGCGTATGCGTGCGATTGTCCGTCCCCCACCAGCGCCCGACGCTCGCCGGAACCACATCGAGCTGGCCCGCGCGCGCGAGTTCGTACACGTATTGTCTGCATATAAGCTCAAAGACCGTACCCATGTAATCCGATACGTGCGGCTCAATGCGCTTATACGCCATCTCGGCCATATCGTTTTGAATCAGCCCAATGTTCTGCGGAACAAACTTGTACCAGAACCTAAACATCTGGTCGCTCAGCAGATACACGGCTCGCTTATTGCTCGTCTCGTTTAGGGGCAGCTCGCGCTCGACAATCCCAAGCGACGCCAGCTTATCCACATAGCTCTTTACGTTGCTCGCAGGGATTCCCGTAGAGCTCGCAATCTCCGAGATCTTCGAGCGCCCCTGAGCAATTGCTTGCACGATCGCATCATATTGCTCGGGATTGCGGCACTCTTGCAATAGCAGGTTACTCGGCTCTTCAAAGAGATAACCCGTAGGGGTAAGAAAAAGACGCTTGATGTTGTCCTTGAGCGGTGCGGCAGGATCGACTTTCTCGATATATGCAGGAATGCCACCCGTCATGCCATAGCAAACTGCAGCGTCTTCGCGACCCATGCTCTGCCACAACCCGAGGGTCGTCGTAAAATCGAGCGGCATGATCTTAAACTGGGCCGTACGCCTACCGTATAGTGGGCTCTCGTAGCCCAACACCTGTTCCTCCATAAACGAAAGAGACGAGCCGCATAGGATCAGCATGAGCCCGGTCTCTTTGTATAAGTGGTCGATCTTGTCTTGCAGCAACGAGCTGATTTCGGGATTCGATTGGGCGAGATAGGGATACTCGTCAATCACGACAACCAAACGTTCCGTGCGAGCCATGGTGGCCAATGCATCGAACGCTTCGTCAAAACTACGAAACGACACGCCTGTAGCACCAACCGAGCCTGCAAGTATCGCCTGGCTAAAGCCGTGCAGGTTTGCCTCCGCATTGGTACGACGAGCTTGAAAGTAAATAGCCTTCTTGCCTTGGATGAACTC
This sequence comes from Collinsella sp. CLA-ER-H7, assembly GCF_040092345.1. NCBI lineage: Bacteria > Bacillati > Actinomycetota > Coriobacteriia > Coriobacteriales > Coriobacteriaceae > Collinsella > Collinsella sp. CLA-ER-H7. The sequence goes on along the minus strand of NZ_JBBNLT010000015.1, from coordinate 12,873 downwards.
TGTGATAAGACGCGTTTTGCCCACACGACGGCGGCCGTAAATCACAGGCATTTCAAAGGAGCCCGTGCCATACAGTCGATTGAGCTCGGACATTTCCACTGTTCTTCCGATAAACATAGGGCCATCCTTCCTCTACGTTATAGCTAGCTATATTATACCTTCCTATAATATAGCTAGCTATAACGTAATTCGACAAGCGGCGCACACGAAAGGGGCGGTACACCACCGCACGTGGACCGTTCCGGAAAATGCATCCCGTTCTGGAGCCAAAACTGGGCCGTAGTTTCCGCCAAGCATCCCATCCGGAAAGCGTGTCCCGTTCCGAGCGGCAATTCCGGGTCACAGTTTCCGCAGATACAAGGCGACAGTCCGCCGCCCTTATCACATGCCTTCAAATATGCGATCCAGAAACACAAAACAGCAGATAGAATGCTCTTTTTCAAAAAGTACACGTCCCGAAACTTACCAAGACTTCATATCCAGCTACCGTTCACGGTCGCCGATTACCGCCCACCGATTCAAACAAGAAATATGTCGTCAAAAGCAGGTCATCTACCTGCATGGTTAGATTTTGGTCAGCTTTTGGTCAGCTGAGCGGCAAGTTCCAGCTGATACGTTTTTGCTACCCAAAAGGAGGCGGTAGCTCATGACCCATTGCAATGACCAACTCATCGACCAGCTGCTCACTCAAGCCGAACAAGAGGGGCGCTGTCTGATTCCCCCGAGCACGGCGATCCGAAAAGCGCTCCTTCGGCGCATCGGCGACATGGTTGTCTCCCCCATGCCGGGACTGTTCGCGCGAAAAACGCGCTGGGATGAACTCAACCGAGCGCAACGCCATTGCGAGATTATCCGCGCCCTTGCGATCATCCATCCCGATTGGACGTTCTGCTCGTTTTCGGCAGCTTGCCTGCTGGGGCTCGAGATCTCGTGGCGACACCTGAACGTCGTGCATGTTTGCAGCTCGACAAAGCCGTCGGCTCGTCCGGGCGCACATATTCAGCGGCACCAGATTGAGCCGGCCGGAGCAATACGCAGAGCCGGCATATCGGTAACGCCGCCCATCCAAACGGCCACAGATTGCCTGCTGCAAACTGGTTTTGCCGACGGCATGCCCATTGCCGATTCGGCGATCTCAAAGCTCGGCCTTGCGCCGGAACAGCTGACGGAGGCCGTTGAGCAACGAGCGACTGCCCGCAATGGTCGCGCGATTCGCACCGCCCTCACAACGCTTCGATATGCCGACGCCCGCGCCGAGAGCGGCGGGGAATCGGTCGCCCGAGCCATCATGATCGAGACGGGCTTTGCGCCCGACTGGCTTCAATACGAGCTGACGGACCCCTTCGATTCGGCCAAGCCCATACGAACGGACTTTGCCTGGGAGCGCCAGGCGCGGGAACTCACGCTGGGCGAGCTCGACGGGCTCATCAAATATACCGACCAGACTATGCTGGCCGGACGCACCACCGCCGAGGCGCTCGTTGCCGAACGACAGCGCGAGGCGCATCTATCGCTCTACGGTCACCCTCTGCTGCGCTTTACCATCAGCGAGGTCCGCTCGGCAGGAGTGCTCGCCAAAAAGCTGCAGACGGCAGGCATCCGGCAGACCGCGCTGCCGACATGGCTCAACGAGGTGGACCTGTAGGAGCTGTTGAGCTTATGCCCGCCTGCCCATCAAACTGGGGCACACTTTCCAGTTGGCGGCACCGCGGAAACCATATCTCAGATTGAGTGCTCAGAATGGGATGCGCCTTCCATATGGCATACCTAGCGGAAACCGTGTCCCGGAATCAAGGCCCAGAACGGGACACGCTTTCCGGCTGAAGCGCCCAGCGGAAACTGCATCCCGGAATAGACGCTCAAACTGGGACGCAATTTCCGCTGAGGTTCCATCCGGAAACTGTGTCCCACTCCGAGCGTCTATTCTGGGATGAACTTTCCGCCAGAGGGTTCAGCCGGAAACGGCATCCCACTCTGAAGCGAAATTCTGGGACGCAGTTTCCGGTTGAGAGCTGTTCCGGAAAGTGCGTCCCATTCCAGGCGCGGATTCCGGGATGCACTTTCCGTTTGAAGCTCCAACCGGAAAGTGCATCCCACTCTGGAGCCAAATTCCGGGATGCGCTTTCCGCTAGAGGCTCAAAAGGAAAGCGCGTCCCATTCTGAGGCTTGAATCCGGAACACAGTTTCCGCTCCAAACAAAAGGCCCCGGCTCGCGATGGAGCCGGGGCCAAAGGTGCAGCATATACAGTTGGTGTTGTGCGCGAACAGCCCATCAGCAATGCCGTCTGCGCTCTACCCTACCCGCGGTGACGAGCGCGGCTGTACGGGGTATCCACCATGGGCAGATTTGGACGCAGCTTACCGTCAAACGCGCGGTAGGCGTTCTGCACGGCGGGCGCCGTGGGGATCGTTGCGATCTCGCCAATGCCCTTGCCGCCGTATGCCACGGGCAACAGCTCGTCCTTCTCCACGTAGATGGCGTGGATATCCGGAATCTCGGGCGCTCGGAACAGCCCGAGCGTGCCGTACCTGGCCTGGGGTACGCAGTCCTTGAGCGGCCAATCCTCGGTAAGCGCATAGCCCATACCCATGAGCACGCCGCCTTCGATCTGACCCTGGATGGAGATGGGGTTGACCACCTTGCCGGAATCGTGCGCGGCATAGACCTCGCTCACGCGGCCGTCATCATCCAGAATGACCACATGCGTGGCAAAACCGTAGCAGATGTGGCTCTTGGGGTTGGGAACGTCGGCACCCAGCTTGTCGGTCGGCTCCAGATACACGTAGCCAAACTCGCATCCCTCGAGTGCCTTGATGGCGGCCGCGGGATCCTGAGGATGCATGCCCTGGCCAGCGACGAGCTCCTGCGTGTGCAGCTGATAGGCGCGACCGTCGTCGTACTCGATCTTGACGCCGTCGCCATGCGCGCTCACGGGAGCGTCGGGTGCGGGCTTGCCGGCCTCGATGCCAACCATGGCATCGCGCAGCAGGAAGGCGGCACCGCGCACGGCCTCGCCGGTCACGACCGTCTGACGCGAGCCAGACGTGGTGCCGGAGTCGGGAGCGTTCTCGGTGGAGCACTCGCCGTTGGCGATGCAGCGAAGCGGCAGGCCACATGCCTCGGCAACGTCCTGCAAAAAGACGGTATTGCAACCCTGGCCGATGTCGGACGTGGCGGCATAGACCACGGCCACGCCATTCTCGATGCGAATCTTGCAGCGGCCGGCATCGGGCAGGCCCACGCCCACGCCGGCGTTCTTCATGGCGCAGGCGATACCGGCATGTCCAGGATGCGCGTAGTAGGCATCCTTGACCTCGAGCAGCGTCTCCTTCAGCGCCGTGGAGCAGTCGGCAATCTGGCCGTTGGGCAGAACCTCGCCCGGCTCGATGGCGTTACGGTAGCGGATCTCCCACGGATCCAGGCCGACCTTCTCGGCCAGCAGGTCGATCAGGCTCTCGAGCGCAAACTCGGACTGGCAAACGCCAAAGCCGCGGTACGCACCGGCGGGCGGGTTGTTGGTGTAGTAGCCAAAGCCGCGAATGTCGGTATTCTGGTACTTGTAGGGGCCGACGGCATGCGTGCAGGCGCGCTCGAGCACCGGGCCGCACAGCGACGCATAGGCGCCGGTGTCAAAATTGATCTCGCAATCCAGGCCGGTAAAGTTGCCCTCGGCGTCGCAGCCCAGCGTAAAGGTGCCGTCCATGGCGTGGCGCTTGGGATGGAACGCGAGCGACTCGGCGCGCGTGAGCTTGCACTTCACAGGACGCTGGAACTTATAGGCAGCGAGCGCGGCCAGGTGCTGGATGGACACGTCCTCCTTGCCGCCAAAGCCGCCACCCACGAGCATGGTCTCTACAACCACGCGCTCGGGTTCGCTATCCCACCCAAACATGTGGGCACACTCTTTGCGCGTGTCGTAGGCACCCTGGTCGGTCGACTGCACTTTGACGCCGTTCTTGTACGGGAAGGCGACGGCGCACTCGGGCTCCAAGAAGGCGTGCTCGGTAAAGGGCGTGGTAAAGCGCTGCGTCACGGTGAATGCGCTCTCCGCTAGCGCCTTGGCGGCGTCGCCACGCGTCACGTGACGGCTCTGGCATACGTTGTCCTTGAGCTCCACCGTGTTGCCAAAGGCAAAGAAGCTGTCGTGCAGGCGCGGGGCGTCGGCAGCCCTGGCCTCGGCGATGTTGCGCACGGGCTCCAGAGGCTCGTAATCAATCTTGACGAGCTTCTTGGCCTTCTCGAGCGTCGCCTCGTCCTCGGCGACTACCAAAACGATGGCGTCGCCCACGCAGCGGGTGATATCGCCCTGGGCGATCATGACGTCCCAGTCCTGGATAAGGTGGCCGACCTGGTTGACCGGCACGTCCTCGGCGCGCAGAATGCCCACCACACCGGGCAGGGCCTCGGCCTTGGAGGTGTCGATGGAGAGCACGCGGGCGCGCGGATACTTGGAGCGAACGGCGCTGGCATAGGTCAGGCCCGGCTGATCGAGCTCGTCGATGTCGTCGGGGTACTTGCCCTCGCCGAGCACCTTCTTGCGCACGTCGATACGGAAGGCGCGCTTGCCCACGCCGTAGTCGTCGCCGCGCTCCAGGTCCTCGTCGATCTGCTTTTCGCCGCGGAGCACCGCAGCTGCCAGCGAGATGCCTTCGATGATCTTCTTGTAGCCGGTGCAGCGGCAGACGTTACCGCGGATGGCGTACTTGATCTGCTCCTCGGTGGGCTCGGGATCCTCGGCGATGAGCGCTGCACCCGCCATGACCATGCCGGGAATGCAAAAACCGCACTGCACGGCGCCCACGGCGCCAAAGGCGTACACAAAGGCCTCGCGCACGTCCTCGGGCAGGCCCTCGACGGTCACGATGTTGCGGCCGGCGGCAAGAGCGGTGGTCAGCACGCACGCCTTGACGGCCGCACCGTCCACATGGATGGTGCAGGTGCCGCAGGCGCCCTCGGAGCAGCCGTCCTTGGCGGAGTGAATGTGCAGGTCGTCGCGCAGATAGCGCAGCAGTGGTTTATTCTCCGTCGTCGTGTGCTCGACACCGTTAACGGTAAAAGTGAATTCCTGTGCCATGGTGATTCCCTTCTACACGCCGGCGGCGATGCCGGTGCGGTCGTGGATGGCGCCATGCGGGCAGACGACGGCGCACATGCCGCACGACAAGCAGTCCACGCCGTCGATATGGGCGCAGTTGTCCTCGATGCGGATAGCGCCGGCAGGGCACTTTTTGGCGCACATACCGCAACCGATGCAGCTCGTGTCGCAGACCTTGCGCGCAATGGCACCCTTATCGGTGTTGTTGCAGCGCACCAGAATGTTCTGGTAGCCGGGGACGAAGGCAATCACGCGCTGCGGGCACGCCATGCCGCACAGGCCACAGCCCGTGCACTTGGAGCGGTCCACGCGGGCGATGCCATCGACCAGCGCAATGGCGCCGTGGGGGCAGGCCGTGACGCAGGCGCCACAGCCAATGCAGCCTTCACTGCAGTGGGCGTCGCCGCCTGCGGAGGCGCAACCGCTTCCGCAGGCAACGTAGGCCACATTATGTTGAATGGATTTGGCCATAGGAGACTCGCCTATTTCTTAAGAAGGTACGGATAGTTGTCGCGCACAGCCCTGATGGTCAGGCGGACGGCCTCGGGAAGACCGGTGTTGACGGCATCGACCGAGACGGTGCGGACCGTGCCGGCGACGCGAACCTTAAAGTGGTCCTCGTCCACGGCCAGGAAGCCCTCGTTCTCGGAGTTCTCCATGTCCTGCTCGCTCCAGAACAGGGTGAGCTTGTCCTTGTAGGGACGACCCTCCTGGTAAGGGCAGAACACGGCGCAGTTGCCGCACTCGTTGCACATGCCGTCGACATGGACGACCTGATGCTTGGCCAGGCCCGGCACCTTAATTGCCACGTTGGCGCGGTTGGGGCACACGTCGCAGCAGACCTCGCACACCGAGCCGCAGCCCAGGCAGCGAGTCTTGGTGCAGTTGCGCTTGTCGCGGCACAGCGACCCCTTGCGCTCGTAGCAGGTATCCTCGCGACCGGCCTGAGCATTCTGGTCGGCGTACTTGTTAAAGTCCACACCGGCGATGGCACGGGCGACCTCGGCGGCGTCGGCAATAGCCTCGACCACGGTAGCAGGACCGCGACGGCAGTCACCTGCAGCCCAGACGCCCTCGACGCCGGTGGAGGTGGCGGCAAGACGGCCGCGACGGTCGTGCTCGACGCCCGCGGCATCGTACAGGCTGGCATCGATGCCCTCGCCCACGGCGCAGATCACCGTGGTGGCGGAAAGCTCGACGGTCTCGCCCGTGGCGACGGGGCTGCGACGGCCGCTTGCATCCGGCTCGCCAAGCTCCATAACGTCGCAGGTCAGCACGGCGCCGTTAAGCGCCTTGGGGGCCAGCAGCTCGCAGAACTCAACACCGTCGGCAAGAGCAAGATCAAGCTCTTCCTCATCAGCGGGCATCTGCTTCTTGGTGCGGCGGTAGACCAGGCGCACGTTCTTCACGCCGGCCAGGCGCTTGGCCACGCGGGCCGCGTCCATGGCGGTGTTGCCGGCGCCAATGACCACGACGTCCTCGCCCAGCTCGAGCTTCTCGCCCTTCTTGGCGGCCTCGAGGAACTCCAGCACGTCGAGCTCGGCGCCCTCGCCCAAGCCCGCAGAGCCGGGCATCCAGGCACCGGTGGCCACGACCACGTCAGTAAAGCCTTGAGCCTTGAGTTCGTCGATGGAATCCACGCGAGCGTTGAGCTGCACCTTGGCGCCAAAGGCCAGGCAGAGCTCAGCATCGTGGGAGATATCGTCGCTCGCGATACGGAACTCGGGAATCACGTGACGGACCACGCCGCCGAGAGAGTCGCGGGCCTCGAAGATGGTGACGGGCACGCCGGCGCGCGTCAGGAAGAACGCCGTCGCCAGACCGGCCGGGCCGCCGCCGATAACGGCAACGTTGCGCTCGCCGTCGTTGGCGATGGCCTGGGCGCGCAACTTGGGCAGCACGGCGGTCATGGCCTCACGGGCGGCCTTGAGCTTGCTGGCGCGGATCTGGGCGCCCTCGGGCTCGTAGAATGCACGCTCGCAGGCACGGCCGCAAGGATGCGGGCAGATGGTGCCGGTAATGAACGGCAGGGCGTTGCGCTCGATGATGATGTTGAGTGCGTCCTCGTAGCGGCCCTCGTCAACAGCCGCCAGATAGGCGGGAATATCCTGCTGGATGGGGCAGCTCGTGCGGCACGGCGGGGTAAAGCAGTCGGAAAGCGGGCTCTTGCCGGCGACCTTGCGGTCGGGCAGCGGGCGCAGCGGCTTCTTGTAGAGCGGATTGGTGAGCGAGTCGGTCTGAATCGCAGTCACGGCCTCGAGAGAGACGCCCGCGAACGGCTTGCCGTCCAGGTCGGTAAACTCGCCGGCCATCTGGCTAAAGCGCTCGTAGCCACCAGGCTTGAGCACGTCGGTCGCCAGGGTGACGGGCCAAATGCCGGCATCGTACAGGGCGCGGATGTTGTAGACCGTGGCACCGCCGGAGTAGCTGATGCGCAGTTTGCCATCAAACTGCTCGGTAATGCGGCGGGCAGCCTCGATGGTCAGCGAGAACAGCGAACGGCCGGACATGTACATCTCGGTGGAGGGCAGCTCGTTCCTCGTCACGTCGACGGGGAACGTGTTGGTCAGCTTGACGCCAAACTCCAGGCCGCGCTCGGCGCACAGGGCAATCAGGCGCTCGAACATAGGCACGGCATCGGCCCACTGCAGGTCCTCGCGGAAGTGCGTGTCATCGAAGACGATGTAGTCAAAGCCCAGCTCGTTGAGGCGCTGGCGGGCAAACTCATAGCCCAGCAGCGTGGGGTTGCACTTGATGTAGGTGTTGAGACCCTTCTCGGTAATCAGATAGGTCGCGATGCGCTCGATCTCCGCCGGCGGGCAGCCATGCAGCGTGGACTCGGTAATGGAGTTGGAGACGCGCGCCGGGATGGACTCGACAAACGCGGCATCGATATGCTCAAACTTGTCCAGGTTGGCGAGCGCCCATGTGCGGCACTCGTTCCAGACGTCAGAGCCGCTGGCGTCCTTCATGCCCTCGATGTAGACGTCGACCTTGGGGCTCTTAATACCCTCCAGGTCATAGCCCACGGACATGTTAAAGACAAAGCCGTCCGGGCTGCCCAGACCATACTCGCGGGCAATCAGGTGGCAGGCAAACCATGCCTTCACGTACTCGGCAAAGGCCTGCGGAACCTCGAGCTCGGTCGACCACTCGCAGTTGTAGCACTCGTCCTGCGCCACGATGCAGGGCTTGTTCACACACTTGGAGAGCTCCTCGCCGTCCATCACCTGAACGGTCTTGAGCTCAAAGAAGCGGGAACCGGCCACGTAGGATGCCACGATGTTCTGGGCCAGCTGCGTATTGGGACCGGCGGCCGGGCCAAACGGAGTCTCGATGCGCTCGTCAAAAATGGGAAGCGCGCCCTCCTGGTTGGTCGTGACCATCTTGCGCACGCCAAAGACGGCGCCCTGAGTCTTGTGCTCCTCGATGATCCAGTTCATCAGCTGCGAAAACGGGATCGGCCTCATGATGTCGCTCATAATGAGCTCCTCTCTGTAACGCCCGGCGAGACCGCGCGACGGGCGCAAATACGGTGTAGCGCTAGCACAGCGCCGGCGACCCCGCGGAGGTCGTCTATACGCGCGTCGGATGCGGCGAAACATCCGACGCGCGTGAATCTACTTGTAATTAGTAGGCGCGATCGTTGAGCGTGCTCCAAAGCTTCTTGGACTCAGCCATGGTCCACGCGTTGATCTTGTCCTCATCAATGCCAACGAACTCGCGATCCTTGTACAGGACGCGGCCGTTGATGATGGTGGTGCGGCAGTTTTTGCCCATCATGCCAAAGAGCATGTGACCGTCGATGTTCTCCTCGCTCAGCGGCGTAAAGGGCTTGTAGTCCATAACGATAACGTCGGCAGCGGCGCCGGCCTCGAGCACACCGAGCTTGCGATCGAAGTACTTGCTCGCCATCTTGGCGTTGTTCTCGAACAGCATGGTCATGGCCTCGCACCAGCCCACGTTGGGCATGGCAGCGTTGTGGCGCTGAATGATCAGGAAGACCTTAAGGCTCTCGAGCATATCGTGGGTGTAGGCGTCGGTGCCCATGCACACGGGGATGCCGCGGCGGAAGAACTCGAGCACGGGGGCGCAGCCCACGGCGTTGCCCATATTGGATTCGGGGTTGTTGACGAGCCAAGTGCCGGACTCCTTGACGATATCCATCTCGGCAGGCGTCACGTGGATGCAGTGGCCGAGCATGGTGTCGGGACCCAGCAGGTTGTGCTGCAGCAGGCGCTCGACGGGGCTGATACCACCGCGGTTGAGGCGGGAATCCCACACGTCGTTCATGCCCTCGCACACATGGATGTGGAAGCCGGTCAGGCCGTTGTTGGCCTCGGCCATCTTATCCATGGTCTCGTCCGAAAGCGTAAAGGTGGCATGTCCGCCAAACATGGCAGCGATCATGTGGTTGTCGTTATCGCGACGCTCCTTGGCGGCCCACTGGGCAAATTCGGCGTTCTCGGCAATGGCCTGGTCGCATTTTTCCTGGCCACGGCGATCGGAAACCTCGTAGCACAGGCACGAACGCATGCCCAGCTCCTGAGCTGCATCCTTAATGGTAAAGAGGCTTCCCGGGATCTCACAGAAGCTCGCGTGATGATCGAAGATCGTGGTGACGCCATCGCGGATGGAGTCCAGAATCGTGGCATAGGCGCTGGCCTTGGTGCCGTCGAGCGTCAGGTTGTCGTCGATCTTCCACCACTGCTGCTCAAGATTCTCCAGGAAGTTGGTGGGGTTGCAGCCCTTAATGGCGAGCCCGCGGGCCAGACCCGAGTAGATGTGGGTGTGGCAGTTGATAAGTCCGGGCATGATGAGGTTGCCCCGGGCATCGACGTACTCGGCATCCGGGTACTTGGCCTTGAGCTCGCGCTCGGGGCCCACTTCGACGATCGTATCTCCGTCAATGGCGACCGCACCGTTTGGAATGAACGGGGTCTGAGCGTTGCGGGTAAAGACGGAACCGTTAGCGACCAGAAGCATGGATGCTCCCTTCAACATCAGAGGCGGGGTTTGACACCTCTGACATGGCGGAGTGCGAAGCGCCGGCCTACACCGGAAACGGGCCCTCTCCCGTCAACGCTTCACCAAAGGGACAAGCCCTTTGAAGTGCGGCTTGGCGCCGCATGGCGTCGGCGGACGAGGCGATGCGTCCGCCGACGAATAGCACCAAATTGGTTACTTCTTGCTCTCGGGCAAGACCAGATCCACGGCAGCGTCTTTGGCGGCATCGATGTGCTGAGCCACGACCGGCGTCTGCGGAAGGATCAGGTTGAGCACGATGGCCATGATGGCGGTGGGGGTTACGGCATTGGAGCCGATGACGGTGGACACCCAGGTGGGCATACCCTCGCCGGCAAGGCAACCGCTGGCCATCCAGATACCCAGGCCAAAGACGACGGAGGTGCCGACGATGGTGGTAGTGCGCTGCGTGAGGCCCTCGCGGGTGAACATGCGCACGCCGTTCATGGTGATGGTGCCAAAGACGCCGACGGTCGCGCCGCCGATGACGGGCTGCGGGATAGCGGAAAGGACGGCAGAGAGCTGCGGGAACAGACCGGCGATGGCAAAGACGGCCGCGATGATCACAAAGACCCACTTGTTGACGACCTTGTTGGAGCAGATGATGCCCACGTTCTGGCCAAGGGCGCTGGTGGGAAGACCGCCCAGCAGACCGCCGACCATAGAGGTGAGGCCCTGGGACACGATGGCGCCGGAGAGCTCGCGCTCGGTGGGCATACGGTCGATGGAGCCCAGGCAGGCAGCGGAGACGTCGCCGATAACCTGGATGGCAACCATGGGGAACACGACGGCGAGGGTAATGCAGACCTCGGGATCAAACTCGAGCGCGTAGGGCATGAGCTTGGGAAGGGCGAAGACCTGAGCGGTGGCGACGCTGGAGAAGTCGATCATGCCAAAGGGGATGGAGACGATCATGCCAACGATCATGCCAAAGAACACGGATCCCAACTTGAGCGTGCCCTTGCCAAAGTTGGCGAGCGCAAAGACCACGGCGAAGGTGATAAGAGCAACGCACCAGGCCTGCGGGGTGCCCCACAGCGGCGTACCCATACCGCCGGCCATGTACTTGACGGCCGTGGGATAGAGAGAGACGCCAATGGAGAAGATGACCGTACCGGTCACGACGGGCGGGAACAGCCACTTGATCTTGCTGTAGGCCAGACCAAAGAGGACCGCGACGGCGCCGCCGACGATCTCGCCACCCAGCAGCGCACCAAAGCTAAAGCCCGAGGCACCCATGGCCTGCAGGGCCGGCAGGAACGCGAACGAAACGCCCATGACGATGGGCAGGCCGCCGCCGATGCGACGGAAGGGAGCGAAGGCCTGAAGGGCCGTGTCGATCGCCGAAAGAATGAGCGCGACCTGGATGATGTCGGTACTCTGCTGGCTATTAAAGCCGTAGACGCCGGCCATGATGACCGCCGGGGTAATGATGCCGGCAAACGATGCCAGTACGTGCTGAAGGGCACACGGGATCATTTCCTTAACGGGAGGCATGCCTTCGCGAGTGAACAGGGCTTCAGTGCCGTTCGTAACCGTCTCCTGGGTCATTTGACCACCAATCCTCGAAGTAGTTGTTTTCGCATCTAACGCTCTATTGTGACGCAGTGCGGGGTTGAGGTTGTGCCTTCATTGCATATCGTATTAAAGATGATTCTCATTCTCAATAATAATTTTTTGTTATCAGACTATTCTTCAGCTGAAATAACACATTTCCGCAGGTCAGAAAAGTGTCTGGTCAAAATAACATCTAACATTTCTTTTGGTCAACCGTTTACCGCTAAATTCCTACCGTTCGTCTGCATTACGCAATGTACCTGCGGATATACGAGATGATGGGCAGCGTGTTACCATGAGAAAAAATTGTTATGAACATTTCCGATTTCACCCAAAGGAGTTGCCCGTGAACGAGACCGTACGTCGCTTTTTGCCGATGGTCGATTTTCTGGAGCAGATACTCGGCAAGAACAGCGAAATCGTGCTGCACGATTTCTCGGATCCCGACCACGCCATCGTCGATATTCGCAACGGCATCGTGAGCGGCCGCAAGGTCGGCGGTCCCGCCACCGATCTGGCACTCAAGATCATGCACGACGCCAAGTATCGCGACCTGCCGTTTATTACGGGCTACGAGGGGCGCGGTGCCGGCGGCAAAACGTTGGAGTCAGCGACGTACTTTATCCGCGAGAATGACAAGATCGTCGGTATGCTCTGCGTCAACACCGACCTTTCGACCGTGCGCTCCATCAACGCCATGGCGCAGCAGCTCATGGCGTGCTTCGACGCGGCGCCGACGCGCACGGAGCCCGCCCCTATCGAGGTCGAAAGCCTTTCGGAGTCTACACAGGAGCTCATCGACCGCAGCATTGCCGAGTTGCTGAGCGCGCGCGGGCTGGATGTAGCGTCGCTTGGTCAGAGCGACCGCGTGGACGTCATTCGCCACCTCAACGGTAACGGGGTGTTCATGCTCAAGGGCGCCGTGGCCTGCGCCGCCGCCGCGCTGGGCATCTCAGAGCCCAGCGTCTACCGCTACCTGCAAAAAGTCCGCAAGGAAGGCTAACGAGCAAAATGAAGCGCGGCTCCACAAGCGATCCGTCACTTGACAAAAGACCCTGCAGCTCGCACTGAACTGCGCCCCAAATCTTGGACGCCCTAAATAGCGACTAGGCCGCAAGGGCCTGATTCCGGTACTCCTCCGGGGTCAGGCCCTTCAATCTTACCTGCCTCCGGCTCGTGTTCCAGTGGACTATGT
>NZ_JBBNLT010000014.1:0-64798 GCF_040092345.1 Collinsella sp. CLA-ER-H7 | reverse complement strand
TTCCATGAATGCGGCGTGGCCGCCGCGGCTGAATTAGACACTCACCATTGTCGGCCTAATCCGCGGTCTTTCATGCAGCAGGGGCTCTCAATGTTTTTATGTCCTGCTCATATCGTCTCTGCCGGCACTTGGGGACAGTCCTTGTCGAGTTACTGGTAGTCATTGGGGACGTTCTTAAACGACTGCCCAACGGCTGTTGAGCACATGGCTCGCATGACAGCCGTCTCTTTTATGTTTCCTTTAGCCGTTGCTGCCTAGGATGGGGGTTAGTCGGTAGGAAGGGAGCGTCTATATGGACGACGCGAGCGAGCGTTCAATCGAAGAGGACATGCTCGATCAGTTCAATTACTTTGATGATGAGGACGAGGAGCTGATCGACCGTCGCGAGCCAGCGCCGCTTGATTCCTTTGATCTGGTCGATGAAGAGCCCGACGAGGACGAGGGCGAATCGGCGGAGCCCTCACAGCCTTCGCGCCTTAACTCGCTGCTTTCGAGAGCCCCCATGCACCACGGCGTTCGTGCCGGCGCGCTCCATATGAAAACTGACTGGCACCAGATCGTGACGGCAGGCGATGAGCTTGCCGTCGATGCGCCGCTCACCGATAAATCATCCATCATCTGCCGCACCGGCATGCTTATGCTGGCAAGCGGAACGGGTGCCTGGCGCGTGCGCGATACCATGAATCGTGTTGCCGCCGTACTCGGTGTCACCATCCACGTTGACTTAAGTCTTCTGTCGTTTGAGTGCACCTGCATCGAAGATGGTCACTGCTTTAATGAGGTCGTCAGCTTGCCCACAACGGGCGTCAATACCCATCGCATTTGGATGATGGAGAGTTTCCTCAAGGAAATCGAGACCTATGGTCGTCGCTTCACGGTGCACGAGTATCACGAGATGCTCAAGACCGTTGAGAGTTCAAAACCTGATTACGCGCCTTGGCAACAGGGCCTTGCGGCGGCCTGCGCCTGTGGCGCCTTCGTTTTTTTGCTCGGCGGCGGCCCTATCGAGATGGCCTGCGCGTTCGTGGGCGCGGGTGTCGGCAACTTTGCCCGCTCCCATATTCTCAAGCAAGGCCTTGGTCAGTTCAGCGCGCTGACGACCGGCGTTGCGCTCGCTTGCGTTTCGTATCTGCTGGCATTGCTCGGCCTTGGCCAGGTCATACCGGGGGCAATGTCGCACCAAGAAGGCTATATCGGCGCCATGCTCTTTGTGATTCCCGGCTTTCCACTCATTACGGCAGGCCTCGACATCGCTAAGCTCGACATGCGAAGCGGTATCGAGCGCCTTTCATATGCCGTATCGATTATTGTGATGGCGACCCTCGTAGGTTGGATGGTTGCCGAGTGTGTTGGCCTGGCGCCGGACGACTTTGCCCCACTGGGCCTTTCGCCGCTTGCCCTTACGCTCCTGCGCGTGGTGATGAGCTTCGTTGGCGTATTCGGCTTCTCGGTGATGTTCAACAGCCCGGTAAAGATGGCCGCGGCAGCTGGGTTGATCGGCGCCGTGTCCAATACCCTGCGTCTGACCCTTGTCGATGCGCCGACGATGATTCCCTTCCTGGGCCTCAGCACGGGAATGCCTCCCGAGGCAGCAGCGTTTATCGGCGCGCTGGTATCGGGGCTGCTCGCAAGCTTGGCTGAAGTCAAGCTCACCTACCCGCGCATCGCCCTCACGGTGCCTTCGATTGTCATTATGGTGCCGGGCTTGTATCTGTATCGCTCGATGTATTACATGTGCACCTTCGACACGGTCAATATGCTCGGCTGGTTTGTGCGCGCAGTGCTCATCGTAGCGTTTCTGCCCGTTGGACTGGGTGTGGCGCGTACGCTCACCGACCCTCGCTGGCGCCACACCAGCTAATTGGTACAAGGGGGACAGGTTACTTTGCACCAAATGAGTTGCGGTGAAATAGGGACTGAATTGCTGCTTAAAGGGTCAAAACAGTCCGTATTCCACCGCAACTTATGGGGTCGGGGGATTATCGGTGCCCTGCATCTTCATAAACTCAACGCTTACGAAGCGCATGCGTTTCGTGCTAGGCTGGTTCCACCACATAAGTAGTCGCAGACGCGCGTACCACGGGCGGGCGAGATGAAGTTCCAACAGCTCCATCTTGCCCGCCCGTTTTTGTTGCGTGGCGCCGCGGTACAACACAGAGAGGAATCTGCCCTTTATGCCTATCAACAAACGAGAGAGCCTGCTGTTCACCTTTATCATGTGCTTTTGCATGGTGCTCTGGATGAGCATCTACAACGTTGCCCTGCAGCACGGGGCCATCAACGGCGAGGTCGTTGCCACTGCGTGGCTCGGCTTCCCCGTTGCCTACATTTTTGCCATGTGCTGCGACTGGTTCGTCGCCAGCCCGCTCGCCAAGGGTTTCGCCTTTAAGTACTTGGTCACGCCGGGCAAGAGCTCGCCACTTGCCATGACGCTCGCCGTCAGCTCCTGCATGGTCGTTCCCATGGTCATCATCATGTCGCTGTACGGTGCCTGTGAGGGTCTGACGCACATGCCCGGCGGCATCCTTGCGAACCTGTATTCCGTGCCCGCGATCTGGATGATCAACATCCCGCATAATTTTGTGATGGCGCTGCCGTGGAACCTTTTGGTAGCCGGTCCGATTTCCCGCTTCGTCTTCCGTCGCGCCTTCCCTGTGGGGACGGTTTTCGAGGAGGAGCATGCCGAGCTCTTGGAGCAGGCTATGGCTCCTGAGTGCGAGTAGCTCGCTTAGGGATCTGCTGAGCGCGGGCGACTTGCTTGGTTGGAGCCCTAAGCGTGGATAGCTCTCTCGGCGACATCGCGGGCGTGAGCGGTGCGCATGACCGGAGGGCCCGTGCTGCTCCGTTGCCCGACGTGCTAGCGCGCAGAACAATCTGTTGGTGCATTCGGCGGCTGCTGAAGCGTTTCGGCAGCCGCTTTTTATACGGAGTTTAAATACAACAGTCTGTTGTATTACGTAGAGTGGTATATCTCTAGCGGGAAAAATGCGAGAGACGGAGCATTATGGCGTTGCTAGTAGGACTGGACGTAGGGTCGACGACGACCAAAGTTTACGCGATGCACGAGGATATGACCGAGGCGTGGTGGGGATATCGCCGCCACGGGGCGTGTCAGACAGCGAGCGTGCGCGCCATGCTCGGCGAGCTCGCCGAGCGCTTTCCCCATGAGTCACTGCGCGTTGCGGTGACCGGCTCGGGTGCGCGCGATATCGCGACCGCGCTGGGCGCCTCGTACGTTCAGGAGGTGGTCGCCAACGCGCTCGCGATCAGCAGGTTCTATCCGCAGACGCGCTGCGCCATCGAGCTGGGCGGCCAAGACGCCAAGATGATCTTCTTCCGCACCAACGATAAGGGAGACATCGAGGTTGCCGACATGCGCATGAACGGCTCGTGCGCAGGCGGTACCGGTGCATTTATCGACGAGATGGCAAAGCTCATGGGGGTCGGCACCGAATCGGGCGAGTTCGAGCAGCTCGCAAGCCGGGGAACGACCGTCCACGAGGTCTCGGGCCGCTGCGGCGTGTACGCAAAGACCGATATCCAGCCGCTGCTCAACGAGGGCATTCCTACCACCGACCTGGCGCTTTCGGCGCTTCATGCGGTCGCCCGCCAAACGATCGGCGGTCTGGCCCAGGGTATCGACATCGAGCCGCCGGTAATCTTCGAGGGCGGTACGCTCGCCTACAACCCCACACTGGTCCGCGTGTTCCGGGAGCAACTGAATCTATCGGACGATCAGGTTATCGTCCCGCGCGATCCGCAGATCATGGTCGTGCGCGGTGCCGCCCTGTCGCTGACCGACATGTTCGCATCGTCCCAACCGATCGACCTTCCCGACGCTTTTGTCCGGCTGGATAAGCTCGAGACGGTCGCGCCCGCAAGTGGGGAGGGACGTCTTGCCCAGCCCTTTTTTGCCACACCTGCCGAGCAGGCGGATTTTACGGCACGCCATGGCAAAGAGACGCCGGCAAAGGGTCCGGATGCGTATGCGCCCGGAGAGACGGTGCGTGTGGCGCTCGGTATCGATTCGGGGAGCACGACGACCAAGTTCGCCCTGGTCGATGAGGCGGGTGAGCTTGTCGATTCGTTCTACGCGTCTAATAACGGCAGACCGCTCGACGTCGCCCAACAGGGTCTTGTCAGCTTGAAGAACCGCTGGGAGACAGCGGGAGTCACGCTTGCGATCGATGCCGTGGGCACCACGGGATACGGCGAGGAGCTTTTCGCGCGCGCGTTCCACGCCGACTACCATACGGTCGAGACGGTCGCGCACGCCCGCGCCGCGTGCGCATGCGTTCCCGATGCGACCTTCGTGCTCGACATCGGCGGACAGGATATGAAGGCCATCTGGCTCAACCACGGCGTGCTGACCGATATCGTCGTCAACGAGGCGTGCTCTGCGGGCTGCGGCTCGTTCCTCGAGGGTTTTGCCAAAAACCTCGGAATAGCCGTTGAGGATATCGCGACCGAGGCATTTTCGTCCAAAGCCCCCGCCGTTCTCGGCAGCCGCTGCACGGTGTTCATGAACAGCAGCGTCGTTTCCGAGCAGCGGCGCGGTAAGGGTCCGGGCGACATCATGGCCGGTCTCTGCCGTTCGATTATCGAGAACGTGTTCACCAAGGTCATTCGCGTTTCAAATCTCAACCGTCTGGGCGACAAAGTCGTCGTCCAGGGCGGCACGTTCCGAAACGACGCGGTGCTGCGCGCATTCGAGCAGTATCTGGGCAAACCCGTCACGCGTGCGCCCCACCCGGGGCTGATGGGCGCTATCGGTATCGCCCTGCTCGCGCGCGAGGAATGCCGCAAGGGCGACGCCGGCACGTCGTTTATCGGGCTCGATGCCGTGGAGCGCTTCGAGCATCGCGAGTTCGGCGGCGTTACCTGCCGTCGGTGCAACAACCGCTGCCAGCGCGCGGTCGTGGCATTTGGCGACGGCTCGCTTTACGTCACGGGCAATCGCTGCCCGCGCGGCGGCGCCATCTCATGGGATGAGCTCGTGCGCGAGGTTCCCGCGGCAGAGGAGCTGCGTCCGCAGGGTGCTTGCGAGGCACAGGCACCCGGCACGGGGCGCGACCGGACCGCGGCTGCCCCCAATCTCTTTGTCGACCGCGAGAAGCTGCTGTTCGAGTCGTACCCCACGGTTCCCGTCAGCGGGGGGCGCGATGTCACGATCGGCATTCCCCGTGTGCTCGAGTTCTGGGACACCATGCCGTTCTGGTCGACGTTCTTCAGCACGCTCGGCTTTAAGGTGCGCGTCTCGGGACGCAGCACCAAGGCGATGTACGAGCGCGGTCTGGCGCACGTCACATCCGACACCGTGTGCTTCCCGGCCAAGCTCGTCCACGGGCACATCCGCAATCTCGTCGACGCCGGCGTCGACCGCATCTTCATGCCCATCATCACGACGGTGCCCACCGAAAACACCGCCTCTACCAGCGAGTGGATGTGCGCCGTCGTAAAGGGATACCCCTACGTGATGCGCAATTCCGATAACCCGGAGGAGCGTTTCGGCGTTCCGTTCGATACGCCGCTGTTCCACTGGTACGACGAGGGCGACCGAAACCGCCAGCTCAAGGCGTGGTGCAAGGAGACCTTCGATATCGATGCCGACCTGGTTGCCAAGGCGACCGAGCAGGCGGACCGCGCGCAGGAGACGTTTGAGAACCAGCTGCAGCTGCGCGGCAGGCAGGTGCTCGAGAACGTGCACGAGGACGGCGGCTACGCGGTGGTGATCGCTTCGCGCCCGTACCACAACGACCCGCTGGTCAACCACGGGCTGCCCAAGCTCTTCTCTGAGCGCGGCATCCCCGTGCTGACGCCCGATGCGGTGCCGGGGGTCTGCAACGTCGATCTTTCCAACAGCCGCATCGACATCGTGAACAACTACCATGCGCGCATGCTGTCGTGCGCGGTCATCGTCGCATCGACGCCCGAGCTCGAGCTCGTGCAGATGGGCAGCTTCGGCTGCGGCCACGATGCGTATCTCACCGACGAGATCGCGCGCATGATGGGCGAGATGGGCTCCAAGGTTCCGATGATGATCAAGCTCGATGAGAGCGACGTCGCCGGTCCCATGGGCATTCGCGTGCGTTCGTTTATCGAGTCGGTCAACCGTCGTCGCGCGGAGGAGCGTGCCGAGGGCGCCCGGGTGCACGCGGTCCATCCGCTCGACGACCCGTATAAGGTCAAGTACACCAAGCGCGACCGGCACGACAAGATCGCGCTGGTCCCCAACACCTCCCATGCGTTCTGCAGGCTCATGACCGCGGCGATGCGCAATCAGGGCGTGCGCGCCGAGGCCCTTGATATCGGGCGCGAGGATGCCATCCGCCTGGGCAAACGCTATGTGCACAACGACATCTGCTTCCCCGCGCAAATCGTGATCGGCGAGGCGCTCGCGGCACTCGAGAGCGGTAAGTACGACCCGCACGACGTCGCCGTGGTGACTGGCAAGTATATCGGCGACTGCCGCCTGACGCACTACATGCCCCTGCTGCGCCGCGCGCTCGACGACGCGGGATACGACTATGTCCCGGTGCTCACCAACGACGACGTCGATGCCCACAATGCGCATCCGGGCTTCAAGCTCGGCCTTGGCCCGAGCATCCAGATCGCCTACGGTCTTCCCATGATCGATGCCCTCGAGGCCATGCTTAGGCGCATCCGTCCCTACGAGCTCGAGAAGGGCGCGGCGGACGCTGCGTTCGACCGCGCGCTCGATGAGGTTATCGAGGGCATGGAGCGCTCCGGGCTGAGAGGCCAGGCGACGGGCTTCAAACGCGCGCTTGCGATCATGGACGCCGTTCCGTACGACCGCTCGAACCCGCATCCGACCGTTCTCATCGTGGGCGAGTACCTGCTCAATTTCCATCTCGGCGCCAACCACGAGATCGAGCGCTACCTCGAGGACAACGGGCTCGAGGTCATCGAGGCGCGCATGACCGACGTGATCCGCAAGACCTATTTCTACAAGCATGCGCAGTCGCGCGAGTTCCACGTCGACCTGTCGCTGCCCGAAAAGGCCTGGTACGCCACGGCGGACAACCTGTTCGAGCTCGCGCACGACCGTTGCGACCGCCTGGGCGCGGCGAGCCCGCTCTACGAGCCGCCGACGCGCATGCCCGAGCTCGTGCGCGCGAGCGATAAGATCCTGCACCATACGTTCGATGCGGGCGAGGGCGTGCTGATTCCGGCGGAGATCCTCGAGCACGCCAAGCGCGGCTGCCGCAACTTCGTGATCCTGCAGCCGTTCGGGTGTCTGCCCAACCATGTCGTGGGGCGCGGGCTCATCCATGCGCTCAAGGAGCAGTATCCCACGGCGCAGTTCCTGCCGCTCGACTACGATCCCGACGTGAGCTTCGCCAACGTGGAGAACCGTCTTCAGATGCTCATCATGAACGCCAAGGCGCAGGGGTGCGGTGAGGCGCATGGCGAGACCGCGTAAGGACGCCGATGCGCCCGATGCACGCACCCGTATCATCGAGGCGTTTTGGGAGCTCATCGAGAACAACAGCATCTTCGAGCTGTCGGTTGGCGAGGTGACCCGCGCCGCCCAGTGCAATCGCGGAACGTTTTACTACTATTTTCACGATTTCGATGAACTCGTCGCCATCGCCATAGCCCAGCTGCTGCAGGATAACGAGCTCATCACCGATGCCCTCTGGCATTTTTCGAGCGAGGGCGACCTTTCGGCGTTCGACCGGCGCGACGTCCGCTGCCTGCTGCGGCGCATCGTCATCACCATGAGGGCGGGTGCCGCCGAGCAGGTTGTGCAGGGCATCCATACGATCATCATCGACCGCGTGAGAGAGATCGTCCACCCCGACGGAGAAGAGCTCAAGGCAGATTCGAGCTTTGCGGTGGGCTTTCTGGTCTCGGGCATCATGGGCTTTGTGATGGCGGTCGGCTTTGCCCGGGAGGGCGGCGAGGAGATAGACCTCGAGCAGCCGGGGGACAGCGCGTGCGCGTACCTGAGGGCGGTCGCCATGCAGACGGTGGAAACGGTCGCGCAAGTCGAGGGCGTCGATACATCCGAGCTGCTCGAACGCGTCTCCAAGGAGGCCGATGCCTATCGCGCATCGCGTGCGACGAGTCCCGACGTGGTGAAAGACGCCTAGGGTTTCTCTTGCGGGGCGCCTGTCGCGCATCGCGCGGTGAGTCCCGCGATGCGGTCATAACCTGCATTCATGTGAGCCGGGTTTATAGATATTCCTCCAGCTGTTAACATAGACAGCCTGTGGGTAAAGAGACAAAAGCGCCGCCGACGGGCGGGCGTTTTGATTTCGATGAACTCATGTAAGGAAACGAGCATGTTAGATAGATTTACCGATCGAGCGCGCAAGGTCATGTCGATGGCCAAACAGGAGGCGCTCGATCTGCACTCAAATAAGGTGGGCACCGAGCACCTGCTGCTCGCACTCGCCAAGGAGGACGAGGGCATCGCTGCCGAGGCGCTGCGCTCGCTTGATATCTCCTACGACGACATCATGGACACCCTCAAGGAGGTCCAGACCACGGTTCCCGAGCCCAGCGAGGAGACCGAGGCTGCCAAGCTTGCCTTTACGCCGCTCGTCATTAGCGTGATGGAGCGCTCCTTCCGCGTGGCACGTGAGAACAACCAGACCTACGTGTCGACCGAGCACTTGCTGATTGGCATCGTCGAAGAGGGTAACGGCATGGCCATGGACATCCTCATGCGCCTGGGTGTGTCGTCCGCCTCCATCAAAAAGGCTATCGAGAAACTTACCGCCAAGGACCAGGACAAGAAGCGTCCGCTCGCCGGCGCCGGTGCCGGGCGTCCCGGTGCGGGCCTGCCGTTCTTTAGCGGCTCGGACGCGTCGCAGCAAAAGGGGAGCGGCACCGATACGCTTAAGCAGTTCGCCACCAACCTTACGCAGAAGGCGCGCGACGGCGAGCTCGACCCTGTAATTGGTCGCGAAAAGGAAGTCCAGCGTATGATGGAGATCCTTTCGCGTCGCACCAAGAACAATCCGCTTATCTTGGGCGACCCCGGCGTGGGCAAGACGGCCATCGTCGAGGGTCTGGCTCAGCAGATTGCAGCTGGCAACGTGCCCGAGAACCTTATGAACCAGAACATCTGGACGCTCGACCTGCCGGGCCTCGTTGCGGGCGCCAAGTATCGCGGTGAGTTTGAGGAGCGCCTCAAGAACGTGATCCAGGAGGCCACCGAAGCTGACGACGTCATCCTGTTTATTGACGAGATGCACACCATCATCGGTGCCGGCTCTGCCGAGGGCTCCATCGACGCGAGCTCCATGCTCAAGCCCGTGCTCGCGCGCGGTGCCTTCCAGATTATCGGCGCCACCACGGCCGAGGAATTCCGCAAGTACCTCACCAAGGACCCGGCCTTCGAGCGTCGCTTCCAGACCATCGATGTCGAGGAGCCGAGCGTCGAGGACACGGTCAAGATCCTGACCGCGCTCAAGCCGCGCTACGAGGAGCACCACCATGTGCGCTATACGCAGGGTGCTATCGAGGCCGCCGCGAACCTCTCCGACCGCTACATCCAGGATCGCTTCCTGCCCGATAAGGCCATCGACCTCATTGACGAGGCCGGCGCCCGCGCCCGCATCGCCGCCAACCGCGCGCCCGAGCCGGTGCGCGAGGCCGAGCATCGCGTGGAGGAGCTTAAGGCCGCCGCGCAGGAGGCCACCGAGAGCGACGACATGAACAAGGCCGCCGAGATCACCGAGCAGCAAAAGGCTGCCGAGATTGAGCTCGCCGAGGCCAAGGCTGCCTGGACGGCCGAGCTCGACGCCAGCCCGCTCACCATCGATGTCTCCCAGATTGCCGACATCGTGTCCGTGACCTCGGGCGTGCCGGTGTCCTCGCTCACCGAGAGCGAGAGCCGCCGCCTGCTGCAGGCCGAAAGCGTGCTCAAGACGCGCATCATCGGTCAGGACGAGGCCGTCGAGGCCGTTGCCAAGGCCGTGCGCCGCAGCCGCTCGCCGCTCAAGGACCC
Organism: Collinsella sp. CLA-ER-H7; assembly: GCF_040092345.1. Classification (NCBI taxonomy): domain Bacteria; kingdom Bacillati; phylum Actinomycetota; class Coriobacteriia; order Coriobacteriales; family Coriobacteriaceae; genus Collinsella; species Collinsella sp. CLA-ER-H7. Next base: position 54,816 of record NZ_JBBNLT010000014.1, on the reverse strand, counting down.
GCGTCGCCCCGGCGGCAGCTTTATCTTCCTGGGCCCCACCGGCACGGGCAAAACCGAGCTCGCCAAGACGCTCGCCGAGTATCTCTTTGGCAGCAAGGACGCGCTCATCAGCTTCGATATGTCGGAGTTTGGTAGTGAGTTCGAGGTCTCCAAGCTCATTGGTAGCCCTCCGGGCTATGTGGGCCACGACGAGGGCGGCCAGCTCACCAAGGCCGTTCGCCGTCATCCGTACTCGGTCGTGCTGTTCGACGAGATCGAGAAGGCGCACCCCGACATCTTCAATATCCTGCTGCAGGTGCTGGAGGAGGGCCGCCTGACCGATAGCCAGGGCAAGACGGTCGACTTCCGCAACACCGTGATCATCATGACGTCCAACGTGGGCGCCCGCGAGATCGCGCAGGATGCGAGCGTTGGCTTTGGCACCACCGGCGAGCAGGGCCTCACCTCGAGTGAGATCCGCGGCCGCGCGATGGGCGAGCTCAAGCGCCTGTTCCGCCCCGAGCTGCTCAACCGTATCGACGACATCGTGGTGTTCCAGAAGCTCTCGGGCGAGAACCTGACCAAGATTGCGCACCTGCTGGTGGACGATCTGCGCCAGCGCTTGATCGCAAACGGCATGAACATCAAGCTTACCGATGCGGCCTACGACAAGATTGTGGCGGAGGGTACCGACCTCACCAACGGCGCGCGTCCGCTGCGTCGTGCTATCCAAAAGCTCATCGAGGATCCGCTGTCCGAGGAACTGCTGGCTGGCGAGTGGGGCGAGGGCGATACCGTCCTGTGCGACGTGGCCGATGGCAAGTTTGTCTTTAGCCACGGCACGGGCGAGATCCCGGCACCGCGTCCGGTGGGCACGCTCGGTGGCGATACCGCCCCGGCGGCACCGCACACCGGCAACGCCGCGCCCGTGAGCGGCGGCGTGACCTCGGGCCCCGGCGGCATGATGCAAGCCGGTTCCGGCGCGCTGTAGGGCGTGGCGACAATTTGATACGCGCAATCGAGGCGCTCCGGAAAGGGCGCCTCGATTTGTAGAGCTGCGGAAGTTGTGGCCGTTACGCTATACGGTCCACCGTTAGCCGATGATGCGAGGGCGCTCGGCGTTTTCGACTGGTTTATGCACGCAAAGTCTGGGAATATACAAGTCGCATGTCTTACTGTCTAACCAGTTGCGCCAAGGAGGCACCATGGACTACAAGATTACCGGCTACGAGCCCGCCCAGCTGTTCCATTTCTTTGAGGAGGTCAGCGCGATCCCCCGTGGGTCTGGCAACGAGAAAGGCATCAGCGATTTCCTGGTCGCGTTTGCCAAGGAGCGCGGTCTCGATGTGTATCAGGACGAGGTCTACAACGTCATCATTCGCAAGCCCGCATCTGCCGGCGCCGAGAATGCCCCGACCGTGATGCTGCAGGGCCACATCGACATGGTGTGCGACAAGCTGGGCTCCGTTGAGCACGACTTTACGACCGATGGTATCGACCTGGTCGTCAAGGACGGCGTCCTCACCGCTAACGGCACCACTCTGGGCGCCGACAACGGTATTGCCGTCGCTCTGATGCTCACTGTTCTCGATGATGATTCGATCGTTCACCCCGCCCTCGAGTGCGTATTCACCACCGACGAGGAGACTGGCCTGGTCGGCGCCGAGACGCTCGACAAGTCCCAGATTAGCGCCCGCACCATGATTAACCTTGACTCCGAGGAAGAGGGCGTTGCCACCGTCAGCTGCGCCGGCGGCGTCGTCGTTACCTACACCTGCCCCATCGTGCGCGAGCACAAGACCGGTAGCACCCTCACGCTCGACATCTCCGGCCTGCTGGGCGGTCACTCCGGCAGCGATATCAACCTGGAGCGCGGCAACGGCAACCTCATCATGGCCCGCATCATCGACCGCCTGATGGTTGCCGGCGAGCCCGCCATCGTTAGCTTTAACGGCGGCACCAAGGACAACGCCATCAACCGTGAGTGCAAGGCTGTTCTGGTCTACGCCGACCACGCTGCCGCCGAGGCCGCGGCCCAGATCGCAAAGGGCATCATCGCCGACGTTACTGCCGAGCTCGAGGTCTTCGACCCCGGCTTTACCTGCACGGTTGAGATTGCCGACAACGCTGAGGTCGAGGCCATGGACGAGAAGTCCGCACTTGCCCTTATTCGCGCTCTGCGTCTTGCCCCCAACGGTGTGATCCGCCGCAACGTCGCCACCGACGGCTCCGTCGAGGTTTCCTCCAACATCGGCGTGGTTGCCACCTCTGACGACCAGGTCAAGATCATGCTGTCCCCGCGCTCCTCGATCACCTCGCTGCAGAACGAGTTCAAGGACCGCCTGCAGACGCTGGCCGATGTCCTGGGATTCGACGCCAAGTTTGAGTTCGAGTATCCCGGCTGGAGCTATGCCGAGCATTCGCCGGTCCGCGACATCTTTGTCGAGAGCTATCGCGAGCTCTTTGGCTCCGAGCTACGAATCGAGTCCATTCACGCCGGCCTTGAGTGCGGCCTGTTTGCCGAGGCCCTGCACGGCCTGGACGCCATCGCCGTGGGCCCGACGCTCTCCGATGTCCACACCCCGGACGAGAGCATGGAGCTCGCTTCTGCCGAGCGCTTCTACGAGCTGCTCATCGACGTCCTCAAGCGCCTCGCTGCGTAAAGGTTGCGCTAGCAGCAGTCCGAGCCACGTGCTGGTGGATTGCAAATGACATTATGAGAGGGGGCACCCGAGCTTTTGCGACGGGTGCCCCCTCTCTTCTTTTGGGAAATGGGAGATTACGGACACCTAGCCCATATCCGCCTTGATGAGGTCGAGGGTGCGCTGGCAGTTTTCGCAGACGGGGCCGAGCATATGCTCGCGCAGGTCCGCCATGCCGGGCAGGTCGGCGTATTCGTCCATGACCTCTTCCATGCAAATGGGTACCTCGTAGGCGAGGTCCATCATGGTCGCAAAGCAAAACTTCTCGGATAGCCCGGCATCGGTGAGCGCCGCCTCCAGCGCGGGGTCGCCCATACCGTAGTATCGGCGGATAGCGCCTGGGCCGATGCGCCCCACACGATTTTCGCCGCCAACGCTCATGGCAAGGCGCGCTCGGCGGCGCATACGTTCGTATGCCAGCCCCGATGCAACGTCATACATACGAGCCATCATAGCTGTGCCGCCGTTTCCAAGAAGCAGGGAATAGTTCTTCGCATGCGCGTCCGGTGCGCCGATGATGGCGTTAAAGAAAAGTATCTGCGTAAACAGATACAGGTTAAGTTGATGGTGGCTCGTATTGACGAGGAGTTCCTGAATATCGCGTGCGGTCGGGCCGCCGTCTGCCGTGTACTTTTGAGCGGGCATCACTCCAAGAGCCTGACAGAGGTCTTCTTGGTGTAGACGCATGATTGTTCCGTCTTTGACTTTCACGCGGTCATATCGCTCAACAATGAGGGCGGGTTCGTCCTCAAATAAGCGATACTCAACGTTCGCCGTTGCGATACCCGCGCGCTGGGCGCTTTTCATGCAGACAAACTCATTAAGAGCCTCAAGTTTAAATCCGATGACGCCATTTTTGAAAATATGCGTCGTGGGCGAGGAGCCCACGCATTCGCACCAGCGACCGTCTATGAGTGCGAGAGCGAACTTGCCCTGATTGCCTCCAAGTGACCAACTTTCATCTAGGCCCATCCACGATGCATTGCGGTCATCTCTGATTGACTTGAGTCGCAGTGCAATCTCGTGATCGCCTATAGGGCGGTATTCGCTGGTGCGATGCAAGACGGCGTTGACGTCTTCTTCGGCGCAAAACTGCACTCCACCCGGACAGTCAAGTCCGATATGGCTGAGTAGCGCAACGGCATTGTTGGGTCTAACGTCGAATTCGGCAGCAATCGCCTTTCGCTGATCCTCGCTGTCGGGTAGAAGACCAAACAAGTACGGATTCATGACCTGTTGGCCGTATGTGCGATTTGATATGGGAATGTTGGTCGATAGGGCTGGCCCGTCATAATCTTGATCGTAGACAAAACTGACTAGACCGCTCTCATCTTGCATGAGCGTTCCTGCGGGTACGCCGCAAATAATAGTCCGAAGCGTTTTTCTGGCCATTGGCTATCTCCCTTCGGGCTTGGTTTGGGCAGATGCGCTTGTGGCAATCGAGACTCCGAGATTGGACATGGCGAAATCGGCGAAGGCCTTGTCGTAGAGCTCGGACGTAAAGGGGGCGTCTGCAAGAACCGGAATGGCGGCGCAGCGACGGTGGCTATGAGAGGGACGTTGAGCGTGATGGCACCTGGGGGTGCTACAAGGTTGCAAATCGGCATGCGGGGCGTCGACTGGTTGCTCGTTATTCGTTTTGGCGATATCCCCTTGAGCGGCGAGCGCCAGTCCGAGAGCATTGAAGATTGCCAACAGCTTGTCGAGCCGAATGCCCGTGGCATCTCCCAGCTCGAGCGATGCGAGCAGGCGCTCCGAAACACCGGCCTTATTAGCGAGGGCGGCACGGGTGAGACCCTGAGCCTCGCGTGCCTGGCGCACGTAGATGCCAGCTTGGCGCGGTGTGGTGATGGGAAGGGTATCCACGGCGATCTCCTAACGTGCAGACTTTTGCATCATAGTATGACATGCAAAAGTCTGCATGAAAAGGCCTCATGCAAAACTCTGCATTAGGCCTCATCCGGACGTTTAGTTTTGAAGGGTGTTTTACAGCGCCAAAATCCCCAGATGCTCCAGCAAAATCTTGAGGCCGATGAGGACGAGCACGACGCCACCCACGATGGTGGCGGGCTTTTCGTAGCGCGCGCCAAAGGTGTGGCCGATCGCTACGCCGGCAACGGAGAAGACAAAGGTCGTGATGCCAATGAGCGACACGGCGGGAACGATATCGACCGAGAGCGCGGCAAACGAGATGCCCACGGCAAGCGCGTCAATCGAGGTGGCGATGGCAAGGATTAGATATTCGCCCAGGTCGATCTTTTCGGCATCCTTGCCGTCGCCTTCGTTCTCGTCCTCAGTAAAGGCTTCCCACAGCATCTTGCCGCCGATAAAGGCGAGCAGGATAAAGGCGATCCAGTGGTCGATGGGGCTGATGATGCCCATGAACTGGCTACCAAGGGCCCACCCAATTACGGGCATGCCGGCCTGGAAACCGCCAAAGAACAGGCCGAGTATCACGGCGACCTTAAGGTTGATCCTTTTCATGCCAAGGCCCTTGCAGATGGATACGGCAAAAGCGTCCATAGAAAGGCCGATAGCGAGCAACACAAGCTCTGCGAGTCCCATAGTCTGGCTCCCTCTCTGCGGGCGGGCCCGCGTGTACCTCTTGGGGGAGTAACAAAAAAGACCCGTGGCGTACGCGTTGCGCGCACAGCCACGAGTCTCGTTCATTAAGGCAAGCCAGGCCGCATCGGCCAGTGTGTTGACTTGCCGCGCCACCGGAGGCGAACCCGATCACGCGACTACTTCCTCATTTATGCGAATCCCGATGCTACCACATGAACAGCTGATTTGGGTTGGGCTCTCAGCTGTGTTCGCTCATTCTGTAAGCATCGGATTTCGCAAGCGCCGCAGGGACAAACCGTGAGAAACTATTTAGCGTTTATGGAGCGTATACGATGGGAGCGATGCCTTGGATAAGAACGAGCTGCAAAAGCGTATGGAACAGGCCATCCGCCTGACGGCACCTGGTCAGCCGATCCGCACCGCCCTCGACATGATCATCGCCGGTCACCTGGGCGCCCTTATCTGCGTCGGCGACACCGAAAACGTGCTCGCTGCCGGTAACGACGGCTTCCCGCTCAACATTTCGTTTACCTCGAACCGCCTGTTCGAGCTTTCCAAGATGGACGGCGCCATCGTTATCGATGGCGACCTCACCCAGATCCTGCGCGCCAACTTCCACCTCAATCCCGATCCCTCGCTCGCCACGAGTGAGACGGGCATGCGTCACCGTACTGCCGCTCGCATGTCGGTGCTCACCGATGCCATCGTGATCTCGGTTTCGGCTCGTCGCGCCGTCGTCAACGTGTACGTCCACGGCAAGAGCTACGAGATCCAGCCCGTCACTACCATCATGAGCTCGGTCAACCAGCTCGTCGCCACGCTCCAGACTACCCGTCAGTCGCTCGATCGCTCCCTGCTGCGCCTGACGGCCCTCGAGCTCGACGACTACGTCACACTCGCCGACATTACCGGTATTTTCTCGAGCTTCGAGATCATGCAGCAGGCAAAGACCGAGCTTAAGGATTGCATTGTCAAGCTGGGTAACCAGGGTAAGCTCGTGCAGATGCAGCTCGAGCAGCTCGCGGGCTCCAGCATGGATACCGAATACGACTTGATGATCCGCGACTACGCGAGCGATTCCTCTGAGGCCAACGCCGAGAAGATTCGCGCCGAGCTGAGCCGTATGACGCCTAAGGACCTGTCCGACCCGCAGCACGTGGCGGCAGTTCTGGGCTATGACGACTTGGACGAGGACTCCGTCATGACGCCGCTGGGCCTGCGCACGCTTTCGCGCGTGTCCGTCGTGCGCGACGGCGTGGCCGAGAAGATCGTCGACGAGTATGGCTCGCTGCAGGAGCTCATGGACGACATCAGCGAGGATCCGGAGCGCTTGGGCGACTTTGGCGTCAACAACCCTGCCATTCTTGCGGACTCGCTGTACCGCATGAAGGGCACCAAACAGGGGAACGCATAATGGCGCCCGTATGCGCCGTGGTCGTTGCCGGCGGCAGCGGCCAGCGCTTTGGAAATCCCGGCGGCAAGCAGCTCGTTAACGTGGCGGGCCGTCCGCTCATGAGCTGGTCCATCCGCGCGTTCGATCGTAGCGACAAGGTCGGCCATATCGTCGTGGTTTGCCCTGCCGAGCGCCGTGCCGAGATGCGCCGCTTGGCTATCGACCCGTTTGACTATGACACGCCCATCAGCTTTGCCGATGCCGGCGATACTCGTCAGGATTCCACCCGCGCCGGCGTGCACGCGGTGCCGGCGGGTTTCGAATATGTCGCTATCCACGACGGCGCCCGTCCGCTCATCACGACCGAGGCCATCGACCATGCGATCGACGTGCTTGTAGGCGACCGCTCGCTCGACGGTGTCGTGTGCGGCCAACCCGCGATCGACACGCTCAAGATCGTCGATGGCGACAATATCGTCGAGACGCCGCCGCGTGAGCTCTATTGGGCCGCGCAGACGCCGCAGATCTTTAGCGTCGATGCTATGAAGCGCGCCCACGCTGCAGCCATTGCCGAGGGCTTTATCGGCACCGATGATTCGTCGCTGGTCGAGCGCATGGGTGGGCTCGTCCGCTGCGTCCAGAGCCCGCGCGATAACCTTAAGGTGACGGTGCCCGAGGACTTGCGTCCCGTAACCGCGATTCTGCTTGGCCGCATGGCCGAGGGAGAGGACCTTCCCCATGTTCAGTAACCTGCGCATTGGCCATGGCTACGACGTCCACCGTCTGGTGGAGGGGCGTCGATGTATCATCGGCGGTGTCGACATTCCCTACGAGCGCGGCCTGCTGGGCCACTCGGATGCCGATGTGCTCGCGCACGCCTTGGCCGACGCCATTCTGGGCGCCTGCCGCGGGGGAGACATCGGCAAGCTATTCCCCGATACCGACCCCGCCTATGAGGGCGCCGATTCGATGGTGCTGCTCGCTCGCGTGATGGACTATGCGCGCGAGCTGGGCTTTGAGTTTGTCGATGCCGATTGCACCATTGCCTGTCAGCAACCCAAGATCACCCCGCACCGCGATGCCATGCGCGCCAACCTTGCCCATGCCCTGGGCGTTGACGTCGAAAACGTGGGCGTCGCCGCCACTACGACCGAAAAGCTCGGTTGGGAAGGTCAGGGCGAGGGAATCGGCGCCTGGGCCGTCTGCCTGCTACAGAAAACCGTTAAGGAGTAACGAATGCGTATCTACAACAGCGCTACCCATAAAAAGGAAGAGTTCCAGCCCATCGAGTCCGGCAAGGTCCGCATGTACGTGTGCGGCCCCACGGTCTACGACAACATCCACATCGGCAATGCCCGCACGTTCATCAGCTTTGACGTGATCCGCCGCTGGCTCATCGCGAGCGGCTACGAGGTCACGTTCGCCCAGAACCTCACCGATGTCGACGACAAGATCATCAAGCGCGCCAACGAGCAGGGTCGTACGGCCGCCGAGGTCGCGACGGAGTTCTCCGACAAGTTCATCGGCGTCATGCGCGCCGCCAACGTGCTCGATCCCGATGTGCGCCCCCGCGCCACCAAGGAGATCGGCCCCATGATCGCCATGATCAAGACGCTTATCGAGCAGGGCCACGCTTACGCAGCCGATAACGGCGATGTGTACTTTGCCGTGCGCAGCGATCCCAACTATGGTCAGGTCTCGGGCCGCAACATCGACGACCTTATGGTTGGCGCGCGCATCGAGGAGAACGAGGACAAGAACGACCCGCTCGACTTTGCCCTGTGGAAGGCCGCCAAGCCCGGCGAGCCCAGCTGGCCGAGCCCCTGGGGCGAGGGCCGTCCCGGTTGGCACACCGAGTGCGCCGCCATGGTGCACCGCTACCTGGGCACCCCGATTGACATCCACGGCGGCGGCTCCGACCTTGCCTTCCCGCATCACGAGAACGAGTGCGCCCAGGCCACCTGCGCCTGGCACCAGGGCTTCTCCAACACCTGGATGCACACGGGCATGCTGCTGGTAGACGGCGAGAAGATGTCCAAGTCGCTCGGAAACTTCTTTACGCTGGCCGAGGTGCTCGAGCAGCACTCTGCCGCGGCCCTGCGCCTGCTGATGCTGCAGACGAGCTATCGCTCGCCGCTCGACTTTTCTTGGGAGCGCCTGGAGGGTGCCGAGAACTCGCTCACGCGTATCGCCGGTACGGTCGAGAACCTGCGCTGGGCCGCGAACCATGCGACGGCCGATGCCGATGAGGCAGCATCCGAGGCGTTTGCCGCCAAGGCCGCCGAGACCCGCGCCGCCTTTAAGGAGTGCATGGACGACGACTTTAACACCGCCGGTGCCATGGGTGCCGTCTTTGGCTTTGTCACTGAATGCAACCAGTACCTGGAGCAGGCGGGCGACGCTGCCGACAAGGCCGCCGCGCTTGCCGCCGCCGACACGCTGGCCGAGTTGCTCGATACGTTTGGCGTCGAGCTTCCCGAGCCCAAGGTCGAGCTGCCGCTGGGCCTGCTGGGCGTTGCCGCCGGCCTGGTCGCCTACACGGGCGACGACGTGGACGAGGCTGCTGCCAAGATTCTCGAGGCCCGCGCCGAGGCCCGTGCCGCCAAGAACTGGGATCTGGCCGACGCCATCCGCGACCAGCTCAAAGACCTGGGCCTCACCATTGAGGATACGGCCGCGGGTACTCGTATTAAGACCCTCTAGTATTTGTCGACCGTTCGAGGTGCGGCGGATTGCCTTGAAAGAGGAGGGCATCGACCTGGTGGTCATGCCTGACGATTGAAAGGCAAGGTGCCGTGGCTCGGACGGTCGATTCTTGTTCGTTATCTATTTAAGGAGGCCGCTTTATGGCCGACAATCGCAAGCGTGCGCCTCGTGGCGGCAAGCAGGCCGCTTCTGGCTCGCGTCCGATTCACCGCAACGACCGCGCTGCCGCTCCCAAGGGCCAGCGAGATCGTACCCAGGCTGCACGTCCGCAGCGCGAGCGTGGCCGCGACGCTGTCCAGGCTCCCAAGGGTGAGTTTATCGAAGGCCGTCGTGCTGCCGCCGAGGCGCTGCGTACCGGTTTTCCCATCAAGTGCGCGCTCATTGCCGAGGGCGGGGAGCGCGATGCCGCCCTGTCGCGTCTGGTCGATGACCTCAACGCCGCGGGCGTCCGCATTAAGTATGTGCCGCGCGCGCAGCTCGACGCACTGTCGAGCCATGGCGCTCACCAGGGCATCGCGCTCGAGGTTGGCAACTTCCCCTATGCCGATGTCGCCGACATCCTCGACCGCGCGGGCGACGGTCCGGCGCTTGTCGTTGTGCTCGACCATGTGACCGACGACGGTAACTTTGGCGCCATCGTGCGCTCTGCCGAGGTTGTGGGCGCAGCGGGCGTCATCATCGCCAACAAACGAGCCGCCGGCGTAACGGTGGGTAGCTACAAGACTTCTGCCGGCGCCGTTATGCATCTGCCCATCGCGCAGGTCCCCAATATCGCTCGTGCGCTCGATGACCTCAAAGCCGCCGGTTTTTGGGTGGGCGGTGCCTCTGAGCACGCCGAGGGCAGCTGCTGGGATGCCCCCTTCGAGGGCCGCGTGGCACTCGTCATGGGTTCCGAGGGCGACGGCATCTCGCGTCTGGTGCTCGAGAAATGCGACTTTTTGACCAAGCTTCCCCAGCGCGGCATGACCGAGAGCCTCAATGTTGCCCAGGCGACTACGGCCCTCTGCTTTGAGTGGCTGCGCCGCAACGCCGGCGAGCTCATGGGGGAGGAGTAGCGCATGTCCAAAAAGAACCGTGCCAAGTCCAAGGCCAAGCGCTTTGGCGAGGGCTCGGCCAAGCCGATTGTTTCGGCCGCGACCTACGGCGTGGGCGGCAATGCGTTTGCGCAGGCTATCGCCGACCCAGTCTCGACGGTGCACTCCACCAAGCCCGAGCTGCTGGTGGTCGACGGTTACAACGTGATCCACTGCACGCCGCGCTACGAAAAGCTCGTGTACGACCATTCCGACGATCCGTATTCCAGCGACGTTCACGATATGGCGCGCACCGCCCTCATTAACGACGTTGCTGCCTTTGCCCAGGGCCGTTACGAGGCCGTGATCGTGTTTGACGGCGCGGGCAATATCTCCAGTGAACGTCCCAACCTGCCGGCCCGCGGCGTGCGCATCGAGTTCTCGCCGACGGGTGTTTCAGCCGATACCGTGGTGCAAAAGCTCTGCATCGAGGCGCGCGAGGAAGGCCGCGCATGCTCCGTGGTATCGAGCGACGGCACGATCCAGGCCGTCGTCATGGGCAAGGGTGTCACGCGCATCTCGAGCCGTATGCTGGTGGACGAGATCAAACAGATCGATAACGACGTTCACGAGGCAGAGGAAGCTCCGCAGATCAAGATGACTCTGGGCAGTCGCCTGAGCCCCGATGCCCTGGCCAAGCTCAAGGCCCTGCGCGGGAGGTAGGGAAGTTGGCGGGGCAATGCTGCCTCGCTAACTCCATTCAGCGATGTCGATCATTCTTTCGAGGCGCCACGTTAGCGCCTTTTTTAGATATGGCAGCCTTGCCGTGAGCGCGTCGTTTCTGGAAAGAATCTCGATTGCCTCGTCAACGAAGCCTTCGAGTTTGTCGCCGTCAAACCAGCCCATGTCCTCGACGAGCAACATTTGTTTGGCGGGGCTTGAATGAAATTGTGCGCTGGTAAAACTGTGCTCTCCCGCCCTAAGCTCCTCTAGTGATATGTTGCACCAGAGCGATGAGCCCGAATCGAAGATGGGGGCAGGTCTGCAAGCTTGCGTGTTTACGTTTCGCACGAGGCCGAAGTTGCGCCAATGACGATCGTAGTTGGCAATGATGTCGTCACATACGATCATGCGGTCAAGGGCATCCTTGACGCCTGTCACCCCGAGCTCCTCGCAGTTTGCTACATATCGCTCGTAGTCGGTTAGCCGTTCATCTGCGTTTGCGTGCTGGTTTACATAGAACGCAGGGACATACTCTTCTTCATCAGTTAAGAAGACATCGCATGTGCTCAGGGCGGAAGTGCCCGTGCCCTCGAGCGAGTAAGGCACATAATCGCAGGCGTTTAGGATGCGACGGTGGAGCGCGGTCGCCACCAGCTCGTTATAAGGTTCCTGGTCCAGGTGCGCTCCTGCCTTATGCAGAATTCGACGTTCGCCCTCGCACGTCCAGTACTTTTGAAGATTGCCGTCCGAGGTGTTATCGGGCTTTGCGGCAGCCGCTTTTCCCTCTGGGGCAAAGGGTGCAATGGTTAGCGAGACGTCATCAAAGGCGTTATTGAAGAAGTTGATATCCTCCCAGGTGAGACCGGAACCTTGGGGCCTAATCCAATACTGGTCGGATAAGGAGAGGCCGAGATTTCGCTGGACGAGTTCATCGGGAACATCGACTGCGGCTTCTGCAAGCAGGGAGGCTAGCCCAATGCGTGCGAGCGGGATACCGCGGCCGCGCCACCAGATGCGGAAGGAGTCTAGCGATATGGGGCTATTAGGGCCAAATACTCCAATAGGGGCGTGGGCGTAATCGATGTCGGCACCGATGTGGGTAAAGTCTTTTCGCGATGTGCTGTAGACCAGCTGAGCGACTTCGTACGTGCGGTTCATGAGGGTGAACGCGATCTCGCTCTTACCGTGGCCGCGGCGGGGACGTCCCCCCGTTTTGGTCACAGAGCGGAGTCGCGTGTCGACGCTGTCTTTGTCGATGAGCCATACACCAGAAGCCTTGCGGGCCTCAAGTGCTCCGTTTTTTATGAGCTCCTGCACCCTGCGCGGAGTGATGCCGAGCAGCTCGGCGGCTTCTTTGGTAGTAAGCATCGCGAAACCCTTCGTTAGAACGAATAGTTTTATATATAGCAATTGTAATTAAAACTATTCGTTCTAACGAATGGTTTTGAGATTGAGGGCGAACCGACAGAAATGAACGGGCCTGGTACCTGTTGTTGCTGGATTTTGCATATTTGTATAACGCCGTGTGGCCTGTTGCGCCTCGTCCGCAATTCCTTTATTCTTAACTGGCTTCGCGCGAAAGCGCCAAGTGTGCCAGTGTGGCGCAACGGTAGCGCAACTGATTTGTAATCAGTGGGTTGCAGGTTCGATTCCTGTCACTGGCTCCATGAGAGTTTCGGGCTCTGTTCCCTTGTGGGACAGGGCCCGTTTCTATTTAGGTGGTGCGCCATCGGGTTAGCGCCCATCCCGTTTTTGGTTTGTCTCGTCCTCCAGTTTGTCTAAATCTGTAACACCAAGACCGATATTTGGCATCTAACTGTTACAGATTGAGATGAAACTTAGGGTGTTTTAGGAATATCTTGATCTGTAACATGTAGAAGCGGAATAGGCCTCTTGCTGTTACAGATCGAGACAAGGGCGGGTACGGACCTGGATGTTCTGCTCGAGCGTGGATTTCTGGACACGCGAGAGAAGAAAATCTTCCGACCGGAGAACGAGCGTGGATAATTAACTTGGATAGGGAGCTAAGGTAAACACCGATTGTCTATCGAAGGCTTTAGAAACAACGACCCCGATTTCATTGTGGAATCGGGGTCGTTTGTGCCTGAGGAATCCGAATGGATTAATCGAGCTCCTAAGGGACTCTTGGGTTCTTGCTAATGGTCTGCCGAGGATGTCCCCAATGCAAGCAGCGGGCATCTACTCAATATAGTTGGGATTCTTCTTGATGATCACGCGTGCAGCGATGAACGAGACAACGATGGCGATGACGGCGACAACGCACGCCAGTACGAAGTTGCCCATGGATCCATCGGGAGCGATAAAGATCAGCGCAGAAAGAAGACCGGGGCATGCTCCCGCAACATACTCCTTCAGGACGAAGATACCTGCAGGGAGTCCCGCGCAGAGCGCGCCGATTGCCGTGCCGACAAGCAGGCGGGGACGCTCGATGAGGCAGCCGTAAAATGCGGGCTCAGTTACGCCACAGAGTGCGGTGACGGCAACCGTGGTGACCATACCTCTCTTCTCCTTGTTGCCTTTCATTGCAGTTGCCAAGGCGAGACTCGTGCCGCCAATGCAGAGGTTTGAGATGAAGCCAAAGATGATGGGTGCCCAGCCGAGCTGCGCCAAGCTCGTAACTTCGATCGCGATGTAGGCCTTATCAAGACCGAGCATGACAAAATAGGGGTTAAGGGCTGCAAGGACTGGAGTAGCGATAAATGCCACGTTATCCATGAGCCACGTGGCGGCATCACTCAGCGCGTAGCCCATCATGCTGCCGGCGGGGCCGAGGATAATCAGCTCAACAGGCACGACGATGAACATGGTGAGCAGCGGCTTCAAGAACAGTTTGGTAATGTCGGGGATGATTTTCTGAAGACCGCGATCAACAAAGTACATGAACACAACGCCCAGTACGATTGGCACCACCGTGCTCGAGTAGTCATTCGTCGGGATGGGGATGCCAAGAAAGTCGAGACCCTCAGCACCGCTAATAGACGAGCTAATCATGATTGCGCCCAGCAGTGCGCCCATGATAGGCTGCATCTTCATGACGGCGGCGAGCTGATAGCCGAGGTAAACGGGCAGGAAGCTAAATGAGGCGCTGAAGATCGCCAGCAGAACCTGGGCGGTTCCGCTATCGGTGTTCAATCCACAATAATTGACCAGGAGATTCTTGATCGAAAGAATGAGTCCGCCAACGATGAGCGCCGGGACGATGGGCATGAATACCTGTGCAGAGACGTTCCCGAATTTCTCAATCAAGCCCATGGCGGTGTTACCGCTTTTAATGCCTTCTGCAAGGTCTTTGGCGGTTTGGGCATCGTCGGCAACCGTGCCACCGCCGACTTCGATTCCCGCGAAGTCGAGGAAGTCGTTGTAAGCCTCGGTGACGTTGGGGCCGATGATCACCTGAAGCTGGCCACCGCTGACTACTGCCCCGAGCGCCTGGTCGGCCGATTTGGCGAGCTGGAGATCGATGATCGAGGTGTCTCGTGCGTCGATGCGAAGGCGCGTCGCACAATGAGTTACCGATGTAATGTTCTCTTTGCCGCCAACAGCCTTTAGGACTGTTTCGGACATTGCCTGATATTTCATCTCTTTCTCCTAACCTTCCTGCTCCTGATACTTCGAGATAAGGTCTCGGTACCAATACCAGCTCTTTTTGGGGGTGCGCTCCAGATTGTTCTCGAAGTCGATATGGACAAGTCCGTATCGTTTTTCGTAGCCGTTGATCCAGCTATACAGATCCATCGTCGACCAGAGGTAGTAGCCCTCAACGCGCGCGCCGTCGCGCTTAGCCCTCATCATGTGCTCGATGAACTGGCCCAGAAGCTCGATGCGGTCATCATCGTGGATCATTCCGTCTGCGTCTGGTTGCTCATAGGCGCCATGTCCGTTTTCCGTAATAAAGATGTGGGGCGCGTCATAGCGCTCGTGGACATCCATGATGGTTGAATACATGCAACTTGGGAGTATTTCGCGGCCCCATTTATTGCGGGGAACATTGCTGTCGCGGGCGCTTTCAAACAAGGGCGCAATGCATTTTCCTTCGACCTTTTTGCTCGAACCGCCCTTATTGTTCGCCGAAACGGCAAGCTCTCCACCGTGCCAGTCGGTTACATACTCTCGGCAATACACGTTGAGTCCAATAAAATCGACTTTACCGTCTCTGAATTCTTCTACGTCATTTGGGGATCGATAGAGCGAGACGCCAAGTTTTTCAAGGATTTCGTCCATTTCTGGCGGCAGTTGACCCTGAAGTGCTGGTGCCAGAATCATGCGATTGGCGAAAAAGTCTGCGTATCGAAATACGTCATCGGGGTGCTCGGTTGCCGGGTCGAGTTCGACAACGCCGCCATCGTGGACGGCGCCGATGATGCCGTCGTAGCCCATTTGACGATATGCTCGGACTGCGAGTGCGCTTGCGCGCATCAGGTTGTACTGAAACTGCATGTACGACTGAACGTCGAGCGATCGATTGGGGGGATAGTTGCCCAACATGTTTACGCAGTAGCTGTAGAAATGCGGCTCGTTAACGGTAGCCCAGATTTTGACGCGGTCTCCAAAGCGCTCAAAGCAAATCTTGGCGTATTTGCAGAACCACTCTGCCATATCGTTGTTCAGCCATCCGCCTTTGCAAGCAAGCGTGAATGGCAGATCGTAATGGAACAGCGTAACGTTGGGTTCTATGCCATTTTCGAGGCGGCAATCAATGACCCGATTATAAAAATCGATACCCTTTTCATTCACTTCGCCGATACCCGTGGGGATGATTCGACTCCATGAAAGAGAGAAGCGATAGGTGTTTTGTCCGCCTTCTTTCATCATGCGGATATCTTCTTCATAGCGATGGTAGAAGTCGCAAGATACATCACCGTCAACATGGTTGATGTTCTTATTGCTTGTGTGGTTAAAGAAATCCCACTCGCCAAGGCCTTTGCCGTCTTCGTTCCAGGCACCCTCGCACTGATAAGACGCCGTGGCGGAACCCCAGAGAAACGGGATGTTGTTCACGTTGCCCATGAATCCCCTTTCCATCATTCAACACGGTGGATACGTGTGGCGGAATTACGATTAAGATGACGTCAACTGATTTGAATCATAGGAGAACGACCAAAGCTGTTTGATTCAATAAATGAACTATGATTTCGAGGAGAGCGGAAAGAGGGATCACGTGAATATCAATGACTTCGATGTGCTCAATCGCATTAGCTCCATCATCAACAGCGAGTTTGGGTCAAACGATGCCGCCATCGCTCGATATCTCATCGCTCACATTAGGCGTTCGAGCGAAATCAATGTTGCCGCAATAACCCGCGATGCATTCGTGACCCGTTCCGCTGTTCGTCGTTTCTGCAATCGATTGGGCTACCAGTCTCTTAGCGATTTGAAAGAATCATTTACTCAGTCAGTCTTTCCAAGCGACTTAAGCCATCGAGAGGAGGAATTTGGCTACGAGGAGTACAGGGCAGAGCTCGACGTTCGCATGATCGAGATGTTCGCTGAGGTTGAAAGCGGCGTGTCCGATATCGCTATTAAGCATCTTGTCGACGAAATTGATGGCCATAAAAACGTTGAAATCTGGTGCACCAATAATGTGAGCGCCAATCTCGTACGATTTCAGCAGGAAATGTTTTATGCGGGCAAGATAGTTCGCATAGTTGCTGGGGCTAACGTCGCGGAATTGAAAAACATGGGAGACGCTTCGCAGTCATTGATAATTCTCGTATCGGTCTCCGGGCTATTTGCGTCACAGGCGCGTGAGTATCTTGATTGCCGTTCGGGCAGGAAGATTCTAATTGCTGCGTTTAGCAACGATGACAAATCGAGGTCTTTTGACCGTGTATATCGTCTTGGTAATGCGGGAAACGGAATTGACCGACTCGGCGTTTATTCGAAATACGCCATGACTTATTTTTTCGACTTGCTATCGTCGTGTTACTTGAGTCGCTACCCCTGCACCAAGGGGGAGCCGCTCTATGGGTCTACTTTGGCCTGGCCCGAGTAGTTGCGGCTTTACAGTTCTCTCGCCTGGAGAATGAACGTGGATAATCTGCCACTTTGGCCTTAGAGCCGCGCTAAAAGTGGGAGATAATCCACGCTCGATCGTGGCGTGGAAGCCCGATCCCGACCTATATATAGGTGCAAATGAGTCGTTATCGAAGCAATATTCTGCAGGCTCACTCCACTACGCCAAAGTGTTCCCTCGTGAAATGTCACCGTCACATGCAAATCCACCTCCCTTCATATCCAAACTCAGCAAAACCGCAGGTCAAAAGCATATAGATACGCCCGGCACCGTGTATCTTGAGGTTTTCGTTGACAGCCCCCAAGGTGGCATCGTATTATCTTCTTCGTTCGCGGGGGCGGCGGTCCAAAAGACCAAAGGACCTGCGGATACTTGAACGATTGGGAGTTTGCCCGAGTGGTTAATGGGGACGGGCTGTAAACCCGTTGGCTCTGCCTACATAGGTTCGAATCCTATAGCTCCCACCCGTCAAGTGCCTGTATAGCTCAGTCGGTAGAGCACTTCGTTGGTAACGAAGAGGTCACCAGTTCAAGTCTGGTTGCAGGCTCCATCCGGCGGTGTAGCTCAGTTGGTTAGAGCACACGGTTCATACCCGTGGCGTCACTGGTTCGAATCCAGTCACCGCTACCATAGGTAACACGGTGGCTTCTCAATAGTATGTTGAGAGGCCACTATGGTATAAAGGCAAAGTCCCGTCCGGGGACGACCTGTTAAGAGGAGGGCTTTATGGCCAAAGAGAAGTTTGAGCGCACTAAGCCGCATGTTAACATCGGCACCATTGGTCACGTCGACCACGGCAAGACCACGCTGACCGCTGCCATCACCAAGGTTCTCTCCGAGACCGAGGGCTGCAAGGCTGACTTCACTGCGTTCGAGAACATCGACAAGGCTCCCGAGGAGCGCGAGCGCGGCATCACGATCTCCGTCTCCCACGTTGAGTACGAGACCGCTGCCCGTCACTACGCTCACGTTGACTGCCCGGGCCACGCTGACTACGTCAAGAACATGATCTCCGGTGCTGCTCAGATGGACGGCGCTATCCTGGTCATCGCCGCTACCGACGGCCCCATGGCTCAGACCCGCGAGCACATCCTGCTCGCCCGTCAGGTCGGCGTTCCCTACATCGTCGTCTTCCTGAACAAGTGCGACATGGTCGACGATGACGAGCTCATCGACCTCGTCGAGATGGAGACCCGTGAGCTCCTCTCCGAGTACGATTTCCCCGGCGACGACATCCCCGTCATCCGTGGTTCCGCTCTGGGCGCTCTCGAGGGCGACGCCAAGTGGATGGACGCTATCCGCGAGCTCATGAAGGCCGTCGACGAGTACATCCCGACGCCTGCTCGTAACAACGACCTCCCGTTCCTGATGGCCGTTGAGGACGTTATGACCATCTCCGGCCGTGGTACCGTTGCTACCGGCCGTGTCGAGCGCGGTGAGCTCAAGCTCAACGAGCCCGTCGAGATCGTCGGCATCAAGGATACCCAGAACACCGTCGTTACCGGTATCGAGATGTTCCGTAAGTCCATGGACTTCTGCGAGGCTGGTGACAACGTCGGTCTGCTGCTCCGCGGCATCAAGCGCGAGGACATCGAGCGCGGCCAGGTTCTCTGCAAGCCCGGTTCGGTTACCCCGCACACCAAGTTCACCGGCGAGATCTACGTTCTGACCAAGGAGGAGGGCGGCCGTCACACCCCGTTCTTCGATGGTTATCGTCCTCAGTTCTACTTCCGTACCACCGACGTTACCGGTACGGTCAAGCTCCCCGAGGGCACCGAGATGGCTATGCCTGGTGACCACATCACCATCGAGGGCGACCTCATCCACCCGATCGCCATGGAGGAGGGCCTGCGCTTCGCTATCCGCGAGGGTGGCCACACCGTCGGTTCGGGCATCGTCTCCACGATCATTGAGTAAATTAGCTCTTTGATATAGCTGACTTAGAGAACCCGGCACTTATATGGGTGCCGGGTTCTTTTCTGCAATGGATATTGAGCCGTTGCTGGTGTCGAGAGGATCGATAATGGTCCTGGATGCACCGTCGATTAGCTCTCGATGGCTTCATTGATGTGTTCCAAATATGAATGGATCCACCGAGAACCAATTGACTCGAGGTTTTCATTGACAGCACTTACGTGGAGCTGATAAAGTAACAACTCGTGCCCGTACGGGGCGGAAATGAAAGGTTCAGGATACATGCGTACTCTAGTTACTCTTGCGTGCACTGAGTGCAAGCGCCGCAACTATACGACCACCAAGAACAAGTCGACCATGCCTGATCGTATGGAGATCAAGAAGTATTGCCCCTGGTGCCGTCACCACACGCTGCACAAAGAGACTCGCTAGTCTCTAGTCACATACGCCAGTAGTTCAATTGGTAGAGCATCGGTCTCCAAAACCGAGTGTTGAGGGTTCGAGTCCTTCCTGGCGTGCCAGTCATTATTCCGTAAGCTCCCACTTGGGGGCTTACGGTTTACTCATGTATAAGCGCATTGCGCGGAGGTAACCCAAATGGCCAACAAGAAGAACAAGAAGAAGGCTCAGCAGCCGGCACCTGCCAACAAAGCTGCCGCCAACTCCAAGGTTGAGGCCAAGAAGGCCGTTGCCAAGAAGAACGAGAAGGCTGCGAAGTCCAAGAAGAACGAGAAGCCTGGTTTCTTCGCCCGCACCAAGAAGTATTTCGCTTCGGTCAAGTCCGAGATGAAGCGTGTCACGTGGCCCGATAAGAAGGAGCTCGTGAACTACTCGGTCGTCGTCTGCGCTTCTCTGGTCGTCGTCGGCGTCGTCATCGCTCTGCTCGATGCTGGCTTTGGCGAGGCTCTTGCTCTGTTCTCTGGATTGAGGGGCTAAACCATGTCTAAGCGTTGGTACGTCGTTCACACTTACTCTGGATACGAGAACCGCGTTAAGTCCGATCTCGAGCATCGCATCGAGACCATGGGCATGCAGGACCGTATCTTTGATATCGAGATTCCTATGGAGCGCGTCACCGAGATTAAAGAGGGTGGCAAGCGCGAGACCAAGGATTCCAAGATTTTCCCGGGTTATGTCCTGGTCCGCATGGAGATGGATGACGATGCTTGGACGTGTGTTCGCAACACGCCCGGCGTCACCGGTTTCCTGGGCGGCAACGGTAAGCCCGCACCGCTTTCCCGCGATGAGTACAATAAGATGACTCGTAGTCCCGGTAAGGGCGATTCGCCCAAGCGCACCTCGGTTGATATTCAGGTCGGCACGTCCGTCCGCGTCACCGATGGCCCGCTTACCGACTTTGATGGCAAGGTCTCCGAGGTTAACACCGAGGCTGGCAAGCTCAAGGTCACGCTGATGATCTTTGGCCGCGAGACGCCGGTCGAGCTTGACTTTAACCAGGTCGCTGTCATCGCTTAAGTTTTCGTCCGTTCGCGCGAGCGTGCTTCTTCTGTGACTGCTCATCTCAGGAGTGCTTCTAACACGTGCGTGCTTACGATATAGCAAGTACTTCACACTCGTGATTCGAAAGGAATGACCATGGCTGAGAAGAAGGTTGCCAACGTCATTAAGCTCCAGATTCCTGCTGGTGCAGCTAACCCCGCTCCTCCCGTCGGCCCCGCCCTGGGTGCTGCTGGCGTGAACATCATGCAGTTCTGCCAGGCCTTTAACGCCGAGACGCAGGACAAGAAGGGCGACATCATCCCCGTTGAGATCTCTGTCTACGAGGATAAGTCCTTCTCCTTCATCACCAAGACCCCGCCGGCGGCTCACCTCATCAAGAAGGAGCTGAACCTCAAGTCTGGTTCCGCTAAGCCCCAGGCCGACAAGGTTGGTCAGCTCTCCCAGGAGCAGCTCACCAAGATCGCCGAGATCAAGATGCCGGACCTCAATGCCAACGACATTGACGCCGCCAAGAAGATCATCGCCGGTACCGCCCGTTCCATGGGCGTCACCATCGCTGAGTAGCGATTTCTTATGGTAACGACGGGTGCTCCGACCGGGGCGCCCGTTAAATGTGTGCAATAGGGCACACGATACGATGTGGGAGGGCTCACGCCCGTTTAACCACAGGAGGTAATGCACATGGCTAAGCATGGTAAGAGCTATAACGCCGCTGCCGAGAAGATCGACCGCGCCACGCTCTACACCCCCCTTCAGGCTGCCAAGCTCATCAAGGAGCTCGACACCGCCAAGTTCGACGAGACCGTCGAGGCCCACTTCCGTCTGGGCATCGATACTCGTAAGGCTGACCAGAACATCCGTGGTTCCATCTCCCTGCCCCACGGCACCGGCAAGACCGTTCGTGTTGCCGTCTTCGCCGAGGGCGAGAAGGCCCGCGAGGCCGAGGCTGCCGGCGCCGATATCATCGGTTCCGACGAGCTCGTCGCCCAGATTCAGAAGGGCGAGATCAACTTCGACGCCGCTATCGCTACGCCGAACATGATGGCCAAGGTTGGCCGCATCGGTAAGATCCTTGGTCCCCGTGGCCTCATGCCGAACCCTAAGCTCGGCACCGTGACCATGGACGTCGCCAAGATGGTCTCCGAGCTCAAGGCCGGCCGCGTTGAGTATCGTGCCGACCGCTACGGCATTTGCCACGTGCCCCTGGGCAAGAAGTCCTTCTCTGAGCAGCAGCTCGTCGAGAACTACGCTGCCCTGTACACCGAGATCCTGCGCGTCAAGCCCTCTTCTGCTAAGGGCAAGTACGTCAAGTCCATCTCCGTGTCTTCCACCATGGGCCCTGGCGTCAAGGTCGATCCCGCTGTCCAGCGTGACTTCCTGGCTGAGTAACTGCTAGTTACTGCCTGAGCAAAGCAAGCATTGCTAAAGAAACCCGGTTCTGCCCTGCGCAGGACCGGGTTTCTTGCTATCGCGTCAAAACCACCTCAAAGGGGACTGTGTCCTCTTTGAGGTGGTTACCAGGGTGTTCTGGCTGTTGAGGACTCGATGGCATCGTGGCGTTTGAGCTCGCGGCGCATGGTTTGCGAATTGAGCCAGGCTGCCTGCCAGCCACGGATGGGGTAGCGCGTCTGGTCGAGCTCAAACTGTGTATAGCCGCAGGCGTTGATGATCGTTGTTCCACACACATGCTGCCGCTCGCGCTGAAAATCGTAACCGTAGCTTTGGTGTACATGCCCATGCACCATATAGTCGGGCCCCCAGGACTCAAGCGCCGTGTTAAAGCACTCAAACCCTCGATGCGGCAGATCGTCCAGATCACCCATACCGGCGGCGGGTGCATGGGTAAGCAGAATGTCGCACCCGCCGACCATCCTAACCTTACGCGACAACTTACGCATGCGCTTGGACATCTCGCGTTCGGTGTACATGTTGGCGCCGTCGCGATAACGCATGGACCCGCCAAGGCCTGCAATGCGAATCCCTCGGTACGTGTACACGCTGTCTTCCACGCAGATACATCCGCCCGGTGCATGACGTGCGTAGCGGTCATCGTGATTGCCGCGCACGTAGATGAGCGGTTTGTTGATGACCGTGACCAAAAACTCAAGATAGTCCGGGTCCAGATCGCCGGCGGACAAAATCAGGTCGACTCCCTCAAAGCGTTCCTTGCGAAAGCACTCCCAAAGGCATCGTTCTTCGGTATCGGCTATGGCAAGGATTTTCATAGGGCAGGGACTTTCGGCTCATCGTCGAGCTGCGGAATGGTGCCTACCACGTTGTCCGCCAGCCAATCCATCTCGACAATCTGCGTGCTCGGCAGCGGAGGGAAGCCTTCGATCTGTACCACGCCGTTCTGGCTATGGAGCTCGCCGCCAAAGGGGTTGATGGATCCCTCAACAATGCCGTTGCGGAGCAACTGCACGAGTTTGCGCGTCTGGTAGGGTAGGCCCGGAGCGTAACGGATGTCGATAACGCCGGAGCTCATGCCGTACCAGTAGTTGACGGCACGCACTTGGTTGTCGTCGCTGGTCTCGTCCCACGTGCCGTGCAGAAGGCTGCGAACGATGAGCTCGTAGTAACGGCCCCAGTTCCATACGGGCATGGCGATGCCGGTGACTTTGCCGTCGACCAAGCGGTGAAGCCCGTAGGCCGTGGGGTCTTCGAGCGACTTTGACATGTCAGCGCCGGTCATGACGCTTACGCCTTCGCGGCACATGGCTTCGGCAAGACCACCGGCGGGAACATCGCCCCAGGTGAGGATGACCTGCGCGCGCGGGTCGAGCAGCGAGGCGCCAATCGCAAAGGCGTTGATCTCGCTGAGTGCGCCCGAGGCGAAGACCGACGCGTGGTAGCCGATGCGGTGGTTGTCCGCCATGCTGGCGGCAAGGGCGCCCAGGAGAAACTTGGCCTCGTACATCTTGCCAAAGTACGAACGGACGCTTTGATGGGGAAGGCCGATAGAGCAGTTGAGGAACCGAACCCGGGGATACTCAACGGCAGCCCTGAGCGTGTATTCCATCAGGCGGTGCGAGGTCGAGAAGATGACGTTTGCTCCATGTTTGACAGCTGTTTCCACGGCGGCGTAGAACACATCCGGATCGTGACAGTCCTCGAACGCCTCGGTGCGCACGATACCGTCAAAGTGCTCATCGAGATACTGACGCCCTTGGTCGTGCAGGCTGTCCCAGCTCGACGTCGCACAGGGGAACTCATGGATAAAGGCGATGCGCAGGGGGTTGGCCGTCGAGTAGACGGTCTTGCCCATAAAGAAGTTGAGCACGCCAGCGGTGGACTTGGCGGGCGTTTCCTCCTCGTCGACGCTCGGTGCTTCGACAAGATCGACCTTGTCCTCGTCATTTTTGCCGGCAATGACCAGCTCGCGCCAAATCTTGCACAGGCGGTTTACGACGATATCCGTCGGCGTATCCAGCAGGCGGTCCTGGTTGTACACATTGAGGTACACGAGCATGGCGTCGGCAGACGTAATGTCCAGGTGGTCGCCGCCTGCGCGAAGGTAGGCGCGCTTAAAGAGCAGGAAGGTGTGGCGCAGGTAGTCGACCTTTTTCTGCGGCCATTTTTCGATAACGTTCTGACCGAGCATCTTGGCGAGCGTTTCGTAGCTTCCCTCACGCGAGAAGTCGATCTCGTATAGGGGGCAGACGCGCCAAAACGCGCAGAATTCGCCGTACAGGCGGCTTTCGACGGAATCACATGTGCTGGGGTAGAGACGGGTGACCCTGGCCGAAACCGTCGGGGCGTCTAGGAATTTGAGGACACTGACGCGTTTGTTGCCTTCCTGGACATAGAACCGATGCATGAACTCGGTGACGATGATGGGGTCGCGATAGCCCTCGGTTACCTGGATGTCGTAGAGGTTGGACCACTTGCGGGCAAACTCGGTGCTAAACGGAAGCAGGGGCATAAAGTTACACGAAAAGGCGGACTGACGGCCTTTGGTGACCGTGCCGACGACCATTTCGAGCGGAATATCCCACAGGCCGACATTCTCTCGCTGACCTAAGGGGAGCTGAGCAACCAAGCTATCGAGGTCCGTAAGGTATGGATGCTCGCTTTGGCTGATGGCGCGACGGCGTCCCTGCTCGCCGCGCTTACGTGCTTGACGATAGGCCTCTTCCATGGTGTCTACTCCCTTAGTCGTTTAAACAACGATATGAACCATGGTACCACGAATGAAAACCACTACAAAGATGCCTGTCCCCTTTGCGGTGGTTTAGGCGATGATGGGGGCGATGGCGCGGATGCAGGCGTCGGCTGCCGTGAAAGTAGTGCTGTCGTCACTGACGATAAAGATGATCTTGCCCTTGATGCCAAAGTCGCCGATCTCGCTAAAGAGCACGTAGGGCTCCTTGTCAAAGCCCGAGATGGGAAGCACGGCGGCCTTGGTGGCGTCGGTGAGCTCATCTGCCAGCGCGTCCAGTGAAGCCCACTTGGACGTGTCCTTGACCGCGACAGGGACGGCCACGCGCCCAAAGGGCATCAAATGCACGAGCGTGTTCTTGGAGATATTTGAGTTGGGAACGATGATGGTCTGCCCGGAGGCGTCCTCGATGGTCGTGTGGCGCCAGGTGATGTCCTGGACCACGCCCGACACGCCGTCGACCTCGATATTGTCGCCGGGCTTGATGATGCCCATAAAGGTCACCTGCATGCCACCGATAAGGTTTGACAGCGTGTCCTGAAAGCCCAACGAGATGGCGATGCCGCCGACGCCAAGAGCGGCGACGAGGGCGTTTGCGTTAATGCCAAAGCAGTTGTCGAGGATAAAGCTGCCGCCGATCATCCAGATGATAGCGCGCGCGATATTGATGAAGATGCTTGATGAAGGGAGTGGGTTATCATCGCGGCTAAGCAGGTGGT
Organism: Collinsella sp. CLA-ER-H7; assembly: GCF_040092345.1. NCBI lineage: Bacteria > Bacillati > Actinomycetota > Coriobacteriia > Coriobacteriales > Coriobacteriaceae > Collinsella > Collinsella sp. CLA-ER-H7. The sequence continues at coordinate 29,448 of NZ_JBBNLT010000014.1, read as the reverse complement.
GCAGGGTCTTGGACGCGACCTTGGCGGCAACGGCGGTGCCGATGGCCAAGATACCTGCCCAGATGATGTTGTGGACCCATCGTTGTGCAAAGAAATGAAGAATTGGCTCAAACAATTCCATATAGGGAAACCTCCTCATGATCGTCCAACCATGATACCCACCAAGAAGCCCGTCCGATCAAATTCGGACGGGCTTCTGTGCTCGATATAAGGTTTACGCGGCGGGGCTGTAAGGCCCGGCGGTGTAGTTTAGCGTCGACGCTTCCAGATAATGCCGAGCATGATGACGATGATGCCGCCGATAAGGCACGCGCCAACTACTGCCAGCGTGCGGTCTCCCGTTGTGGCAAGCTTACCGGTCGTCTTCTTGGTGCTGACCTTCGTGGCCGTCGTGTCCGTCTTAGGCGAGGGCTTAGGCGTCGGGGCCGGTGTGGGCGTGGGGTCCACGGCAGCGGAGCCAAAGCTGATGGTGCCCGCGAGCGAGGCCATCTTGCTCTCCCAGCTGTCCTGCCCGATCAGTGCCCTCAGCGCCGCCTCGCACGTGCCCCACTCGGTGTACTTGGTGGCGTGTGCAAAGGTGGGAAAATCGGTCGTGTTGGTAATGATGTAGTTGTTGGTGGCGACGGTATAGGTCTTGGCGGGGTCGAGCGTGCTGCCGTCTTTGGTGAGTGTGGCACTCACAATGCGCTTGCCTTCGGGCTGCGTCCAATCAATCGTCACGTTGATGCCGCCAAAGGAGAGAACGCTGCCAGAGTCATCGCGCCACTTGTACTTGTCTTGCGCCTCCTGCTCGGTGTGACCGGCCGCCACATAAGCCTGCTGAAGCTCGTAGCTGTCGTTGCAATCGTCGCTGATTTGTAGCGAGTGCTCGAGCGCTGCGAGGAAGTCCGCGCCGGTCATGGTCCAGGTCTCCACGGTGTTGCCGTAGGGCGAGATGGCGATGACGTTGCCGGCGGTCACGTTGCCCGCCGCGATGCCGCCGCGGATGCCGCCAGCGTTTTCGATAGCGAGGTCCGCGCCCGTCAGGGCAAGATAGGAGCCGCAAATCACATGGCCGATGGTCTGGGCCTTGGTGGTGTCGCCCTCCTTGCTGGGGCGGAAATCGGTGGTGCGCACCATTTCCCAACCATGCGTGCCTGCGGCGTCCTCGCCGTAGAAATAGTTGGTGGTGGATGTGCCGAGTACCTTGTTCGATTCGTTTTCAAAGGCCTCGTCGAGCGGCTTGATCTTGTTGCGGACGGCCTCAAGGCGGCTTTGGTAGTCGGAGCCCTTGTCGGGGTCTGCCAAAAGGTCGTTGACGTTCTTGGCGGTGTAGAGCTTCTCGTCGCTGCCGTCTGCAGGGACCGTGACCGTGTCATCGTCGGTCGTCTCGGTGCCATTCGTGTCGTACTTGTACGGAATGGAAAGCAGCCCCACCTCGGCAAAGGCGCTGCCTGCCTCAACAACATGGATCGTCTTGCCGTCGGCTCCCGTCACCTTCTCGTTAAGGTTGATGTGCTCGTGGCCTGCGATAAGGGCATCGACGCCACGGAGTCGCGTGGCAAAGGTCTTGGCGTCGAGCGTGTGCGCGATACACACAACAACATCGCAGCCCTCCTTGCGCAGCTGCTCTGCCTCGGCATTGATGGCGTTCGTGGCACTCGAGAACGACGTGCCCGCGACCAGGTCCGCGCGCAGCGAGGATCCCAGCGACTCATCCATGGCACCCACGACGCCGACCTTGATTTTGTAGTCGAATGTGGAGTGATCCTCGCTATCCTCCCAGGTGCGATCGAGCGTCTTCGTGATGCTCGAGCTCCATACGCCGCTCGTAGACTTCGCGTTCGCGCAGAGCATGGCGAAGGGCGTGCCGGTGGTGCTGTAGCCGGTCATGGTGCGGAGCTTGTCCGCGCCGTAGCTCCAGTCGTGGTTGCCCGGCGTGGTCGCGTCGTAGCCGTCTACATAGAAGGTGTCCATGAGCTCGGCGATGCTCTTGCCCTCGCTCATGGTGGCGAAGGACTGCCCGTGGAAGGTGTCGCCCGCATCGAGCAAAAGATCGGGGGCGCTGTTTTGGGCGCTATAGAGAACCGCCAGCCCATCAAAGCCCACAGTGCCGGTGCCCTTGCTTGCGTTGTAGCTGTACTTGTAGCTGCCGTGGATATCGTTGGTGTGCATGACGGCCACGGAGCCGTCAATAGCGGCGGGCAGGTTTCCCGCGAAAGCGAGGCTTGGGATGCCTGCGAGCGCGCCGGCAAACAACGCGGCGGCCAACGCAAAGCGGGGGAGTCTTTTCATGGCAGTTTCCTTAGTCCTTAGCCAGAATGTCTGGTTGAATATCGGATTATCGACATAATATGCGAAAACCGCCGCAAGGGCGTCTGTCCCTTTGCGGCGGTTTTGACGTTTGCGCAGATAAAACCTACCAAAATAAACCTGTCCCTTTTTGGCAGGTTTTAGCTCAGCAGCATGCGGTCGTTGGCGAGCTCGCCTCCCGAGACCTCCTCGAACTTCTGCAGCAGGTCGGCTACGGTGAGCGACTTCTTCTCATCGCCCGCCACGTCGTAGATCACGTGGCCTTCGTGCATCATGATCAGACGGTTGCCCAGACGGATGGCGTCGTTCATGTTGTGCGTGACCATGAGCGTGGTCAGGTGGTTCTCGTCGACGATCTCCTCGGTCAGGTTAAGCACCTTAGAGGCCGTCTTGGGGTCGAGGGCCGCGGTGTGCTCGTCGAGCAGCAGCAGGCGCGGCCTGGTGAGCGTGGCCATCAGCAGGGTGAGTGCCTGGCGCTGGCCACCCGAGAGCAGGCCGACCTTGGCGTTGAGACGCGTGTCCAGACCAAGGTCCAGGCGCTTGAGCAGCTCGACGTACTCATCTTTCTCGGCCTTGGTGACGCCCCACGAAAGGCCGCGACGCTGGCCGCGACGCTTGGCGAGGGCCAGGTTCTCGGCGATCTGCATGTCGGCAGCGGTACCGCGCATGGGGTCCTGAAACACGCGGCCCAGGTACTTGGCGCGCTGCGACTCGCTCAGGCGCGAGATGTCGGTGCCGTCGAGCTCAATAACACCCGAATCGAGCGGGTACACGCCGGCGATCATGTTGAGCAGCGTGGACTTGCCGGCGCCGTTGCCGCCGATCACGGTTACAAAGTCGCCGTCATTCAGGGTGAGGTCGACGCCGGTGAGCGCGCGCTTCTCGGTGACGGTGCCCTTGTTAAAGGTCTTCTTGACGTGCGAGAGCTTAAGCATCTGCCTCATCCCCCTTCGTGTAGGAGCTGCGGAGCTTATAGCGCTCCCAAACCACGGGCACGCACAGGGCCACAGCGACAATCACGGCGGAGAGCAGCTTCATGTCGTTGGCGTCCATGCCCAACTGCAGCACGATGGCGCGGATAAGGAAGTACACCACGGAGCCAAAGACGGCGGAGGCAAGACGGACGCTAAACTGCGTGAGGCCGCCGGGCAGCAGACGGCCGAGCACCTCGCCGATAACAATGGCGGCAAGACCGATAACGATGGCACCGGTGCCCATACCAATGTCGGCATACTTTTGGCTCTGGCAGATGAGCGCGCCCGAAAGGCCGATGAGGGCGTTGGAGAGCACGAGGGCGATCATCTTGGTGGAGTTGGTGTTGACGCCCAGAGCGCGGATCATGTACTCGTTGTTGCCGGTGGCTCGCAGCGCCGAGCCGATCTCGGTGCCAAAGAACCAATACAGGATGGCAACGATAGCCACGGCGAGCAGGATGCCCAAGATGATGGCAACGGTGGACTGCGGCAGACCGGTCATATTGCTGACGGCGGAGAACACGGTGCCCTTGGCAAGAATGGGCGTATTGGACTTGCCCATGATGCGCAGGTTGATGGACCACAGGCTGATCTGGGTGAGGATTCCGGCGAGGATCGCAGGAATCTCAAAGACGGTGGTCAAAATGCCCGTGACGGCGCCCGCGATGGCGCCGGCGCACATACCGGCCAGCACGGCGAACAGCGGGTCGACGTTGTTATTGACGATGAGCACAGCGCAGACGCAGCCGCCGAGGGCAAAGCTGCCGTCGCAGGTCATATCGGGAATGTCGAGCAGGCGGAACGTGATAAACACGCCAAGCACCATAATGCCCCAGAGGACGCCCTGCGAAACGGCGCCCTGCAATGCAATGAGCATGCTTCATACCTCCTAGGATAGGGTGGACACGTGATTCACCATAATAGCGGTAACAATGCATAGAAGAGTTACGGACAGACGTTTTGTTTTACCTGAAACAAGCAGGGCGGACGCCGGTCTACAGCGCCCGCCCCTGTGGCTCAGATATTGAATAACGCGGCTAAAGCGCGAGCACGGGCTCTAGACGCATGCCGCGTATGGCATTACGCGTCCAGGGCGGAAAGGTCGATGCCCAGGGCCTCGGCCATTTCGTCGTTCTTGACGACGACCAGGTCCTTGCTCGAGAGGTGCTTGATCGGCATATCCTTGGGCTTGGCCTCGCCCTTCAGGATCTTAACGGCCATCTCGCCCGCGGCGTAGCCCAGGTCCTCATAGTTGATGGAGAGGGTGAACAGGCCGCCGGCCATGCACATACCCTCCTCGCCAGTCACGAAGGGAAGCTTGTTTTCCTTGCAGATCTGGCCGACCTGCGAGGCACCCGCGGCGATGGTGTTGTCGGTGGGGGAGTACAGCGCGTCGACCTTGCCCACGGCAGACTCGACGACGGACTGAATCTCGTTGGAGCTCGAGACGGTGAAATCGGTGTACTCGAGCCCCAGCTTGTCGAGCTCCTTCTTGGCGGCCTTGATCTGGACGTCGGAGTTGGACTCGGCGGTGCAGTAGAGTAGGCCGACCTTTTTAATGTCGGGCAGGACCTTCTGCATCATCTCGAGCTGCTCGGCGACCGGGGTGAGGTCGGAAGCGCCCGTGACGTTGGTGCCGGGCTTGTCGTTGTCCTGGACCAGGCCGGAGGCGGCGTAGTCGGTGATGGCGCAGCCCACGATGGGGATATCGGCCGTGGCGCCGGCGGCAGCCTGCGCGGCGGGCGTGGCGATGGCATAAATCAGGTTGACGTTGTCGCCCACAAACTTGTCGGCAATGGACTTACACGTGGACTGGTCGTTCTGGGCGTTCTTCTGGTCGATCTTGACCTTAAGGCCGCTCTCCTTGATGGCCTTGACGAAGCCGTCGTTGGCGGCATCGAGTGCGGAATGCTCGGTGAGTTGCAGAACGCCGATGGTGTAGTCGGAACCGGCGGCAGCAGAGCCGGAACCAGAGTTGCCGCCGCATCCGGCGAGCGGGGCGAGCGCGAGCAGGCCGGCGGAGACCAGAAGGCTCCTGCGACTGATGGTGATGTCCTTCATATCATTACCCCCAGTATAAAAATGGCTGGAAACACTGCACTGGGACAAAGTGCAAGTGGAACTATAGTAGCGCTGATGTCCATTTTTACAACAGCCTGGCGGGTTTTTTAATACAGAATCGGATGGGCGGTACGGGTAGTCGAATGGGCGGCGGAGGGTCTTATGCGGCGGAGGAGGCGTCGTCCTCCTCGTCGAGGGCGGCGAAGAGCTTCTTGCCGTCGAGGAGACGTGTGGTGACGTTTCTCATGCGGCCAATCTCTACGGTGCGCAGCGTGTCATCGGCACCTCGGGCGTCATAGACCGTTCCCAGCAAATACGAGATGCCATCGCGCTGCCTGATGGCAAAGGGGCGGAGTGTCATCCGTGCTACTTCGGTTTCGCCACGTGCCGTGACGCTCGAAATATCAAAACTCACCGTGGTTCCATGGTCGATGGCCTGCTCGACGAGCTCGCACGTGTCGATGCGCTTGATGGGCGTGCGTGTTGCCTTGGTAGCCTTGCTGCCTGCGCTCGGAACGGGTTCGGGTGTATCGAGGTAGCCGCGAACGTCGGCACTCGCCATGGCAACTAAGTGCTGCGCCATGCTCTTGCGGATAGCGATAGGCGTGGAGCGGTTGCGCATGACCATACCGTGGAGCCGGATGATCTCTTCATCGGTGAGCGGGCGGGTAAGAAGTTTGTAGCCCACGCCGCGTTTGTACTCAATTTCGTATCCGGCATGGCGAAGCGCGGAGATGGCGGTGTAGATGCTGCGCCGCGCCGCCGAGATGGGCATGCGGGCGGGGTCGTCGGGATGGGAGAGGCGCCGGATCAGCTCATCGGAAAGTATGGCCTTGTCTTCGCCGGTGTTTTCGCTCAAGAGCTGCAGGATGCGAACGGCGCGATAGGCTGCCATCGAGGCGGCGCCCCTCGTCGTGGTGTCGTAGGTTTCAACAGCGGCTTCGGTCATCGTGCCCACGTCCTTTCCGTTTTGGGTGGCGACGGTATGGAGCCTAGGACGTGGGGCTTTCCCAGGGGCGCAGGGCGCTCTGGGCGGTCGGTAGTCGTCGGCAAACGGCGGGTCGAGTTTTCAACAGCCCTGCTCAACTGACCAAAAACTTGCCAGAAGCTTGACGGATGCTGTTGAAAAAAGCGTCTCTCGACCGATGTCGAGAGACGCTTGTGCGATGAGCGTTGGCGTGTGGCGACGCGAGCTAGCGTCCGACGATTAGAAGTCGGCGTTGCCCACGGTGCGCGGGTGCGGCAGGACGTCGCGGATGTTGCCCACGCCGGTCAGATACATGACCAAGCGCTCGAAGCCCAGACCGTAGCCGGCGTGCTTGCAGGAACCGTAGCGGCGCAGGTCAAGGTAGTACTTGTACTGCTCGGGATTCATGCCCAGGTCCTTGATGCGGGCCTCGAGCAGATCCAGGCGCTCCTCGCGCTGGGAGCCGCCGATAATCTCGCCGATACCGGGAACCAGGCAGTCGGCGGCGGCGACGGTCTTGCCGTCCTCGTTCATGCGCATGTAGAATGCCTTGATCTCAGCCGGGTAGTCGGTCACGAAGGTCGGGCGCTTAAAGTGCTCCTCGGTCAGGAAGCGTTCGTGCTCGGTTTGCAGGTCGATGCCCCAGCTCACGGGGTAGTCGAACTTGTGGCCGTCGGCGACTGCCTGCTCCAGGATCTCGACGGCCTCGGTGTAGGTAACGCGGGCAAAGTCGGAGTTGGCGACATGGTCCAGGCGCTCGAGCAGACCCTTGTCCACAAACTTGTTGAGCATATTGAGCTCGTCGGGGCAGGTTGCCATAACGTCCTTGAGGACGTACTTGAGCATGGCCTCGGCGTTATCCATGTAGTCGTTCAGGTCGGCAAAGGCCATCTCGGGCTCGATCATCCAAAACTCGGCGGCGTGGCGCGTGGTGTTGGAGTTCTCGGCACGGAAGGTGGGGCCAAAGGTGTACACGTCGCCAAAGGCCATGGCAAAGTTCTCGGCATTGAGCTGGCCGGACACGGTGAGGCTTGCATGCTTGCCAAAGAAGTCCTGGCTCCAGTCGACCTCGCCGGACTCGGTGAGGGGCGGATTTTTGGGGTCGAGCGTGGTCACGCGGAACATCTCGCCGGCGCCCTCGCAGTCACTCGTGGTGATGATGGGGGTGTTGACGTAGACAAAGCCCTGCTCCTGGAAGAAGCGGTGGATGGCGGCAGCCGCGACAGAGCGGATGCGGAACACGGCGCGGAACAGGTTGGTGCGCGGGCGCAGGTGCTGCTGGGTGCGCAGGAACTCGACGGTTGCGCGCTTCTTCTGCAGCGGGTAATCCGGGGCGCTCGTGCCCTCGACCTCGATGGAGGTGGCAGAAAGCTCGAAAGGCTGGGGCGCATCGGGGGTCAGCTTGACGGTGCCGGTGCAAATGAGTGCGGCCGAGACGTTTTGATGGGCGATCTCGTCGTAGTTGTCGAGTGCCTCGCGGTTCATGACGACCTGCAGGTCGCGGAAGCAGCTGCCGTCGTTGAGCGTAACAAAGCCAAAGTTCTTCATGTCGCGGACGGACTTGACCCAGCCGGCGACGGTGACGGTCTGGCCGCCGAGCGACTCGGCATCGGCATAGAGCTGCGCGATTTTGGTGCGGTTCACGTATCCTCCCATAACGGTTGAATGATAGTTATCCATACAGTTCGATATTCTAGCAGCTCGGCTCATTTGAGCTATACAGATAAAGCATTGGCGGGATGGTTTTTCAAACGAAAAGCGCCCGCGGCCAAATGGTCGCGGGCGCTTGACGAGGTGCCTTTTGGCTGTGTGGCGTGGGGCCTGGCTACTTGGTCTTGGCAACCAGCAGCGGGTCGCCAAGCTTGACGAGCGGGTTGCCGCCGATAAGCGTTCCAGACTCGCCGACATGGTCGATGCTCTTAAGACGATCGAGCTCGGAGACGATGACGGTCACGATGTCCTCGTGACCAGCGGCCTTAATGGCCTCGCGGTCGAAGCTGATGAGCGGCTGGCCTGCCTTGACCACATCGCCCATCTCGACAAAGCGGGCAAAACCCTTGCCGTTCATTTCCACGGTGCCCAGGCCAACATGGATGAACACGCGCAGGCCGTCCTCGGTGATCATGCCGATGGAGTGGTTGGTGACAGTGGTGGCACCGATGCGGCCGTTGGCGGGCGCATAGATGGTGCTGGTAATGGGCTCGATGCCATAGCCCTGGCCAAGCATGCCCGAGGCGATCGTCTCGTCGGGAACCTCGTTCAGGTTGACGAGCACGCCGTTGACGGGGGCATAGATGACGCCTTCGCGGGTAGCGAAGCTTGCTGCGGGCGGAACGGACGCCTCGCCGGTCGAGGTGAAGGTGGACTTAAGCGAATCGAGCAGACCCATAGTTGCCTCCAACTTAAATAGGCGCATATCGCGCGTTTGGTTTGCCGGAAACGTTTCACATGTGTTTCGCGGCTTGGTCAACGCCCCTATTCTACGCTGCTCGCGATACCTCTGAACTGGGATTATGTGATATATCAGTTGAAGGGAAACTTATTGCCGGAGTGTTTCTGCGCCACGGGTTCAAGTGGGGTACGCTTGAAGGCGAAAAACAAGGGCGCATAATTTGCGCGAAGGGAGCACATATGATTGTCGAGAACCATGCGCTGTGGGGCGAGGAGCCGACCGAGGATTATCCGGCGACGTTTACGTATTTGGGTGCCGAGCCGCTGCCCGATAAACCGAATGGCCGCCGCCCCGCGGTGATCATCTGCGGCGGAGGCGGGTTTACGCATATCGCTCCGCACGAGCAGGACCCGGTGGCGTTTGCATTTTTGGATCGCGGCTACCAGGCCTTTGTGCTCAACTATGTCACGAGTTCTACGGGTGACGTGAGCTTTCCGCACCCCCAGGCAGATCTTGCCAAGATGGTCGCCACGGTGCGCGCCAACGCCGACGAGTGGCATGTCGATCCTAAGCGCGTGTGCGTCGTGGGATTCTCGGCGGGCGGCATGATCTGTGCCTCGCTGGCAACGCAATGGAAGACTGGTCCCTTCGCGGGCCTGGCAGGGGCGCGTCCGGACGACATTCGTCCCGATGCCGTGGTGCTGGGCTATCCATTGCTCGACTTTGCCTATGTGCGCGACATGCAGACGCGCGATCCGCGCATTGACTTGCGTGTGCCCAAGACGGGCGGCAAGACGGGGCGCGATTTGCTCAACGACTACCTGTCGATGGTGACGGGCGGCGAGGCAACTGACGAGCATCTGGCCGACATCTGCCCCACCACGCATGTTTCGCGTCAGATGCCACCGACCTTTGTATGGGGCGTGTCCGACGACAAGACGGCGCCGATCGCGCAGGTCTACCCGTTTGCGCAGCGCATGGCCGAGGAGGGCGTTGCATGCGAGATGCACGTCTTCGACCAGGGTGGTCACGGCCTTTCGCTCGGCAACGCCAACACCGCGGTCGACAACGAGGACAAGCAGGTGGCAGTCCGCCCCTGGATTCGCCTAGCCTTCCGCTTCCTGGAGCGCCACGGGTTTTAGTTACGGCGTTTTACCAAACGCCGTAACCACTTGACGCTGCAAGCCCGCCAGGGCGGCAATCTGCCTTTCAACTTCGGCGGCATGACCAGAAGGTCAATGCCGCCTCGTTTCAAGGCACCTTGCTCGCTCTGGCGGGCTTTCGCTGTCCGCGCCAAAACATCGGCGTTGCCATGGCCCAGATGCGGCACTTGGGGACGTTCCTTTTGTGCCGGCACTTGGGGACGTTCCTTGCAGCAATCTGTCGATTGAACGTCGTTGTGTGTTCACGCTATCATGTAAGTTTAAAATTGGTTAGCCATGGCAAACGGTTAGCCATGGTGAACATAAATACAACGCCCTGCGGGCGCCGGGGGAGGAACACGGACGTGAAGCTCGATACACTCGAGATTGGAAAGGACGCCGTTGTCGCATCGGTGGCATCGGACGATCAGGCACTCCGACAGCATATTTTGGACATGGGCCTAACGCCGGGCACCGAAGTCACCATGATGAAGTACGCCCCCATGGGCGATCCGCTCGAGATCCGCCTGCGTGGCTACGAGTTGACACTGCGTAAGGACGATGCCGCTCGCATCGAGCTCGTGGGTATTCACGACACCGATACAGGTCCGCGCGCTAACGCCGCAATCGGCACGACGGAGCATCCGGCCCTGGGCGAGGGGACGTATTCGCCCCGTGCGGCAAAGACGGCCGTGCCCGAGGGCGCGCCGCTGCACTTTGCCCTCGCCGGCAACCAAAACTGCGGCAAGACCACGTTATTCAACCAGCTGACGGGCTCCAACCAGCACGTCGGTAACTTTCCCGGCGTGACGGTCGACCGCAAAGATGGCACCATCCGTAACCATCCCGAGGCGAGCGTTACCGACCTGCCCGGCATTTACTCCCTGTCGCCGTACACAGGCGAGGAGGTCGTGAGCCGTCAGTTCATCCTCGACGAGCGTCCGGACGCCATCATCGACATCATTGACGCCACCAACATCGAGCGTAACCTGTACCTGACACTGCAGCTCATGGAGCTTGACCGTCCTATGGTCATCGCGCTCAACATGATGGACGAGGTGACCGCCAACGGCGGCGCCGTAGACGTCAACTTGCTCGAGAGCCTGTTGGGCGTGCCCGTTGTCCCCATTAGCGCTGCCCGCAACGAGGGCATCGGCGAGCTGGTGGACCACGCCCTGCACGTGGCGCGGTTCCGCGAGCGCCCTGGTCGCCTGGACTTTTGCGCGCCCGACGGTCCGGACGGCGGTGCGCTGCATCGCTGCATCCACGGTATTGCTAACCTGATCGAGGACCATGCCGTGACGGCGCACATCCCGGTGCGCTTTGCGGCGACCAAGCTGGTCGAGGGCGATGAGCTGGTAACCGAGGCGCTTCACCTGGATCGCAATGAGCTCGACGCTATCGAGCACATCATCACCCAGATGGAGGGCGAGGCCGGCACCGACCGCCTATCTGCGCTGGCCGATATGCGTTTTAGCTTTATCGGCGACGTGTGCGGGCGTTGCGTCGTCAAGCCGCACGAGAGCCGCGAGCACGTGCGCTCCGTCAAGATTGACCGCATCCTGACAGGTCGTTACACAGCCATTCCGGCGTTTCTGGTGATCATGGGCCTCGTCTTTTGGCTGACGTTTGGCGTGATCGGCGCGGCGTTGCAGGGACTCATGGAGGACGGTATCGCTGCCATCATCGCCTCGGCCGATGCGGGCCTCAAGGCGTTCGGTACCAACGACGTGGTGCGCTCGCTGGCTGTCGACGGCGTGCTTACGGGCGTGGGCAGTGTGCTGACCTTCCTGCCGATTATCGTCGTGCTCTTTTTGTTCCTCTCCATTCTGGAAGACTCCGGATACATGGCGCGCGTGGCCTTTGTCATGGATAAGGTGTTGCGTCGCTTTGGCCTGTCGGGCCGCAGTTTCGTGCCCATGCTCGTCGGTTTTGGCTGCACCGTGCCGGCTATCATGTCGACCCGTACGCTCCCATCCGAGCACGACCGCAAGATGACGGTCATGCTCACGCCGTTTATGAGCTGCTCAGCCAAGCTGCCGGTTTACGGCTTGCTGTGCGGGGCGTTTTTCCCGCAGGCGACGGTTCCCGCCATGGTCTCGCTCTATCTGATCGGTATCGTGGTCGGCTGCGTCGCGGCTTTGGTGCTCAACCGCACGGCATTTAAGGGCGACCCGGTGCCGTTTATCATGGAGCTCCCCAATTACCGCCTGCCGAGCGTCAAGACGACGGTGATGCTGGCATGGGATAAGGCCAAGGACTTCATCACCAAGGCCTTTACCATTATCTTTGCCGCGACCGTGGTCATCTGGTTCCTTCAGACGTTCGACATCCGCTTTAACGTGGTCGCCGACCAGTCGCAAAGCCTGCTTGCCGGTCTGGGTAGCATCATCGCGCCGGTGTTGGCCCCGCTCGGCTTTGGCGACTGGCGCGCCTCGACGGCGCTCGTCACGGGGCTCATTGCCAAGGAGAGCGTCATCTCGACGCTCACGGTGCTTTTGGGCGCAACGTCGCCCGCGGCGCTGTCGACCATGTTTTCGCCGTTTACCGCCTACGTGTTCTTGGTCTTTACGTTGCTGTACCCGCCTTGTGTGGCGGCAATCGGCGCCGTCAAGAGCGAGTTGGGCGCGCGCTATGCCGTGGCCGTATTCGCGTTTCAGGTCGCCGTTGCCTGGATCGTGGCGTTTGTCGTGCATTCGGCGGGCATATTGCTGGGGTTGGCTTAGTTATGAATTGACGGCGCAACCTCTGTGTATCGAATTGTTTTCGGCCCCGCATCTGTACTGACGGATGCGGGGCCGTTGCTATATAATCGCCTCCGCTCAAAACGATTGGAGACGTTATATATGACTCAGACAAGGCAAGACGGCATCACGCTCAAGCAGTGGCTCCCACTCGTCGGGCTCACCTGCTGTGCGTTCGTGTTCAACACGTCGGAGTTTATGCCCATCGGCCTGCTGACCGACATCGCCGCATCGTTTTCGCTCACCGAGGCCCAAGCTGGCATCATGATCTCGGTCTATGCCTGGGGCGTCATGCTGCTGTCGTTGCCACTCATGGTGTTTGCCTCGCGTTTTGAGTTCAAGCGGATGCTGCTGGGCGTGCTTGCCGTGTTCTCGCTGGGCCAGTTCCTGTCCGCCGTGGCGCCCACCTATCTCATCCTGGTCTGCGCACGCCTGGTGGTTGCCTGCGCGCATGCCGTGTTCTGGTCGGTCGCCTCGATCATGGCGTCGCGTCTGGTTGACACGCGCCATGGGGCGCTCGCCATCAGCATGATCGCTACGGGCTCGTCCATCGCGCAGATCTTTGGCCTGCCTCTCGGTCGCGCCATTGGCCTGGCCGTGGGCTGGCGTATGACGTTTGCCGTGGTCGGAGCGCTGTCTGCTGTCGCGGTCGTCTACCAGGCCACGGTGTTTCCTGCCATGCCAGCGGGCGAGCGTTTTACGTTCAAACAGCTGCCCGAGCTGCTCAAGAACCCGCTCCTCATCGCGCTCTACGCAGTCACGGTCTTCATGGCGACCGGCTATTACGCAAGCTACAGCTATATCGAGCCCTTCCTGGCGCAGGTCGCGCACGTCGATGCGGGCGCCATTACCATGACGCTGACGGCGTTTGGCTGCTCTGGTTTGCTCGGAAGCTGGCTGTTTGGCCGCCTGTTCGATGGGCATCGCTTCCCGTTCTTGGCTATCACGCTCTCCGGCGTGCCGGTGGCCCTGCTGCTCATGGGGCCAGCCGCATCGTCGCTCGTGACAGTGCTTGCCGTCTGCGCACTGTGGGGTTGCTGCGCCACGGCCTTTAACGTGGCGTTTCAGGCCGAGCTCATCAAGCACACGCCGGCAGATTCGTCGGCCGTCGCCATGTCGATCTTCTCGGGCCTGTTCAACCTGGGGATCGGCACCGGTACGGCGATCGGCGGCGCCGTGGTTTCGGGTCCCGGTATCGCTTGGATCGGCTTCGCGGGCGGTGCGATCGCCGTCGTGGGCGTCATCCTCGCTATCACGGTAATGTTCCCGGCCATCCGCCGCGCCAAGCCCGTCGCCTAATCACGTTCCCTCATCAGTTGCGGTGGAATAGTTCCTGTTTAAGGCTTCTGAAGGCCCAGACAGGAACTATTCCACCGCAACTTATTTTGGGGGAGAGGATACAAGCTGGGCATACAATGGATGTCGTTGTGTTGAGCTTACCGGGAGGCTGTTATGTGGGCATACGAGACGACGTTCTATCAGATCTATCCGCTGGGCTTTTGCGGGGCTCCGCGCGAAAACGCCGCGCCCGTTGCCGAGGGTGAGCTCGCCCAGGCTGCCAACGCCGCGCCCAACCCCGATGCTCCTATCATGAAGGTCGCCCAATGGGCCGACTACATGCAGGAACTCGGCGTTGGCGCTGTGCTCATCAACCCACCGCTCGAATCTGATAGCCACGGCTACGATACACGCAGCCTGCGCCATATCGACCGTCGCCTGGGTGGGGACGCCGACTTTGCCGCCGTATGCGACACGCTGCATGCCCATGGCATCCGCGTGGTGCTCGATGCCGTCTTCAACCACGTCGGCCGCGGTTTTTGGGCCTTCCGCGATGTGCAGGAGCGCAAGTGGGACTCGCCGTACAAGGACTGGTTCCACATTAGCTTTGACGGCGATTCCTGCTATGGCGATGGCTTTTGGTACGAGGGCTGGGAAGGCCATTTTGAGCTTGTGAAGCTCAACCTGCAAAATCCCGCTGTGGTCGATTACCTGCTAGAGTCCGTGCGCCGCTGGGCCGAGGTCTTTGGCGTCGACGGCCTGCGCCTGGACGTTGCCTATATGCTCGACCGCGACTTTATGCGCCGCCTGCACGCCTTTACCCGTGAGCTCAAGCCCGACTTTGTGCTGATCGGCGAGACGCTCCACGGCGACTACAACCAAATCGTCAACGACGAGATGCTCGACTCCTGCACCAACTACGAGTGCTACAAGGGCCTGTACTCCAGCTTTAACTCGGTCAACATGTTCGAGATCGCCCATTCGCTGCACCGCCAGTTTGGCGGCGATCCGTGGTGCATCTACCGCGGCAAACATCTGCTGTCGTTTGTCGACAACCACGATGTGCCGCGCCTGGCAAGTATCCTCACCGACAAGTCGTGTCTGCGTCCCGCCTACGGCATGCTCTTTGGCATGCCGGGCATCCCGTGCGTCTACTATGGCAGCGAGTGGGGAATTGCCGGCGAAAAGGGTGGCCCCGATGGCGACTGGGCGCTGCGACCTGCGCTCAATGAGCCTGCGCCCAACGAGCTGACGGCGTTCATCACGCAGCTTGCGCACCTTCGCTCGGCCGACGACGCGGCTGCCCGTGCTCTCAACTACGGTGCCTATCGCAACGTGGTGATCCAGAACAAGCAGCTGCTGTTCGAGCGCGCCTGTGACGGCGCGACGGTACTCGTGGCGGTGAATGCCGTGGGTGAGCCTTACACCTTTGGCGCCGGCGAGCTCAACGGGTCCTTCGTCGACCTGCTTGCCGACGATGCGCCCACGGTCGAGCTGACGGGTGCCCTTGAGCTTGCACCCTACGAGGTGCGCTATCTGTTGAGAGCCTAGCCCATGGCCGTATCTGACGAGGACTATCAACATATTGAGGATGGGTTTGAGCCCGTGTTTGACGAGCACTCGCGCGTTTTGGTGCTCGGGTCGTTTCCCTCGGTGCTTTCGCGCGCCAATGCCTTTTATTACGGCAACCCTCAGAATCGCTTTTGGCGTGTGATGGCCACGTGCCTCGGTATGCCTGTGCCGCCCAACGAGGGCGATCCTTTGGCAAGCGGTGAGCCCGCGACGCTCGATGCCTCCATTGCCGCCAAGCGGGCCATGCTGCTGAACGGCGGCGTGGCCCTGTGGGATGTGGTCGAGAGCTGCGACATTAAGGGCTCGAGCGACGCGAGCATCCGCAACGTTGTGCCGGCACATATCGAGCGCATTACCGATGCCGCGTCGATCGAGGTCGTTGTCTGTAACGGCGGTACGGCAGGGCGACTCTACAAACGCTACTTGCAAGATCGGACGGGGTTGCCCGCCGTCGTCCTGCCCTCGACAAGTCCTGCCAATGCCGCCTGGCGCCTGGAGCGGCTTGTTGAGCGGTGGAGCGGCGCCGCTGATTGGCAGGCTTTTTCGATTTAGCAGTTTGAGTGCTCGGCAAGATGCCTCATAACGGCGTGCCAGATCGGTGTGGGCAGTGCAGACGTGGCGCGCACCATGCCGTCGGTGTCGACGCCACCCGTTGCGGCACCACCGAGCTTTTGCGCGTGTTCGACGGAACATCCCATGCGAACGGCGCCCACGAGCTTGTCCATGGCCTCAGAAAACGGTCGCCGCAAGAGTCCCATGCGCGGAGAGCGACGAAGCGCCGCAATGCCGCTGCCGGCGCAGATGGCAACGCCGCCACACCACAATTGGCCATGGCGCTCACATGCCTTGTGCAGGCGAACGGCGGTCCCACGCGCCTGCTCAGTGCCCTCTTGTGCGGCTCGAATCGCGACATAGACGCGCGTTCCCGTACCGCCAAAGCGCTCAAGCGCCTGCTCGATGGCTGTCAACGTCTCATCGTCAGCCACATCTTCAATGGCCAGCACGATGCCATCGGCAACGCTGCCGGCGTCATTTGCCTTCAAGTCGACCGGGCGGGGGAGTGCGGTGCCGGAAAGTTGAGCATAGGCGGCGATGGCATCCTGCAGGTCCCAGAGCAAAAAATCAAGATCGGCGCTATTGGGAATACTGATATACGCAACGGTGTGCAGTGTTTTTGGTACGTCGCCGCGCGCGGTCGTCTCCATGCCATCTCCTTTCCGGCTCGTTTCCGTTTAGGTTACACCGTCTGGTGGCGCCCCGCCGCGCTATCCTAGTGCAACCCTTACGAAAGGAACGCCATGCGTCTGCCCATGAATACCTCGCTTGCCACGCTTAAGCCCTCCGGTATCCGCCGGATCAACGCACTCGCCGCCCAGCACCCGGGGTGCATCGCGCTTGCGCTTGGCGAGCCCGATTTTCCCACGCCCGATGTGATTAGCGCCGAGGTGACCGCCGCACTGGACCGCGGTGACACGCACTATCCGCCCAACAACGGTCGCCCCGCCCTGCGTGATGCACTGTCCAAATATATGGATGACGCGGGCCTGGCGTTTTCCGCCGATGAGGTCATCCTGACCGACGGTGCGACCGAGGCACTGTCGGCAACATTCATGGCTATGCTCAACCCCGGCGACGAGGTCATTATCCCCACGCCGGCCTTTGGCCTGTACGAAAGCATCGTCGTGGCCAACCACGCCAAAGCAGTCTATTTGGATGCGGAGCCTGCGCAATTTCAGATTGACGAGGATGCGCTTCGTGCTTGCGTGACGCCGGCGACCAAGGCCATCGTCATCTGCACGCCCAACAATCCTACGGGCTGCATCCTCGACGCGGCATCGCTCGACGCCGTGGCGCGCGTGGCAGAGCAGGCGGGCATCTACGTGGTCTGCGACGACGTATACAACCGCCTGGTTTATGTGGATGGCTACGAGCGCTTTGCCCAGCGTCACCCGGAGCTGCGTGAACAGACGGTCATCATCGAGAGCTTCTCCAAGCCCTGGTCCATGACCGGCTGGCGCCTGGGCTGGCTCGCGGCAGCGGCACCCGTCATCGCCGAGATCGCCAAGGCTCACCAATACTTAGTATCGAGTGCCGTCTCCTTCGAAATGGACGCCGCAGCCCGAGCCCTGACCGTCGACCCAACCCCCATGCTCAAAGTCTACCGAGCCCGCCGCGAACGCGTACTCGCAGCCTTAGACGCCATGGGCCTCGACGTAGTAGAGCCCGCAGGAGCCTTCTACACTTTCCCGAGCATCAAAAAGTTCGGCCTAACCAGCGAAGACTTCTGCATCAAAGCCATCAAAGAGGCGAACGTAGCCCTAGTTCCCGGAAACTGCTTCGGCACCGAAGGCCACGTCCGCCTTAGCTATTGCGTCTCCGACAAAGACCTAGACGAAGGCCTCCACCGCCTGTCCATCTTCGTTTCAAACCTATAGCCACCAGGGACGCAACACATCAGCCCACCGACTTAAGGATTATGAGTGGGGGCGCCGGCCAACGGGAAACCGGGCTGCCCCAAAGTCACCGCAGGCCGCGCCGCCGAAGGCCAGGCGCAAGGTTTCCGTAGATTCCGCACGAGCCGGAAAGCACTTAATGTGCTTTCCGAGCGAGCCCAGGACCTGACCGAGCGGAAACCTTGCGCCTGGCCTTCGGCGGCGCGGCCGGATGGTGGAATTGTGTGCAGCCCGGTTTTCCGTTGACCGACGCCGGGGTCCCCGCCATAATACTTTCGGTTCACGCACGAATCCGCTGCCAGAGACAGCCGGTGCAAACGGGCATCGCCCGCGAGCTTAATGGGATATCCCGCCAGCCGAGGTGGTCGAGTAGATATGTCTTCTCGCCCCCGTCGCTCATGCAGCGCGGGGGCTTTCTTTTTGGACATGCCCCCGTCACGTCCTTGTGGCGGACCGTGCCCGGAAAGAATTCGAGGAGGTGTAATTCATGCCCCAGCAGTACAAAATCGACAAGGTTGCAGAGATCGAGTCCCGTATCGCCGAGAACGCCGGTCTGTTCGTCGTCAACTACAACGGTCTGACGGTTAAGCAGGCTCAGGAGCTGCGTCATCAGCTTCGCGAGTGCGGCGCCGAGATGAAGGTCTACAAGAACAACCTGGTCAAGATCGCTCTCAAGAACCAGGAGCAGCCCGAGCTCGACGAGATCCTCGCCGGCCCCGTCGCTTATGTGTTCTACGAGTCCGAGCCGGTCGAGGCCGCTAAGGCCCTTAAGGACTTCTCCGCTCAGTCCAAGGGCGTCCTTGAGATCAAGGGCGGTATCTCCGACGGCAAGGCCGTTTCCGCTGATGATGTTAAGGCTATCGCCGAGCTGCCCACCAAGGATCAGCTTCTCGGCCAGATTGCCGGTCTCATCTCCGGTTTCGCTCGCGACATCGCTGTCTGCGTCAACGGCGTTTCCTCTGGTCTCGCTCGTTCGATCCAGCAGGTCTCCGAGCAGAAGGCAGCCTAGTTGCTGTTTTCACCCGCGGCGGCAACGCCGCACCCCTGGCGCATTCGCGTCGTGTTTTAACTGATCTCCGTGCATCCGCACGGAAACCGAAAGGACTTAGAAATGGCTAAGCTTACCACCGATGAGATCATCGATGCTCTTAAGGAAATGACCCTTCTCGAGGCTTCCGAGCTCGTCAAGGCTATCGAGGACACCTTCGGCGTTTCCGCCGCTGCTCCTGCCGCTGTTGTCGCCGCTCCCGCTGCTGGCGCTGCTGAGGCCGAGGAGAAGACCGAGTTTGACGTCGTGCTCGAGGGCTTCGGCGACAACAAGATCCAGGTCATCAAGGCCGTCCGTGAGCTCACCAACCTTGGCCTGAAGGAGGCCAAGGAGGTCGTCGAGGGCGCTCCCAAGGCTGTTCTCGAGGGTGCCAAGAAGGAGGACGCCGAGGCTGCCAAGGAGAAGCTCGAGGCTGCTGGCGCTGCTGTCACCCTCAAGTAATCAGGCTTTCTCGCCAGATTTCTTTGCAGACGGGGTTCGCATTGCGAGTCCCGTCTTTTTTGTTTTTCGGTCCCTCGACATCGGTAGCTCAAACTGCCATGTTCTGTGATTTGCGTCGTATCGGGCGCCCTGCCGTTGGGCAATAAAATTGCACCATTCGAGCAATAATTTGCGTTGACCTGCTGAAGAATTGTCTCTGCCTTGTAGCGACATATAGTTCCAGCGGTAAGATGCTTAGGTATCGCAATTTGGTCTGCGGCTGTGTGCCGCACGCATGGGGCGCTTTTGCGCCTGCGAAAGGATCTTTGAATAACATGAAGGCAATCATCCCCGCCGCCGGTCTTGGCACGCGTTTTCTGCCTGGCACCAAGTGCACGCCCAAAGAGATGCTGCCGGTGCTCGACAAGCCCGTCATTCAGTACGTTGTCGAGGAGGCGCTCGACCCCGAGGAAGTCGACGACGCCATCATCGTTACTTCTCCCGGTAAGCCCGAGCTGCTGAACTACTTCCAGCCCGATCGCTCGCTCGAGAACCTGCTGCGCGAGCGCGGCAAGAACGCCTATGCCGATGCCGTCGCCCACGCTGGCGGTATGCCGGTCGACTTCCGTTATCAGTACGAGCCCAAGGGCCTCGGCCATGCTATCCGCTCTGCTGCCGACGCCGTGGCAGGGGAGAACTTCCTGGTTCTTCTGGGCGACTACGTTGTGCCTAATCGCGACATCTGCGACAAGATGCTCGCCGTTTCCAAGGAGCACGGTGGAGCTTCGGTTATCGCCGTCGCTGCTTGCTCGCCCGAGGAAGTCAGCCGCTACGGCGTTATCGCCGGCGAGCGCGTCGGTTCGCTCGAGGGCGCCGAGGACGTTGCCGATGCAGAGCCGGGCGCTGTCTGGCGCATCGGCGGTCTGGTCGAGAAGCCCGCTCCCGAGGCGGCTCCGTCCAACCTGTACATTGTCGGCCGTTATCTGCTGAGCCCGCTGGTCATGGACCTGCTCGCTGATCAGCAGGCCGGCAAGGGCGGCGAGATTCAGCTCACCGACGCCATGGCCCGCTCGCTCGACCGCGAGGCTATGTACGCTGTCGTTATCGACCCGCTGTCGGGCTACGACACCGGCACTCCCTCTGGCTGGATGGCAACCAACGCCCTCATGGCCGCAAGCGATCCTCGCTTTGCCAGCGCCTTCTGGGACGCCATCGACGAGCGCGGCGGCTTGATGCGCAAATAAGCCTTCGGGCATCGACATTTACGGGTGCGGACTTCGGTCTGCGCCCGTTTTTATGCGCGCCACGGCTTGGCTCCGGAAAGTGCGTCCCACAATTTGACTGAATTCTGGGATGCGCTTTCCGGTTGGGGCCCCTAGCGGAAACTACGACCCAGAATATCGGCTCAGAACGGGATGCAGTTTCCCAGACAGGGCTCAACCGGAAACTGCGACCCAGTTTGAGGCCTCAAAACGGGACGTAGTTTCCGCCCGGCCAACCCTCGTCGCCATTCCGCCGTTCAGCGTCCCGCATCAACGGTCTCGTTCACAGAAAATATATGAACAGATGTTCGATACGCAGACATCTACCTGCGTGTTTTCTGTCGAAAAACTTTGCTACTCCAAAAACTCAATCGCGTCAAGGCTTTTCTTGCTCAACGGTCGGTACCTGATAAACTATTAGGTTGCGATAACTGGCGAAGCTATGCCTCGCCAACCCACCGAGCATTTCCGTGAAGGAGGAAAAACCTGGTGACCTACGCATACACTGCCACTGAGCGCAAGCGCGTCAGCTTCGGGAAAATCCCGGAGGCCATGGAGCTCCCCAACCTTATCTCTGTTCAAAGGGAATCCTTTGAGCGTTTTAAGGACGAGGGCCTTCGTGAGGCGTTCAAGGAATCCAGCCCCATCCAGAGCCAGAACCATGTTCTCGAGGTTACCTTCGGCGAGCATCAGTTCGGCGACCCCGCGCACACCGTCGAGGAGTGCCGCGAGAAGGACATGACCTATCAGGCCCCGCTTCTGACCGACGTCCGTCTCACCAACAAGGAGACCGGCGAGATCAAGGAGCAGCTCGTCTTTATGGGCGACTTCCCCATGATGACCGATCAGGGCACCTTCATCATCAACGGTACCGAGCGTATCGTCGTCTCGCAGCTCGTCCGTTCCCCGGGCGTGTACTACAGCTCCGAGATGGATTCGGGCAAGCAGATCTACAAGGCCCAGATCATCCCGTCCCGCGGTGCCTGGCTCGAGTTTGAGGTCGACAAGCGCGACCAGCTCATGGTCTCCATCGACCGTAAGCGTAAGCAGAGCGCCACGATGTTCCTGCGCGCCCTTGGCATTGCCGTCACCAACGACGACATCATCGAGCTGCTCGGCAACTCCGATGTGATCAAGCGCACCCTGGAGCGCGATACCGCCCTCACCCGCGAGGACGCCCTCATCGAGATCTACCGTCGCCTGCGCCCGGGCGAGCCTCCCACCGTGGACGCTTCCCGCAGCCTGCTCGAGGGCCTGCTCTTTAACCCGCAGCGCTACGATCTGGCCCGCGTCGGTCGTTACAAGGTCAACAAGAAGCTCAACCTCACCACCGAGGAAGAGGTCACGGTGCTCACCGACGAGGATATCGTCGCGACGCTGCGCTACCTGCTGTCCCTCGCTGCCGGCGAGCAGGGCTTCAAGGTCGACGACATCGACCACTTCGGCAACCGCCGCATCCGCACCGTCGGCGAGCTCGTCGCCAACCAGTTCCGTATCGGCATGAGCCGTATGGAGCGCGTCGTCCGTGAGCGCATGAGCTCCCAGGACATCGACGAGATCACCCCGCAGTCGCTCATCAACATCCGCCCGATCGTTGCCTCCATCAAGGAGTTCTTCGGTTCCTCGCAGCTCTCGCAGTTCATGGACCAGGCGAACCCCCTGACCGGTTTGACCCACAAGCGCCGTCTGTCCGCACTCGGCCCTGGCGGTCTTGCCGGCCACAAGTCCGGCTCCAGCCGCCGTACCAACGTGCCGACGGCCGTCCGCGACGTCCACAACTCGCACTACAGCCGCATGTGCCCGATCGAGACTCCCGAAGGCCCCAACATCGGCCTGATCGGCTCGCTCGCCCTCTACGCCCGCGTCAACGAGTACGGCTTCATCGAGGCTCCGTTCCGCCGCGTCGAAAACGGCGTTGCCACCGACCAGATCGACTGGATGACCGCTGACGAGGAAGAGAAGCACGTCATCGCGCCGGCCAACACGCCGCTCGATCCCAAGACCAACGAGTTCATCACGACCGATGCCGAGGGCAAGCTGGTCCGTCCGCACACCGTGATCGCCCGTACCCGCGACTTCGACGGCTCCTTCGGCGCTCCCGCCGACGTGCCTGTCGAGGACGTCGACTACATGGACGTCTCGCCGCGTCAGATGCTCTCCGTCGCAGCCACGCTGATCCCGTTCCTCGAGCACGACGACGCCAAGCGTACGCTGATGGGCGCTAACATGCAGCGTCAGGCCGTGCCGCTGGTTCACCCCGCCGCTCCCTATGTCGGTACCGGCATGGAGCGTCGCGCCGCTCTGGACTCTGGCGAGGTCACCCTGGCCAAGAACGCCGGCGAGGTCATCTTTGCCGACGCCGCCAAGATCATCGTCAAGCATGCCGGCGGCATGGACGAGTATCACCTGGCCAAGTACCAGCGCTCCAACCAGTCCACCTGCATCAACCACCGTCCGCTCGTGCGCGTCGGTGACACCGTTGAGCAGGGCGAGCCCCTGGCTGACGGTCCTTCGACCGATCATGGCGAGCTCGCACTGGGTCAGAACCTCACCGTGGCATACATGCCGTGGGAAGGCTTCAACTACGAGGACGGTATCGTCGTGTCCGAGCGCCTGGTGGCCGAGGACCTGCTGACGACCATCAACATCACCCGTCACGAGATCGACGCCCGCGACACCAAGCTCGGCCCCGAGGAGATCACCCGCGAGATCCCGAACCTCTCCGAGGACATGCTTGCCAACCTCGACGAGGACGGCATTATCCGCATCGGCGCCGAGGTCGGCCCTGGCGACATCCTGGTCGGCAAGGTCACGCCTAAGGGCGAGAGCGCTCTGACCGCCGAGGAGCGCCTGCTGCGCGCCATCTTCGGTGCCAAGGCCCACGACGTCCGCGACACCTCCCTTAAGATGCCTCACGGCGCTTACGGCCGCGTCATCGACGTCGTCCGCTTTAGCCGCGAGAACGGCGACGACCTGGCCCCCGGCGTCAACGAGCAGGTGCGCGTCTACGTCGCCCAGCGTCGTAAGATTCAGCAGGGCGATAAGATCGCCGGCCGCCACGGCAACAAGGGTGTTATCTGCAACGTTCTGCCGGTCGAGGACATGCCCTACATGGCTGACGGTACCCCGATCGACGTTATCCTCAACCCGCTGGGCGTTCCTTCGCGTATGAACGTTGGCCAGCTGCTCGAGTGCCACCTTGGCTGGGCTGCTGCCTGCGGTTGGGATACCGAGCAGGCCGACTCCGACAAGTACGTCCCCGGTCCGTTCTTCACCGCCACGCCCGTCTTCGACGGCGCCAAGGAGGACGAGATCGCCGAGGTCATTCGTCGTGCCAACAAGAACATGCTCAACAAGGCCACCGCTGCCTTTGGCAATCACATGCGTCCCGAGTTCGTCACCCAGCTTGACGAGCGCGGCAAGACCCGCCTGTTCGACGGCCGCACCGGCGAGGAGTTCCGCGAGCCCATTACCGTGGGTACGTCCTACATTCTCAAGCTCGGCCACATGGTCGACGACAAGATCCACGCCCGTTCGACTGGCCCTTACAGCCTGGTTACCCAGCAGCCTCTGGGCGGCAAGGCCCAGTTCGGCGGCCAGCGCTTCGGCGAGATGGAAGTTTGGGCACTGTACGCTTACGGTGCTTCCAACGTCCTGCAGGAGATCCTGACCGTCAAGTCCGACGATACCGTGGGCCGCGTCAAGACCTACGAGTCCATCGTCAAGGGCGAGAACGTCCCGGTTCCGGGTATCCCCGAGTCCTTCAAGGTTCTCGTCAAGGAGATTCGTTCGCTCGCACTGGACATCGAGCCCATGCACGATGCCGACGAGGACGCCTCCGCCCCTGTGACCGCCGAGGAGACCTCTGCTCTCGACGACCTGGCTGCGCTCGCCGGCGTTGACGCCGACGTCGAGGCCCAGGATGCCGAGACCGCCGAGGCACCCGAGGCTGTCGCCGCCACGACCACTGATAAGGAGTAGTTGACTGTGGCAGATTTCGAAGCTACTGATTTTGACTCGGTAAAGATCTCCCTTGCCTCCGCCGACCAGATCCGTTCCTGGTCGCACGGTGAGGTCAAGAAGCCGGAGACCATCAATTACCGTACCCTCAAGCCCGAGAAGGACGGCCTGTTCTGCGAGAAGATCTTCGGTCCCGCCAAGGACTGGGAGTGCTCCTGCGGCAAGTACAAGGGCATCCGCTTTAAGGGCATCGTCTGCGAGCGCTGCGGCGTCGAGGTCACCTCGGCCAAGGTGCGTCGCGACCGCATGGGTCACATCGAGCTCGCCGCTCCCGTGTCCCACATCTGGTACTTCAAGAGCCCCACGAGCTTCCCGATGAGCCGTATGCTCGACATCAAGTCCAAGGACCTCGAGAAGGTTCTGTACTTTGCCAGCTACATCATCACCGAGGTTGACTACGAGGCTCGCGAGGCCGACGCCGACGACCTGCGCGAGGAGCTCGCCGCCGATCTGGAAGAGATCGATGCCGAGTGCGCTCGCCAGATCGAGTCCCTCAAGGAGCAGGGCGACCCCGAGAACTTTGACGAGTTCTCCGACGAGGAGCCGCTGACCCCCGAGGAGATCGCCTCCGGCATCGTCGACATCGAGGAAGAGTGCAAGGACGAGAAGCAGCTCCGTACGGACGCCTTCAACGCCTTCATGAAGCTCACCGAGCGCGACCTCATTTCCGATGAGCCGCTGTTCCGTGAGATGACCCGTTACTACTCCATGTACTTCAAGGGTGGTATGGGTGCCGAGGCTGTCCGCGACCTGCTCGCTGCTATCGACCTCCCCTCCGAGGCCGAGAAGCTCAAGGCCATCATCGCCGACGAGGATTCCCAGAAGCAGAAGCGCGAGAAGGCCGTCAAGCGCCTTGAGGTCGTTGACGCCTTCCTGAAGGGCGGCAACAGCCCCGCGAACATGATCCTGGACGTCATCCCGGTCATTCCGCCCGATCTGCGCCCGATGGTCCAGCTCGATGGCGGCCGCTTCGCCGCGTCCGACCTCAACGACCTGTATCGTCGCGTGATCAACCGTAACAACCGACTCAAGCGCCTGCTCGACCTGGACGCCCCTGCGATTATCGTGAACAACGAGAAGCGCATGCTCCAGGAGTCCGTGGACGCCCTGTTCGACAACGGCCGTCGTGGTCGCCCGGTCTCTGGCCGTGGCGGTCGCCCGCTCAAGTCGCTCGCCGAGGCCCTCAAGGGCAAGCAGGGTCGTTTCCGTCAGAACCTGCTGGGTAAGCGTGTCGACTACTCCGGCCGTTCGGTTATCGTTACCGACCCCAAGCTGCTGCTGCACCAGTGCGGTCTGCCCAAGACCATGGCGCTGGAGCTCTTCAAGCCCTTCGTTATGAAGCGCCTGGTCGAGCTCGGCAAGGTCGAGAACATCAAGGGCGCCAAGCGCGCTATCGACCGCGGTGCCACCTTTGTGTGGGATATCCTCGAAGAGGTCATCGACGGCCGCGTCGTGCTGCTCAACCGTGCACCGACCCTGCACCGTCTGTCCATCCAGGCCTTTGAGCCGGTGCTGGTCGAGGGCAAGGCTATCCACCTGCACCCGCTGGTCTGCTCGCCCTTCAACGCCGACTTCGACGGCGACCAGATGTCTGTCCACGTGCCGCTGTCCAGCCAGGCTCAGGCCGAGGCCCGCGTGCTCATGCTCTCTGCGAACAACCTGCGCTCGCCGGCATCCGGCAAGCCGGTCAACATCCCTTCGCAGGACATGATCATCGGTGTGTACTACCTGACCCAGGTCCGCGAGGGTCTGCCGGGCGAGAACCACGTGTTCTCGAGCTTCGACGACGCGCTGCACGCCTATGACTGCCGCTCCGAGGTCGACATGCAGGCCAAGATCCAGGTCCGCGTGTCCGCTGCCGATGCCAACGTCATCAATGAGGACGGCACCCGTATCTTCCGCGTCAAGAACGGCAAGAACGAGTTTGTCGACTACGATGTCACCGGCAATAAGACCGCGCGCTTCGAGACCTCTATCGGCCGCATCATCTTCAACCGCCAGTGCCTGCCCGAAGACTACGAGTTCATGAACTACAAGATGGTCAAGGGCGATGTGGCCAAGCTGGTTGCGGACTGCTGTGATCGTTACCCCGAGGCCAAGGTCGGCCCGATCCTCGACGCCATCAAGTACTCCGGCTTCCACTACGCTACCCGCGCCGGCCTCACCATCTCGGTGTGGGACGCTCTCATCCCTGCCGAGAAGCAGGAGCTGCTCGACCGCGCCCAGGCCAACGTCGACCAGATCAACGAGTACTTCGAGGAGGGCTTCATCAACGAGACGGAGCGCCACATCGAAGTCGTTAACGAGTGGACCGCTTGTACCGACAAGGTCGCAGCGCTCATGCTCGACATGTTCGACGAGGAGAACCCACTGTACATGATGGCCGACTCCGGCGCCCGTGGTTCTAAGACCCAGCTGCGTCAGCTCGGCGGCATGCGTGGCCTGATGGCAGACATGTCCGGCGAGACGATCGACCTTCCCATTAAGGCGAACTTCCGCGAGGGCCTGCTGCCGCTCGAGTACTTCATTTCGACCTACGGCGCCCGTAAGGGCCTGGTCGATACCGCATCCCACACCTCGGACTCTGGTTACCTGACCCGTCGTCTGGTCGACGTGGCCCAGGACGTCATTGTCCGCGAGGAGGACTGCGGTACGCACGAGGGCGTTACCTACAACCTCATCATCCCCGGCACCACCGACCTCAACACCGACCTCGTCGGCCGTTGCTTCATTGAGGACGTCGTGGCTCCCGATGGCACCGTGCTCTTTGAGCAGGACGGCTACATCGAGAAGGTCGCCGACATCCAGAAGATGGTCGATGCGGGCCTCAAGAAGGTCAAGCTTCGCGCGCTGCTCACCTGCCGCTCCAAGTACGGCGTGTGCCAGAAGTGCTACGGCTGGGATCTTTCCACCCGTCGTCCGGTCGCCATCGGTACTGCCGTCGGCATTATTGCCGCCCAGTCCATCGGCGAGCCCGGTACGCAGCTTACGATGCGTACCATTCACTCCGGCGGCGTCGCTGGCGTCGACGATATTACGCAGGGTCTGCCTACGGTCAGCCGTATGTTCGATATCGTCGGCAACGTCAACGAGAAGATCCTGGGTCGCGAGGCCGAGCTGGCTCCGTACTCCGGCCACCTCTCGATTAAGCCCGAGAAGTCCGAGTACGTGCTGACGCTCACCGACTCCGAGGATCACACCCGTGTCCTCGACGAGCGTCGCGTCCCCGCTTCGGTGCGCTT
Organism: Collinsella sp. CLA-ER-H7; assembly: GCF_040092345.1. Lineage (NCBI taxonomy): Bacteria > Bacillati > Actinomycetota > Coriobacteriia > Coriobacteriales > Coriobacteriaceae > Collinsella > Collinsella sp. CLA-ER-H7. The sequence goes on along the minus strand of NZ_JBBNLT010000014.1, from coordinate 1,581 downwards.
TATGCCCGAGATCGAGGACGGCTGCGAGGTTCGCGCCGGCGACCAGATCACCAAGGGCTTCGTCAACTTCCGCAACTTGCGCAAGCTGACCGACATCGAGTCGACGATGCACACCTTCGTCGAGAGCGTTAAGGACGTCTACACCAGCCAGGGCGTCGACCTGAATGACAAGCACATCGAGGTGCTCGCACGTCAGATGCTGCGTCGCGTTCAGATCACCAACCCCGGCGACTCCAAGTACCTGCTTGGTCAGTACGTCGACCGCTACGAGTTCGCCGACGAGGTCGAGCGCGTTGCCCGTCTGGGCGGTCAGGCTCCCGTGGCCGAGCCCGTCATCCTGGGTACGCTCAAGGTCGCGTCCAACATCGACTCCTGGCTGTCGAGCGCTTCGTTCATCCGTACCGCCGGCGTCCTTACCGAGGCTGCCATTGAGGGCAAGGTCGACCACCTGCTCGACCTTAAGTCCAACGTCATTGTCGGTAAGAAGATCCCGGCTGGTACCGGTCTCAAGCCGTACGCCAACGCCAAGCTGACGTATCGCACGGCCGACGGCTACGTGGACATCGACGGCCCGGCTTCGCCCAACGCCAAGTCGCTGCCCGAGTGGGCTCCTGTGGAGCTCAAGGACCTGGACGAGCAGCTCCCGCAGCAGCTCGACTGGGCCGGCTACGACGAGTTCGGTGGTGCTGACGGCTCGTTCACCCGCAACGGCCACACCATCTCCGCCGAGAAGGCTCGTCTGTACCTGTTCGACGACCTGGGCGTGTCGCAGCGCTGGACCAACAAGTTCAGCGAGGTCGGCATCGAGACGGTTGGCGACCTGGTTGGCAAGTCCGAGGAGGATCTGCTGCGCATCGATGGCATCGGTGCCAAGGCGATCGAGGAGCTCCGTGACGGCCTGGAGGCCCACGATCTGCTCTACATCCTCGAGAACAACGACGACGTTGCCGACGAGGAAGACCTCTCGCAGCTGCTGCAGATGGTCTTTAGCCCCGACGGTCCGGACGATATCCTGCTGGGTACCTCCGCTCCGACGCATCACGCCGACGCCGACGAGGAGCTCCTGGGCGCCCCGATCGACGACAAGAAGGCTCCCGCCAACGGCGCGATCAACGAGGACATGGCTTCCCTCGACGAGCTGCTCAACCAGCTCGTGGACACTGACGACGCCGAAGAGGCCAAGGACAACGACGAGGAGTAATTTCCTAGTACGTTAACCTCCCTTCCAAAGACCCGTTTCCCAACAGGGGAGCGGGTCTTTTTTGGTGAGGAACGTTGCCCCGAAGAGCACGTCGGATTCCCGGGCCGGGCGGCACAGGGGTTAAGTTTGTCGCGAGTTCCGCACGAGCCGGAGGCCACTTAATGTGGCCTCCGTGCGAGCCAGGACTGTAGAGCAGCAAACTTAACCCCTGTGCCGCCCGGACCGGGAATCCGCCCACGCGCACAGAAGGGGATTCCTTTTAATATGAGCAGGACATTGTCAAGAGGCAAAATCGGGCCTGGCCCCAACGATATGGGGTCAGGCCCTCTCCCTATATCAGCCCGTCCGCGGCGACCTCGGCGTGTCTTACCGACGCTCGT
>NZ_JBBNLT010000013.1:0-65857 GCF_040092345.1 Collinsella sp. CLA-ER-H7 | reverse complement strand
TCCAGCCCGAGGGGATGTAGGAATGCGATAGGAAAGTCATAGATGCGGGCGTGTTGGCTAAAATGGGTCGGCCGGGATTGGTCAATCTCGGCCGACTATATTTGGCTAAATTATTCCGGCGCTAACAACGATCTCCAACTGCTCCAACAACTACGGACCCTTCCAGCACGTGGAGAAGTTCATCCCCAGGCAGATCACCAACATCGTCGACGGCGTCCGCCCCAAGCTCTACGGCCGCGGCGAGAACGTCCGCGACTGGATCCACACCGAGGACCACTCCTCGGCCGTCTGGGACATCCTCACCAAGGGCCGCATGGGGGAGACCTACCTCATCGGGGCTAATGGCGAGAAGAACAACATCACCGTCCTGCGCATGATCCTCGAGGCGATGGGCCGCGACCCCGAGGACTTCGACTGGGTCGCCGACCGCCCCGGCCACGACCGCCGCTACGCCATCGACAACACGAAGCTCCAGCGCGAGCTCGGCTGGAGGCCGGCGCACACCGACTTCGCCGAGGGGCTCAAGCAGACGATCGACTGGTACGTGGCCAACGAGTCCTGGTGGCGCCCGGCCAAGGAGGCCACCGAGGCCAGGTATAGGGCGCAGGGGCAGTAGGGGACGCGGCGTCGCGTGTGAGATCTGGCTTATGTGACAAATAGCGTGTTCGCATTGGGGGCGTCTGCGCAGGCTGACGTCCCCCTATTTTTGGCTGGTTAAATCGTGCATGCATTTGCCTTTGCGGACTGTTTACGCGTTCGGCTATCGGACTCAGGGGATTCAAGGCGCGCTTAAGTTCATGTTCGCACCGGCGCTTAAAATCTAAGCGGAACAGCATGAGCGGACTTGCTGAAAGTCTTGTGCTGTGGATTCGTTGATGAATCGGTTTCGAAGGCGAGGTGTACATGAAAGGCAGAAATCAACACGTTATAAAGCGGGCGGACGGAAGTTGGCGGGTTAAAGGCGAAGGGGCGAGTCGCGCTTCATTCGTTACGACGACACAACGCGATGCTATAAATCGCGGACGAATCATTAGCTCTAACCAACAGTCCGAATTGATTATCCATCGCCCTGACGGCAGAATTCGCGCAAAGGATTCCCATGGGTTCGATCCCTTCCCGCCGCGAGGCTAAGGTTCCGGGCTCATTTCGGCTGTAGGTGCGGGATATCGTGCCTACAGCCGATAAATGGTTTCCATACTGCGATGAATTGTTAATACGGGATTTATCCATTCTGGTTATTGGGAGATTATGTAATGAAGACTCAGTTATTGGTATATAGAAAACAGGGTTGTGGATTCACGGAAACAACCGACCTTACGATAAGAGAATTCAGCAATGCGAGCGCCTTTGATGCCTCTGAGCTAACGGTCATTGACTTGCAGGATGAGAATTTATGGAATAGCGATCACAACAGCGACAAACTTTTAAAAGATCATGCAGACATTTCGTCTGTCAGGCAAATGATGGCACTTTCTAAAAAGTCTAAGTGCATTGTTCTATTGCCGCAGAATTACATTTATTCACATGAGTATGGATATAACTATTCTATTGGCTCGAGCGCGTATTTAAAAAACTCCCCTTTGAAAAATATTATTAGCAACTTTAAAGAATCTCCAATAGGGGAATTATTTTCATTCTCAATGCCCGTTTGCTTTGGGGAGTCGAAAACCAATTTGTCTGATGTGGAGCTATCTTCAGATTTCTCGTTTGCTAAGCCGCTTCCTTTTGGCGCAAACGTCATTTTGGAATCCAACGCATCGACTGTTACGGCTGTGCTGATTTCTGGGGCGTTTGTAGCTACAACACTCATGGTAAATAATTTCGTTGAATTATCGGCGATTGTTGACGCTGTATTCCCGCCCGAAGTCCAGCCCGCGCTTACTCCTGATTGGCTGGATGAAGTCGAATTTCATGATGAAACAGTACAAAGGGCGCGAGTAAAAGAAATAGATGAACAAATTGCTGCTCTAAACGAGGAGAAGAAAGGGATTGAGAAAGTCCTTTCTAGTTATCGGGATATTAAGTCAGTCCTTTGTACCAAAGATTTTGATCTTGAAAATAATGCTCGGCACCTTTTGGCCGAGATTGCTGAGGTTGATGAAACCTTCGAAGACAATAAGGAAGAGGATTTCAACTTCTCTTACGATGACACTTTCTATTTGATTGAAATTAAAGGCAGCAGCCGCGGGCTGAAGCGACAGCATATTTCAAAGGCATATGATCATGTCCAAATTAAAATGGATGAGATGGAGGCCGAAGGCGATTCCCGAAAAATCAAAGGTGTCTTAATATTTGCATCTCAGATTGAGCTAAGACCCGAAGAGCGCGATCCATTCCCTGAGAAGCAGATTTCTATTGCACAGAGAACTGAAATCGCAGTTCTCTCAACTGAGACATTGCTTCGTTGTTATGAAGCCCATATTGAAGGCCGCCTGACTTCAGATGCCTTCAAGGAGACTCTGCGCCAATCGTCTGGCTTGATAAGCCCGGATGCGTTCGGACTGCATGGCTAGATAACCGTTGGCGCTCCTATGAGCTGCAACTTTGATTTGAAAACTAAATTATCAGCTTCTATTAACATATTGCTTGCAAAACAATAATTGCTTTTCCTGTTGGATGGTATTGCGATGGGTTACAACTACGAAGCGTTGGATAGTTTTGAATTCGAGGAGCTCGCGCGTGATGTTACCGAGAAAATCGTGGGCATTAAGGTACCGTCAAGATTCTTTCGCAAATTGGTTTAGCCGTCCTCGGCCCCTTTCTCTTCTTGCCCTCCGCCTTTTCCTTCAGCTCGTCCATCTCCTCCAGTTTGGACATGTTCAGGTACCTCCTCTTGCCCCACTCGTGCTCCACTGTGTTCTTAAGCCTCGCCGTCACCAGCATGAGGGCCGAGTTTCCGTCTGGGAAGGTCCGGTCGGGCCGCGAGCGCATGGAGTGGTGCGTCGACCTTGTGGCGCCGAGGAGCCTGCACTGCGCTGATATGGGGTAGCGGCCCTCGTTGGCCGCCATGGGCCTCACTTTCGAGCGTATATCAGCGCCGCCCGTTTTAAGACGTCGACCTCCATCCGGAGCCTGCGGTTCTCGCGCTCGAGCTCCAGGATCCGGTTCTGCTCGGGCGTGCAGTTGCCCGCGGCGCGCGACGTGTCGGTCGCGTTTATCTACTCGATCCACCTCTCCACGGTGCTCTTGCCGAGGTTGTACTCGTCCATGATCTCGCGCTTGGGCTTGCCGGCGTTGTGGAGGTCGACTATCTGACGAATTGAATAAGGTGATCGAGGAGCCGAGTGATTGAAAGGTTTAGGTTGGTGTGAATTGGTCAGAATGGTTAATGCGCATCGATGCGCAGTTCATAAATTTAATGTGTCAGCGTGCTGGAGTTAGAGGTAAATTAGCAGAAATAACCTTATCCCTCCGAAAAGGGGTGTACGAATGTATTTGTCCGACAAAAGAATCAAGCAGCTGATAGACGAGGGCTATCTGCTAGATGCGGATAAAGGAAGGGTCCAGAGCGTTAGTTATGACTTGCGAACCAAAGAGTTTTACGCTGACGGAACTAGATGCGATTCCTATGTCCTTAAGCCCGGTAATTCGATATTTGTTTCATCTGTTGAGTCGATTAGTCTGCCAGCTAACATGACAGCTCAGGTTTATCTTAGGTGCTCTTCGATGTGTAAAGCAATTCTACTTGATGCGCCCCTTTACTTTCCTGGGCATGATACGCATCTCTATTTTCGATTAACTAATTTGAGTGGCAGCAGTATCGAACTCAATAATAAAGAAGATGGGTATGCGCAGGTAGCTTTTCAAATGGTGGAGGGAGTCGTTGAACAAGAGTACAGTGGCCACTTTTCCGACGAAAAGATGATCGAGGCAATTGGCAATTATGACGTATACGATGCGGATCAGCAGCGAATCAAAAAATTTGTTAAGCCTATCAAGATGATGGAGCGAAAGATATATGGCAACGTCGTTGCGCTCCTTACTGCGTTTGTGGGCATCTTCACACTTGGTTCTGCGTTAACGTCCATCAATTCGGCTGCCGACTATTTTCAAGTCTGTCTTTGCATGTGTGCGTCTGTGTCTCTTATGGTGTTTTTGGTTGGTCTAATCGTTAGGTGGGATACTGAAGAATCAACTAGCTTCTCTTCAATTGTGAAAAGTGTCCCATGGTTGATTCCTTTATTCGTTTCGATTTTCTGTTTCCTTGCAGTGTATTTTCTTAACGAATCTCATGGAGGAGGCGTTTTGCTTTCAAACGATATTTCCCATTCATCTCTCTGGCAGGTGCTGAATCATGGTTTACATTGCATCCAGATACGCTAACCAAGATACTAATCGGCATATTGCGGCAATGCTAAGGCGCCGTGGCTTGGATGTTTTTTTACCTAGGGAACTTAAGGTGAGGTCCCATGGGGCTAAAAATAAGCGGTATGTTTACAGGCGGTGTATCGAAGAGCTATCAAGATGCACGACTGTGTTGGTTATTTCCCCATTCGGGAGAGATGTCGCTTATGAGATAGGTTATGCATGTCGCATAGGTGACATGAGGGAGCTTCCTGCCGGAGAAAGCATTCGTAACCCTGCTATTGTTCGTTTAAATACGACAGAGGAGACTTCGGCTTCGGACGACATGTTCTTCCCGGATTTTGAGTCTTCGGAACTAGATGATGTGATTGCATATATTCTTGAACGTGAGCGCAGGGTGAATCCGGATCTGGACAATCGTCACGGTGCGGGTGGTAGCGTTAGGGAGCTTAAACTCGGTATGTGACCTGCACTTTCCCTAGAGAACAAATGCGATTCTTTATAAGCAGGTTGAAGGCCATTAACTTAGATTGAATTGTATGGCTTTTGCTTCTTCGGAACTCTATACTATTTGATTTAATACTGTTTGTAGGAGGGATGGACATGTTGCTTTCTGATAACGAAATTATTAAACTCGTTCAAAGCCCAAGACCTTTGATTGCGCCATTTAATGAAAAGCATCTTCAATCGGCCTCCTATGATGTGACGTTGGGTGACGGTATCCAAGAAATTGTTGCAATGAGTGGTGTTGTTAATCTGCTTGATCAACGGACTGTCGAGTCTGTTTATGATTCGGTTGATATATCGAATGGCTATATTTTGAAACCGGGACAGTTCGTTCTTTGTAAGATTGCTGAACGAATTGAGCTTCCGGATAATATTGCTGCCCACATTATGCCTAGGACGCGATTCACCCGTTTTGGCCTCTTGGTTTCCGCTCAGCATTGTAATCCGAGTTACGCAGGATATTTAAGTATCGGCCTCCATAATGCTTCTTCGAATAATGTTTCTCTCGTGCCTGGAATGGCTGTTGCTCAGATTGTGTTTGAGCAGCTTTCCTCTGAGCCAAGCTCTGAACGCTTGTACCGCAATCAAAAAGCTGCTCGATATCATAATGAAGACGCTTTTATTGGATCCCAGTTTATTGATGAGTTGTCTCCTCAGGCAAAGGCGATATTTGAGGATATGGTTTCCAATCTATCGGGTGGTGTCGAGTAATGGCTCAAATGCTCAGTAGTTTGATTGCTGAATATGCCCAATCGCATTATGCTGATGAGGATCCCGGGGATCGCTTTGAAGCCCAGAAGGCGATGGAGAGCCAGATAGTTTCGGAAATCTGCGAAGAACGTGCCCAGGAGATAGCGTCAAAAAGTCGAGAGATTGAGCTGACTGAGCAAATGAAGAATGCTCGACATGAACTTATGGTTGCCGTTGTTGAATGTGTAATCTTGGCTATTCCTGTCGGTTTGGTGGGAAGTCATATCTACGATTTACTGAGGACCGGCGTTTATGGAGCAGTTCAAGACTTTAATCTTCCAGCGCTCTGGGCCGGTTTGTTTATTTTGGTGCTGTTCTGTGCCTTCATTTTGTTCGGTATGTTTTTAAATCAGGTTTTAAAAGCTGTTGATTCGATAAGGGACGCAAGGGACAGTCGTGGCTAGCGAAAAAGGGTACACGAAACCTGTTACAGGTGGAGTCTATAGGCATTTCAAGGGAAATGAATATCTTGTCATCGGCACAGCGAAGCATTCTGAGACCAATGATCTCTATGTTGTGTATCGTGCGCTTTATGGTGATCGCTCTTTATACGTTAGGCCGTTAGATATGTTTATGAGCCCTGTAGACCACTCGAAATATCCTTCGGTTACGCAGGAGCTTAGATTTGAGTTTGTCGGCGTTAAAGATTGCGTTGATTAGGTTTTTCCTTTAGCTATTTGAGTTTTTGCTCGCATGTAACTGTACTGACGCATGTTACCCGGCTAGAACTCGGCTCGCAGACATTTCGATGCCCTTGTGGTGAGGTGTGTGACAGTTGAGGTATGATTATCGAAATAAAAAACGATGGTCCGCTGAGGGCCATCGTTTTGCAAGGGGGTTCCTTCCCAACGGAGGGCATCCCCTATTTTTATTTGGATGGATATCTCATTACGTTCGCGATTGCTGGATGTTGTCGCTGACGCCGCCATTATTTCGGAAGTGCGGGGAAAATCGGAAACCTCTGAGCAAAACCCATTTTTTTTTGCAACAAAACGGCAGGTCGCAGATGCTCAAAAAGGGGGTCTGGCCGGCCGTTTGTTTTAGATCTTAAAAGGAATTGTCATGTCTTTAAGGAGGTCATTGCACCAGCTGTAGTCGAGCATCCTCTTTCGGTGCATCAGATTTACCACAACTCCCGGGCAATCTCCTCTATCCTGAGCGATACGCTGGATTTTTGTCGAGGTCTTGCAGTCATGATAAGGCGAGAGACCCTCTGGTCCCATAAGGACCTCTCTTGCAAAGGCGTTGGCGCGCTTCTCGGATTCGCTCTTTGAACTTTGCTTTTCGTCAATATAGCTAAGAGTGATTCCTACGTTCCCGTCATTTAGAATGTGCCCGATTTCGTGGAACAGAGTCCAAATGATAAAACCGTCTTTTTTGCGTCTGCCCGTCATCTGGATTACGGGTCTTCCGTCTTTGGTCCAACGCGTTATTCCATGTAGCGGAAATTGATCTGGCGCAGAAATGAACTGCAGCGTGACGCCACATTGCTCCAGTTGGTGCGTAATGTCCGTTAAGGTCATATCGTCTGTCGTTGCCGCGCGTTGTCTTAATGAGCTCAAAGAGGCTCTGAGCGATACCTCGTTGTATGCTTTAGCCCCATTGGTTGTTGGCGTTTCGGCGCTTTCACCTAGCGAAATCCAAGCCATCATGCTTGCGGGGTCAACGGGTTTACCTGCCTCTTTTAACGTCGCAATGGAGGAGAAGACGCAATCGACGCCTTTCGCATAAGCATCTATGCTGCCGTAACCAACAACATTCAAAAAATCAGATACGAGCTTGCCGGGGTTTCTTTTGGTGGCGGTAGTAAGCCCTTTGTCGCGAAGAAACTTTCCTAACGGCGGGGTGATGATGTCGGCGGAGCTTGCCATTTTTAGCTCATCTTCGAGCCTAGCTAGATCTTCACGGTACTTTGCCTCGAAGCGAATCCAGCTATCCCGGGGAATAGAGGTGACTCTTTCAAGCTTAATGGCGGTGTCCTGCGAGATGGGCTGCGTACCCTTTAGTATCCCGTTAACCGTTTTGCGGGAGATGCCAAGTCGGTCGGCAAGGGCCTGCTGCGTCATCTGCTCGTCATCTAGCCATTCTTGTAAATACATGCCAGGTGCAACCGCATAGTTGGTTCCCATTGTTCTGCTTCCTTTATGTGCCTAGTGATAGTCTTCAATTGATAGAACTTTTACTGAGGATTCTTCGTCCGTTGTTTTTTCGACCTTAGTTACTTTCATACATCCGTTAATTGGCTCGACAATCATTCGATAATTCTTGTTTATTTTTCCCGCCCATTGACCCTCTCTATCACCGCAAAGCTGATGCCATCTTCCGCATGGGTCTAGATTCTTTAGATCCTCCATCGAGCTGGCTGTCTCTAATGTGTTGTGTCGGAGCTTTACACCCCTTGCGATGTCGGACCTATTTTTCTTGCACTTCTTTTCGTCGGTACATATTTCCTCGAGCCTTTTGTTGGCGTAGCGTATTTTCATTCCTGTAACCAATCGCGTTACATCATATTGTTCGTGTTCAACATATCATGTAACCGATTATGTTACACGTATATTCCGCATTGGATTGGATCTGTTTCGTTTTGCGCGTTCGCTTTCGACCTCTGGGCTTCTAAAAAAGTTCTTAAAACAGCCTTAAAGGCGTTCCAGCTCGCGTTGACAGCGTAAAATACGCATGTTTGACTATGACTAAAGTGGATTTTAGGGGAGGGGTGCGCCATGGAGGTGCTGGTTGTTGGCAACACCGCATATGTTGACGATGACTTTTGTGCCAAGGCGTTCCCCCGGGACCATGTCCAGGTCGTCGCTGCCGCGGAAGCGCGCCGCGACGAGTCATCGCCCCATGCCTCGTGGAAAGAGCTTCTGCAACACCTGGATCAGGCCTACGAGTTCGACCGCGTGGTCTACCTATCCAATTACCTTACCCCGCATACCGATACCGTGGGCGATATCGAGACGCTGCGCTCGGTCTTTCGTGCGTGCGCGGGTCGCCGGGTCCAACTGCTGTATGTAGCGGGGCCCGCGGGTGCCGAGGGTGCCGCCGATGCCGCGGGGCGAACGGGCAAGGGCATTATCGCGCACGCAGCCAACGACCTGTGCCGCTACTACGCTGCTCGCGAGGGCGTTCAGACCAAGATCCTGCGCGTGCCGTTCCTGTATACCGCGTCTGCCGCGCTGGAGGACCCGTTTTTGGTGCCGCTGTTCGACGCGTGCTCAACCGGATCGGTTGCTCTGCAGGGCGCGCAGGATGCGGCGTTTCCCCTGCTGTGTGCCGAGGAGCTTGCGGTGCTGGTACGCCGTATCTTCGATAGCTGGGATGGTAACTTTGAGACGCTCGATATTGCCGATACCTTCCATCACACGGCGGGTGAGGTGGGCGAGGCTCTCAAGGCGCTGTTCCTAGGGCTCTCGGTTGCCTATGGCGATTCTGCCGGCTACGCCATGCCCGTCAGCGACATCGTTCGCGTTCGTTATGGTTGGTTTCAGCGCTACGACCTGATGCGCGATCTTTCGACCATTCAGGCGCGTTGGGATGCCGGTCGCGCGAAGAAGGTCAACCCCTTGCGTGCCGCCATCGACCGCATCCAGATGCGCTCGCTGCCCATCAAATGCCTGGAGACGGGCGTTGCTTGGGTTCTGTTCGAGGTGCTGGAGCATCTGTTCTCACAATCGGCCCAGCTCAACGTGCTCGATTATCGCCTGCTCTACGTGGTGTTGATCGGCACGCTGTATGGCTTGGATTTTGGCCTGGTTGCGGCGCTGCTGGCGTCGGTGGGTTTGGCCGCGAGCTACTTTACTCAGTACGGCTATACCTTCCAGGGCCTGTTCTACGAGCCGTCCAACTGGCTGCCGTTTATTGCGTACTTTGTTGTGGGTGCCGTGTGCGGCTATGTGCAGCTGCGCAACAGCGAAGCCATTAGGGCGGAGCGTGATCAAAACGAGCTCGTGCGCAACCGCAATACGTTTCTTACGCAGCTCTATCACGACGCGATCGATGATAAGCGCGCGTACAGGCGCCAGATCGTGGGTCGCCACGACAGCTTTGGCAAGATCTTTGCCGTGACGCAGGAGCTCGACGTGCTCAACCCGCGCGATATCTATCGCAAGTGCTGCGAGCTTCTGGGCGAGATCCTCGAGAACGATTCGGTGGCGATCTACCATGTTTCGGGCGGGGCATTTGCACGCCTGGTGGCAGCAAGTCCCGCGATTGCCGAAGATGCCGCACGCTCGCTCACGCTTGAGCAGCTTGCACCTCTTTTGGGCGACGGGGGTCGTTCGAACCTGTGGGTGAACCGCGAGCTGACGCCGGGGCTTCCCATGTTTGGATACACGATCGAGCGCGACGGGGCACCCGCCGTGTTGATCTTTGTGCGTAGTGCGGCCGAAAACCAAATGACCCTCTATTATCAAAACCTGTTCCGCATCTTGTGCGGGCTGGTCGAAAGCGCGCTGGGCCGTGCCTTTGACTATGAGGCGGTGGCGCAGGATAAACGCTGCGTTGACGGCACTTGCGTGCTCAAGCAGGCGGCCTTTGGCCAAGAGCTCGCGGCGGAGCAGGCGCTGGCAGATAGCAAGATGGGGAGTTTTTTGCTCCTGCGCGTGGTACCGGGCATGGAGCCTGTCGGCGAGCTGGTGGGCGCAATTGGGTCGGCAATCCGCGAGAGCGACGCGGCGGGCTTGGTCGACGGCGACGTGCTCTACCTGCTTATGCGTCAGGCAAAGGCGTGCGATCTGCCCATTATCCGCGAGCGCCTGAGCGCAAAGCATATTGCGGTGGAGCCCGTCGACGGCGAGGATATCGTGGCGCTGCTGCAGCACATCTCTTACACCGGTGACGGTGAGGGGGGTGCCGCTTGATCTCGCTTGTCGTTGCTGCCGTCTTGCTGCTGATTCATGCGCTGGTTTGCCTGATGCTGTGGACGCTCATGAAGCTGGGCCTGCTGCCGGTGCGCGGGCACATGTTGGCTGTGATAGTGCTGGTGCCGCTGTGGGGCCCGTTGCTGGTGGTTCTGCTATCGGCCCGCAGCGCGGTGTTTGGCGAGGGGCTGAAAGAGTCTGCGCTGGAGTCGCTGCGCTTCAACGACGTCCTGCATCGCAGCATCCTGGTGCACGACCGTGACGCCGATGCAGGCGTAGTGCCGCTCGAGGAGGCGCTCATCGTCAACGATCCGGCATGCCGGCGCCGCCTAATGCTCTCCATGCTCACCGAGGAGCCCGACGCGTACCTGGCGCAGCTGCAGGCGGCTAAGCTTAACGACGACGTTGAGGTGGCGCACTATGCCGCGACGGCGGTGGCGCAGATCTCCAAGGAGTCCGACCTTAAGCTTCAGCAGCTGGAGCGTGCCTTTAAGACGGACCCGAATGCGCAAAACCTCAACGAATACTGCGATTTTCTTGGTGAATATTTGGGCTCGGGTTTGGCTGAGGGACGCGTGGCTCAGATTCAGCGCCAACAGTACGCGCGCCTGCTTGCGCGTCGCTGCGAGCGCGAAGACACTTTTGAGCTGCGCATTCGATACGCGACGGCGCTGGCCGATGTCGGACAGATCGACGAGGCGCAGGCCGTGACCGACCAGCTGGTGCTCGACGTGCCCGAGGAGCAGGAGGTTTGGATGCTTTGCCTGCGGCTGGCCGTGATGCGCCACAACGGTGTCGAGGTTCACCGTGTGATCGATGCGATTGACAAGCAACATGTATATTTGAGCGCCGACAACCGCGAAAAGTTGGCGTTTTGGCGCGACGGGGAGGAGGCCAGATGAGTGTGGCGCAACATATCCGCGACCGTGCAGGCCGCTTTCGTTGGATGGGACTCCTCGTGGTGTGGGCGGTCTTTATTGCCATGGCCGCCGTGCTGCTGGTGGAGCGTGCCGGCGTGCAGTACAGTGCGGGCCAGCATAAGCTGGGGATGCTTGCCGCCAACGATGCGGTGCCTGCCTCCTCGGCAATCTTTGGCCAAAAGCCCACGTGCCTGGTCATTACCGACTCGGACCAAGATAGCGTCGACGACGTTAAAGACCAGTTCGACCAGATTTTGCTGGACATGAAGATCGCCCATCGCGATGTTGATATTGCCATCGACGGTGCGGACGCGATCCCATCGCTCACGTCGTTTGATCGCGTGATTGTGCTTATGCCCTCGCTTGACGGACTGGGTGCGCATCTGACCGATCTGATGAGTTGGGTGAGTGCGGGCGGCTCACTCATGCTGGGCATGACGCCAGATAGCTCGAACTGCCTGCAGGCTATTGCTTCCAAGCTTGGGATCGAATCGGCCGGATATGACTATGCGACAGCCGAAAGTATCGTTCCGAGCGAGGACTTTATGTTGGGCGGAGGAGAGCGCTACGAGTTCTCGGACCCCTTCGATTCTTCGCTTTCGGTTTCATTGCGCGAAACGGCGCACGTCTGGGCAAGGACCGGTGACGCGGGCACGCCGCTCATGTGGTCTAACGATTGCGGAAGTGGTCACACCGTGGTGTGCAACATTGGCATTTACGACAAGGTCATGCGTGGGTTCTATGCTTCGGCCATAAGCTTGCTGGGTGGTGCCACGGCCTATCCGGTCATCAACAGCGCCGTGTTCTATTTGGACGACTTTCCTAGCCCCGTGCCCTCGGGCGATGGTACTTATATCAAGCGTGACTACGACCTTTCCATTGCCGATTTTTACACCAAGGTCTGGTGGCCCGATCTGCAAAAGCTCGCGCAAAAATACGGCATTCGCTATACCGGCGTGATGATCGAAAACTACGAGGACGCGGTCAACCAGACCGAGCCCGCGCGCCAACCCGATACCACGCAGTTCCGCTATTTTGGCGGCATGCTGCTGCAGATGGGCGGAGAGCTGGGCTTTCACGGCTACAACCATCAGCCTCTGGCGCTCTGGGATACCGACTATGGCACGCTGTACGTCTACAAGACCTGGAAGAACAAAGAGACGCTCGTCGCTTCGCTTAACGAACTTATCGCGTTTCAAGACGAGGTCCTGCCCAACGCTCATGGCTCGGTCTACGTGCCACCGTCGAATATCCTTTCGGCCCGCGCGCGCCAACTTATCGGCACCGACGTTCCGCGCATTAAGACTATTGCTAGTACGTACTTTGAGGACGGTACCGACCTGCCGTACGTGCAGGAGTTTGGCGTGGCGAGCGATGGTATTGTGGAGCAGCCGCGTATTGTCTCGGGCGGCATGGTCGACGATTCCTATATGCGCCTGGCTGCCGTGTCCGAGCTCAACATGCACTACGTGAGTACGCACTTTATGCACCCGGACGACCTGCTCGATCCCGATCGCGGCGCCAAGGAGGGCTGGGAAGTCTACAAGGGCGGCCTGACCGACTACCTGGACTGGCTTACCAAGTCTGCGCCCGACCTGCGCCGCCAGACCGGCTCGGAATGCTCGGGCGCCATTCAGCGCTTTTCGTCGGTTACGGTGAGCGTGGATACCAGTGCGGATGCCTGGACGCTCAGCCTGGGCAATTTCCACGACGAGGCGTGGCTCATGTTCCGCGCCAATAATGGCGAGCCGGGTGCGGTGACGGGTGGCGAACTGACGCACCTTACGGGCAATCTGTATCTGCTCAAGGCAAATGATAATACCCTGACGATCGAGCGCAAGGAGGGTGGCGACAGATGAGAATCTGCTTGGTACTCGAGGGTTGCTACCCCTATGTGCACGGCGGCGTATCTACCTGGATGCATGGCTATATCCAGGCCATGCCCGAGCATGAGTTTGTGCTATGGGTGATCGGCGCACATGCTGCCGACCGCGGCAAATTTGTCTACGAGCTGCCCAGCAACGTGGTCGAGGTGCACGAGGTGTTCCTGGACGATGCCCTGCGGCTTTCGGGCGAGCAGCACGAAGCCAGTTTTAACGACCGCGAGCGCGAGGCGTTGCGCCGCCTGGTATCGCTCTCCAATCCGGACTGGGACGTGCTGTTCGATATTTTCCAGCGCCGTCGCGTGCATCCGCTCTCGTTTTTGCAGAGCCGCACGTTTATGGATATCTTCCGCGACGTGTGCCTGGCAGAGTACCCCTACACGCCCTTTGCCGATGCATTCCACACCATGCGCTCCATGATGCTGCCCGTGCTCTACCTTCTGGGCAGCGAGGTGCCGGTGGCCGATGTGTACCACGCCATCTCGACTGGTTACGGCGGCCTGCTCGCCTGCCTGGGCTCAAGCGTTCACCATGCGCCGGTGCTGCTCACCGAGCACGGCATCTATACCCGCGAACGCGAGGAAGAGATCATTCGCGCCGACTGGGTGGTGCCGTCATTTAAGGACCGCTGGATTCGCTTTTTCTACCTGCTTTCGGAGGAGATCTACCGCCGCGCCTTCCGCGTGACCAGTTTGTTCCATAACGCTCGCAAGACGCAGATCGATATGGGTTGCGATGCAGACAAATGTCTGGTCATCCCCAACGGTATCCAGTTCGACCGCTTTAAGGACATTCCCATAAAGCCCGATGACGGTTGGGTGGACATTGGCGCGGTGGTGCGCCTGGCTCCCATCAAGGACGTCAAGACTATGATCTATGCCTTCTTTGAACTGCACGAGCGCCTGCCTAAGGTGCGTCTGCACATCATGGGCGGCGTGGACGACGAGGAGTATAGCGCCGAGTGCCACGCGCTGGTCGAAACCCTGGGCGTGCACGACCTGATCTTTACCGGTCGCGTCAACGTGGTCGAGTACATGGAAAAGCTCGACTTTACCATTTTGACGAGCATCTCTGAGGGCCAGCCGCTCAGCGTGCTGGAGTCGCTTGCAGCGCGCCGTCCCTGCGTGACGACCGAGGTGGGCTGCTGCCGCGAGCTGCTGGAGGGCGCACCGGGCGATGACTTTGGCGTGGCGGGATTTGTGACGCCGCCCATGTATCGCAAGGGTTTGGCCGATGCCATGGAGCGCATGTGCGTGAGCCGCTCCCGTCGCATTGAGATGGGGGAGCGCGGGCAGCGTCGCGTTGCCACGTACTTTTTGCACGAGCAGATGCTCGCCAACTATCGCGCGCTGTACGACGAGACGGCGCAAGCGTTTGACCTGCCCAGAGAGGGGGAGTAGCCGGTGGCCGGAATTGGTTTTGAGCTCAAGCGCCTGTTTAGGCGCAAGGGCCTGTTTGCCACGATGCGCGCTTACGGCTACGCCGGCATTGTGTGCACGGGCCCCATGCTGCTGGGTGTGCTGCTCCAGGTGGGTATCTTGGTGCTGTGCGGTCTGTGGGGCGTGGGGCGCGCCAACCAGGACTTGCTGGTGTGCATGGTGACCTATACGCTGCTGGCGTCGCTCACGCTCACGTGCTTTTTCTCCATGCCGGTCACGCGCTTTTTGGCTGATATGTTGTTTGCCGAGCGCGAGGATGAGATACTGCCTTCGTTTTGGGGCTCCAACGCCATCATGCTCGTTGCGGGCACGGTGCTCTACGGCGTCTTTTTGCTGTTCTCGGGCGCCACGCTGCTGCAGGGGCTGCTGTGCCTGTGGCTGTTCAACATTATGATCGTCAACTGGAACGGCATGAGTTACCTCACGGCCATCAAGGATTACCGCGGCATCCTGTGCAGCTTTGCGGCTGCCATTGGCGTGGCGTGCCTGTGCGCCCTGGCCGCGCTGGCGCTGGGACTGCCGCCGGTCGAGGGCCTGTTGGCGTCAATTGCTCTGGGCTACGGCGTCATGCTCGCCTGGGACGTGGTGCTGCTGTACCGGTATTTTCCTCAGAGCGACCGCAGCCCCTGGCCCTTTTTGCGGTGGCTCGATCAGTTTATGCCGCTGGCGCTCACGGGCCTGTTAACCAATCTGGGGCTCTTTGCGCACCTGGTGATTATTTGGGCCGGTCCCATTGGCGTGCAGGTCAAGGGCTTCTTTTATGGTGCGCCCTACTACGATGTGCCGGCGCTCATCGCGTTTTTGACCATCCTGGTCACGACCGTCAACTTTGTGGTCTCGGTCGAGGTCAACTTCTATCCGCGCTATCGCGACTACTACAGCCTGTTCAACGACGGCGGCGTGGTAGGCGACATTGTGGTGGCCGAGGAGGAGATGCTCTCCACGCTCAACAGCGAACTGCGCTTTTGCGCGCTCAAGCAGCTGTTTGTGACCGCTGCGGTCATTTCTCTCGAGACCACGGTGCTCTCGGCTCTGCCGCTGGGCTTTAACAACCTGATGCACGGGTATTTTCGCACGCTGTGCGTGGGTTATGGCCTGTATGCCGTGGGCAATACGGTGATGCTCATCTTGCTGTACTTTACCGACTACAAGGGGGCCGTTCTGGCTTCGGGCCTGTTTGCCGGTGTGGCCGGGCTGGCGACTGCCGTTTCTCTGCTCTTGCCGCAGCAGTTTTACGGCTTTGGCTTTTTGTTGGGTGCGGCGGTGTTTTTTATCGTGGCGCTGCTGCGACTCGATGCCTATACCGCCAACTTGCCGTATCGTATCCTGAGCCAGCAGCCCATTGTGGCGACCGACAAGACGGGCTGGTTTACCGAACTTGGCCGGGTGCTCGACCGTGTTGAGCAATGCTACGAGGACAAGCGCGCGGGCGGTGAGCCGCGCAGTGCGTTTGAACGTATGGTGGTTCGCCTGTATCAAAAACATTGGGGAGGTTCTGATGATCGATAAGTTGATGTCTCGCCGCTGCCTGATCGAGGCGGCTGCCGGCGCGCTGTTGCTTTCGGGCTGTTCGTCTCAGGACGAATCCTCGACTAAAAAGGTCAAAAAGCAGGACAAGATTAAAAAGGCTGAGGCCTCGAATAAGGCCAAACACCTGCGCGACAAGGACGAGCTCTACGAGGTCTACGACGACTCGGGCATTGTGACCATGTACCTGACGGTCTCGCGCGGCAACAGCTCCGAGAACACCGACCACAGCTGGGCCGAGATCAACACGTACTCGGTGTATGACTATGCCGACATGGGCGTGACGCGCTATCAGGTTATGGGCCTGTTGCAGCCGGGCGACGAAGAGGCCCCGGAGGCCGGCGAGGTTGGCTATGGCGAGGAAGCGCCCAATGCTACCGTGCAGGTGCGCGGCCAGACGTCGAGCATGAACTCGCAAAAGAATTACAAGGTGGAGCTCAAAAAGGGCAAGGGTACCTGGCGCCAACAGCGCGCGATTGCGCTCAACAAGCACATGGGCGAGGGTATGCGTTTTCGCAACAAGATGGCCTACGACCTTATCCGTGGGATTCCCCAGATGATGGGCCTACGTACGCAGTTTGTGCATCTGTGGGTGTGCGACCAGACCGAAAAGTCCAACGACACCTTTGAGGACTACGGCCTGTTTACGCAGGTGGAGCAGCTCAATAAGACGGCGCTTAAGGCGCACGGCTTGGATAAGAACGGGCATCTGTATAAGGTGAACAGCTTCGATTTCCATCGCTACGAGGACATCATTAAGCTCGCCGACGATCCCGACTACAACCAGGCTAAATTTGAGGGCATGCTCGAGATTAAGGGCGATTCGGACCACACCAAGCTCATCGAGATGCTCGATGCGCTCAACGACGAATCGCAAAAGATCGATGATATGTTCGATACCTACTTTGATTCCGAGAATCTGGTTTATTGGCTGGCGTTTCAGATTCTGACGGGCAACTGTGATACGCAGAACCGTAACTGCTATTTGTACAGCCCGCTCAACTCAAATACCTGGTACTTTTTGGATTGGGATAACGACGGCATGCTGCGTAAGCTGGAGCTTTCTCTTACCGGGTTTTCGGACTACGCGAGCTGGGAGCGCGGCGTGAGCAACTACTGGGGCAACGTACTGTTCAATCGTGCGCTGCGCAGCAAATCGTTCCGCAGCGAGCTCGACCGCGCCGTCAAGGACCTGCGTTCGTATATGACCGAGGCACGCCTGAGCAAGATGATCAAGCACTACCGCGAGGTTACTGAATCGCTGGTCTTTGCTTCGCCCGATATCGACCATCTGCCTGTCACCAAGGACCAATACGAGCAGATCGCCGCGGCGATTCCCTCCGAGATCGAGGAGAACTACAAGAGCTTTCGCGAGAGTTTTAAAAAGCCCATGCCGTTCTACATCGGCGTGCCGCGGATCGATAACGGTAAGCTTCGTATTAACTGGGATGCGTCCTACGACTTTGAGGCGCGCGACATTCGCTACACCGTAGAGCTTGCGCGCGACTATGCCATCAAGGACGTGCTTTTTAAGGCCGACGACGTGCTGCTGCCTGAGGTTACCTGCGATGCGCCCGATGCCGGCCAGTATTTTGTGCGCGTGCGTGCTACCAACTCCGATGGCTATACGCAAGATGCGTTTGACTACTATGTGACCGACGACGGCAAGCACTACGGCATGAAGTGTTTTTACGTGCAAGATGGCGGTAAGGTCGTGGAGGACACGTATGAGGAGGGCTAGCGCGCTGCTTGAGCGCTTGGCGGCTCCGCCTGTGCGTACCACGCAGGAGCGTTACCGCCACGAGCTCAAATATCTCATTAACGAGGGCGAGCACGCCGCGCTTGCCTGTCGCATGGCGCCGGTGTTTAAGCTGGACAAGCATGCGCGGGCGGGCGGTTACACTATTCGCAGCCTGTATTTTGACGACTACTGCAACTCGGCCTACGAGGAAAAAGACGCCGGCATTCTCATGCGCAAAAAGTATCGCGTACGCATCTATAACGGCAGCGACAAGGTGATTAAGCTCGAGCGCAAAAAGAAGTACGGTAGCTGGATTTACAAGGAGGATGCGCCGCTCACGCGCGGCGAGTTTGAGCAGATCCTGGCCGGCGACTACGACTTTTTGCTGAGGAGCCCCTATCCGCTCTGCCGCGAGTTCTACATCGAGTGCATCTGCAACATGATGCGCCCGCGGACCATCGTGGACTACGAGCGCGAGCCGTGGGTGATGGATGAGGGCACTGTGCGCATTACGTTTGACATGAACGTGCGTGCCGCGGTGGGAAGCTTCGATATCTTTGACGCGACGCTGCCCGCGCTGCCGGTCCTGGAGCCCGGCAAGCTAGTGATGGAGGTCAAGTTTACGGAGTTTTGCCCGCAGCTGGTGCGCGATATGGTGCCGCCGGGCGCAGCCGAGCTTACGGCGGTCTCCAAGTACTGCCTGTGTTACGACAAGACCGCCTACCTTCGCGGATTTAACTACTGGGAATCGGATTTTGAGAACCGAGGGGATATTTAGACCATGAGCACCAGGGACTTTTTTAAGAACTCCGTTTTGGAGGCGTTTGGTCAGGTCGACCCTGCCAAGATTGGCCTTTCGCTGCTCGTGGCGCTCGCCATGGGCATCCTGATCTATTACGTGTACAAGCGCTTTTTTACCGGTGTGGTGTATTCGCGTAGCTTTGCCGTGACGCTCGTGGGCATGTGCGTGCTCACCTGCATGGTCACGCTCGCGATTTCGACCAACGTGGTCATCTCGCTCGGTATGGTAGGTGCTCTGTCAATCGTCCGCTATCGTACGGCGGTTAAGGACCCGCTCGACCTGCTGTATCTTTTTTGGGCCATTACCACGGGCATTACGGCAGGCGCCGGCATGTACGCGCTCGTGGGGCTTACGGCAGTGGTGATTGTGGTGATGATTGCCGGCTTTGCGAGCCACCAGGATAAGGCACGCGTGTACATGATGGTCATCCACTACACGGGCCAGACCGCCGGCGACGATATCGTGCGTGCATTTGGGCGCACCAAGTTTACCGTCAAGTCCAAGACGATGCGCGGCGACAAAGTCGAGATGGCCGTCGAGCTTTTCTCGGACGGTGTTGACATGCCCTATGCCGACGCCATTCGCGCGCTCGATGGCGTTGAAGACCTCACGCTCATCCAGTACAACGGCGAGTACCACGGCTAACTATTTTCCGGCGTTTTAACAAACGCCGGACCGCTCGACGCTGCGCGGGCATCTGCCGGGCGATCTGCCATTCAAACCGTCGCTCGCGTACATTAAGTACGCTTCGCTCCTCTTTCGCGGCACCTCGCCACGGCAGCTGCCCGCTCGCTGACGTTTGCTCGACCTGGATGGGCGAGTTGATTCATTGAGCGCGTTCGCGGGTATTATGGTGAAAGCGATTTCAATGACAGGGGTGCTCGTGGTTAAGATGAAAGATGTGGCCGAGCTGGCCGGCGTTTCGAGCGCCGCCGTCTCGCGCTACCTCAACGGTGGATATATCTCGGCGGACAAGGCCGAGCGCATTAAGCAGGCAATCGAGCTGACCGGATACGTGCGATCCAGCCAGGCTCGCGCGCTGCGCACCGGCTCCACTAAGCTCATCGGCGTTATCGTGCCTAAGATCAACTCGGAATCCGTGAGCCGCATTACCGCCGGCATTGGTCAGGTGCTCGGTCGCCGTGGCTACCAGATGCTGCTTGCCAACACCGACAACGCGGCCGATCGTGAGCTCGAATACCTCGATTTATTCCAAAACCACCCGGTTGACGGCATTGTTCTGGTGGCAACTATGATCACCGACGAGCACCGTCGCGCGATTGAGTCGTGCCGTGTACCCATTGTGTTGATCGGCCAACATGTCGAGGGCGCGGCGTGCGTCTATCACGACGATTACGAGGCTGCCTTTGAGCTCGGCAGTGCGCTTGCGGGTCGGGTGGATGGCAAGATCGCCTACATCGGAGTTACCGAAGAGGACCGCGCGGCCGGTTATGACCGCCGTCGCGGTTTTGAGGCCGGCTTGCGCGCCGCGGGTAACCCGCTCGATGCCGCCTTGATTCGCCTGGGCTCGTTTACGCTCGACTCGGGCTATCGCGCTGCGCGCGAGCTGCTTGCCGATGCCCCCGATGTTTCGTTTATCGCGTGCGCGACCGACACTATGGCTGCCGGCGCCCTGCGCGCTCTTGACGAGGTGCGTGGCATGGGCGAGGGCGTGCGTCGCGTGAGCGGCTTCGGCGACAACGCATTTTTGCGCGCGCTGACGGGCGGCATTCCCACCGTGCATTACGGCTACCTGACCAGCGGCGTCGAGGCGACCAATATGTTGCTCAACGCGCTCGATGGCGAGGAGGGGGAGAGCGGTCTCAAGACGCTCAAGCTCGGCCATCAGCTTATGAATGTCTAGGCCTTGGACGTGTCTGCCTGCCTTTGAGTCCCCAGTTTTGTCTCAAAACTACCATTCGCCGGCTTTTTCCTACCGTTCACCCTACTATGAAAACGATTACAGTCATATCAAACTGAAAACGATTACAGTGTATGTGTCAAAGATGGCCGGGTGCACATGCGCCCGTTGGAGGAAAGGGAAGTTATGGACTACCGCAAATCAGCCCAAGAGGTGCTCGACAACGTCGGTGGCGCCGACAACGTTGTTTCGGCCGCACACTGCGCCACGCGTCTACGCCTGGTGATTGCCGATAATTCCAAGGTTAACAAGGAGGCCATCGAGAATGTCGATGGTGCCAAGGGCGTCTTTGAGGCCCAGGGCCAGCTCCAGATTATTTTTGGCACCGGCACCGTCAACAAGGTCTACGAAGAGTTCATCGCGCTTAGCGGCGTCGAGGCTGCCACCAAGGCCGAGGTCAAGGAGGCCGCGGCGCAGCAGCAGAACATCTTTATGCGTGCCATTAAGGTGCTCGGCGACGTCTTTGTCCCCATCATCCCCGCCATCGTGGCTTCGGGCCTGCTGCTGGGCATTATGAGCGCCCTCAACTTTATGGCCTCCAACGGCTTTATCGCGCTCGACACCAATAACTTTATTTATAAGATTGCCGATCTGGTCTCGGGAACGTCCTTTGGCATTCTGCAGATCCTAATCGGCTACTCCGCGGCTAAGGCCTTTGGCGCCAACCCGTATCTGGGCGCCGTCGTCGGTGGTGCGTTTATCAACTCCTCGCTGCAGAGCGCCTACACGGTTGCCTCCGAGGGCGTGCAGACCATGGTCACCGTTATTCCCGGTGTGTACAGCTTTGAGTGGGTCGGCTATCAGGGCCATGTGATCCCCATCGTTATCGCCTGCGCCATTCTGGCCTTCCTCGAGAAGCGCCTGCACAAGATCGTTCCCGAGATGTTCGACCTCTTTGTGACTCCGCTCGTCTCGGTGTTCGTGACCGTGCTCGTGACGCTCGTTGCCGTCGGCCCCATCTTTGTCTGGGCCGAGAACGCCATCCTCGGTCTGATCCAGGCCCTGCTGACCCTGCCCTTCGGCATCGGTTCCTTTATCGTCGGCCTGTTCTATGCCCCCACGGTCGTTACCGGTATCCACCAGATGTACACCGCCATCGACCTGGGTCAGCTTGCCCAGTACGGTGTGACCTATTGGCTGCCCATCGCCAGTGCCGCCAACATCGCCCAGGGTGGCGCCGCGCTCGCCGTTGCCTTTAAGACCCGCGATGCCAAGATCAAGGGCCTGGCGCTTCCTTCGGCCCTGTCCGCCTTCATGGGTATTACCGAGCCTGCCATCTTTGGTGTGAACCTGCGCTTCTTTAAGCCCTTCATCGCCGGCTGCATCGGCGGCGGTTGCGGTGCCCTGGTCTGCGCACTCACCTCGCTTGCTGCTTCCGGCACCGGCGTTACCGGCATCTTCGGTATCCTGCTGTGCCTGGCCCAGCCCGTGCAGTACGCGATCATGTTTGCGGTCGCCGCGCTGGTTTCCTTTGCCGTCTCGTTTGTCCTGTACAAGGACGAGCCCAAGGCTTCCGAGCAGGCCTAAGAGCTTTTGATTGAGGGGCGCCCGCGGGTTGTATGCTCGCGGGCGTTTCCCGTATCTGGTGTCGATCTCTGGCGCCTTGTTACTTTCGATCCGTTAGGACTTTGATATGTCTAATGCACTTGGCCGCGACCTTGCAAAGCTGGTTGCCGCTGTTGACACCGCCGCCTCTGAGTGCGGTCATGGCGCATATGGCCAGCGCTTCCATATTATGCCGCCGGCGGGCTGGCTCAACGACCCCAATGGTCTTTGCCAAGCGGGCGGCGTGTTCCATGCCTATTTTCAGTATGCGCCGTTTGATGTCGAGGGTGGCGTCAAGATGTGGGGCCATGCCACAAGCCGCGATCTTATGACGTGGGACTACGTTGGCGCCCCGCTGCTGCCCGACGAGCCGTTCGATTGCCATGGCGTGTATTCGGGCTCCGCGCTTGCCGAGGACGGCCGCATTCGCGTACTGTACACAGGCAACGTTAAACTCTCCGATGCAGACGGCACGTACGACTACGTCAATACCGGCCGCCGCGCCGATACTGTTTATGTCGAGAGCGTTGATGGCCTTGCCGGTCGGGAGTTCAGCCAAAAGCGTGTGGTGCTGGCGTCCGAGGATTATCCCGAGGATTTGACCTGCCATGTGCGCGATCCCAAGGTGTGGCGCGATGATAATGGGCGTTACCACATGGTGCTGGGCGCGCGTCGTCGCGTGGATGGGCCGCATGTCGATAGTCGATTTTGCGCCATGCACGGCGAGGGTGCCGGGCGCGATGTGGGCGAGATCCTGGTGTATGGCTCGGCCGATATGCTGAGTTGGGAGCTCGAGAGCCGCGTGTCTACCCCCGAGCGCTTTGGCTTTATGTGGGAGTGCCCGGGGTATCTGGAGCTTGAGGCGGATGGCGGCGTGCCGGCAAGGTTTCTGTCTTTCTCTCCCCAGGGGCTCGAGGGCGACCGTTGGGACCGCGGCAATGTGTATGCAGCGGGCTACATGCCCGTTACGGGTAACATTACGGGTGGCAAGGACGCTTATGAGCTGGGCGAGTTCCGCCTGTGGGACGCCGGCTTTGACTTCTATGCTCCGCAGGAGTTCACGGCCGAGGATGGTCGCCACATTCTGATTGGCTGGATGGGCATGCCCGATGAGCCGACCTATGACAATGCGCCCACCGTGGCGTGCGGCTGGCAGCACTGCATGACAGTGCCGCGTGAGCTTACAGCCGGTGCCGGCGGCGTGGTGCTGCAGCAGCCGGTGCGCGAGATCGAGCACCATTATGCCTCGGTGCGTGTGGGGGAGGGTTCGTTGGAGGTTGCCGGCGACACTTGCTTTGACGTTGTTGTCGACGGTGTCGACGGCGCATTTACCGCAATCGTTGATGGCGAGCTGAAGCTGGCGTTTGTGCCCGCCGAGGGCGAGCTGTCCGCGCGCTTTGAGATGCGATTTACCGATGAGGGTCGCGCTTCTGCCGGCTGCGGTCGCACCGTGCGTTGGGAGCCCGTCGACGAGGTTCGTAACGTGCGCATTGTCGGCGATGTCTCGTCGGTCGAGGTGTTTGTGAACGATGGCGCACTCGTGTTCTCGACGCGCATCTATCCCGAGGCCTATGGCGTGACCGTTGATGCCCCGGGTGCGAGCGTGACCTATCATACGCTCATCATCTAGGCGATTCGTCGCATATCGGCGCTATACTGCAGCCGTTACCCACGATGCGGGAAACATCCGCATCGTGGGTTTTTGTTTTGAAGGGGCGGTGCCGTATGGGCGTACAGAAGATTGAAGAAGCTTGGACTTTGAGGGCCAGCGCACGTGAGGCGCGTCTTGTTGCGGCCCCGCATGTGCCGGCGGCTCTGTCGCTGCTGGGTATCGTGCGTCCCGGTGACCGCCTGGTGGTCTTTGCGGATGACTTTGCTGAAGCGTTTGCGCGCGGCTTTGATGGCTGCGATGTTGTGCTGGTGGGCTCACCGTCCGTTGATGCGTTTGCTGCCGCGTCTGAGGGCTTCGATGCTTCGTTTGATGCCGAGGGGCCGCACCTGTGGTGGTTTGTGAACTCAATCGGTGGGTTTGGCCTGCGTGTGCCCGACCTTCGCGCTTTGGGCCGCACGGCTCGCGAGACGCATGCGCTGCTCGTGGTGGATAATACTGTGGCTGGTGTCTTTGGGTGCGATCCGTTGCGCTTGGGTGCTGTGCTGTCGCTCGAGGCACTCGATCGCGTGTGCGCCGGCAAAGCTCCGCGCAAGCTCGTTGCCGTTTCGGTCGCGCGCTCGCAGCTCAAGCGCCATCGTGTGGATGCTGCTGCCGAGTGCGCGCACGCCCTGCTTGAGGGGTGCGGCGCGTCGGCGCTCGACCTTTCTACCGAGGAGACCGACGTACTGGAGCGCGGGCTGGACTCGCTCGACGCTCGTATGCAGGCTCACTTCGATCGCGCTCGTGCACTGGCCGATTATCTGGCCGCCAACGAGATGGTGCGCAACGTGCGCTATCCCGGGCTGATCTCGCATCCCGACCATGCCATCGCGACCGGCATCCTGGAGCACGGTTTTGGCCCGGCAGTAGAGTTTGACCTGATGGACTGCACCGCAGGCGAATTCTTCAGCATACTGCCGGACGAATTCCGCACATCACCCGCCGGCGGCGCAACAACGCGCCTTTCGGCCCCACGCGGCAAGCAGGGGAGCACCATCCGCCTCTTCAGCGGCACCGACAACCCCCTGGTCGTAGCGTCCACCCTAGACAACGCCCTCCGCAAGTAGCTAATTTGGGACGGGGCTTTTTTAGCTACCCAATGTTATTTTTTGACTATGAGTCAAGAATGCGCTGGATGGGTAGCTAAAAAAGCCCCGTCCCAAATTGGCTATTCTTTTATGCTGGCGATGAGGTCGTTTGCTTTGGTGGCAATGATGTTGTTGATGTCGGCCTGCAGCTCCTCGTAGACCGCTATGGCTCGCTCGCCGGCGGGGGTGAGGGTGGATCCGCGGGCTCCGTCGCGCTCGATGAGTTTGCAGCCCAGCTGACCTTCGGCCTCGTTCACGATGCGCCAGGCCTTGGAATACGCCATGCCCATGCTTTTGGCGGCCCGGTTGAGCGAGTGTTCGCGGGCGATACCTTGCAGCAGCAAGACGCAGCCGTGGCCGAACACGCCCGGCAAATCCTTGTCGCACGCTTGAATGACCAACTTTGCCGTCGTCTTGTACTCCATACGCTCCACGTCTCCCCGCTAAAGTGTTTGCTGGGCAAACGCAAAGCCTGCGTCAAACCCTCGTGTGCTCTTCTTAAATCATGCATTGTAGCAGTCAAAGTGCGTTAAGATACTTCCCCAGTATTGGGCGCCCAAGGTTGGGTTGGGTCCTACGAGGCCTGCAGCCGACCGGTCGCATGGAAAAAGGAGAAACATGGCTACGTTCTTTCCCGGTGAGTCCCACACGTTTTCGGAGTATCTGCTGGTCCCTGGTTACTCGTCCTCGCAGTGCATCCCCAACAACGTCTCTCTTAAGACGCCGCTGACCCGCTTTAAGCGCGGTGAGAAGCCGTCAATCACCCTGAACATCCCCATGGTTTCCGCCATCATGCAGTCCGTCTCGGGCGTCGACATGGGCGTCGCGCTCGCTACCGAGGGTGGCCTGTCCTTCATTTACGGTTCCCAGAGCGCCGAGTCCGAGGCCGCTATGGTCAAGGCCGTCAAGGATCACAAGGCCGGCTTCGTTCAGTCCGATTCCACGCTGACCCCCGACATGACCATGGAGCAGGTCATCGAGCTCAAGGAGAAGACCGGCCACTCCACCATGCCGGTTACCGACGACGGCACTCCCAAGGGCAAGCTCCTGGGTATCGTCACAAGCCGTGACTATCGCCCCAGCCGCGATGACCACCAGACGAAGGTCTCCGAGTTCATGACCCCGCGTGAGCAGCTCATCGTGGGCGACAAGAACATCAGCCTCAAGGTTGCCAACGACGTCATCTGGGACAACAAGCTCAACGCCCTGCCCATCGTCGACGACAACGATCACCTCATGGGCATTGTCTTCCGCAAGGACTACGACAGCCACAAGACCAACCCCAACGAGCTGCTCGATGGCGACAAGCGCTACATGGTCGGCGCCGGTATCAACACCCGCGACTATGCCGAGCGCGTGCCGTTGCTCATCGAGGCCGGCGCCGATGTCCTGTGCATCGACTCCTCCGAGGGCTTCAGCGAGTGGCAGAAGCGCACCATCGAGTGGATCCGCGCCAACTACGGCGAGGACGTCAAGGTCGGTGCCGGTAACGTTGTCGACGCCGAGGGTTTCCGCTTCCTGGCCGACTGCGGTGCCGACTTCATCAAGGTCGGTATCGGCGGCGGTTCCATCTGCATTACCCGCGAGACCAAGGGTATCGGCCGTGGCCAGGCCACCGCGCTGATCGACGTCTGCCGCGCCCGTGACGAGTACTACGAGGAGACCGGCGTCTACGTGCCCGTGTGCTCCGACGGCGGTATCGTCTATGACTACCACATGACGCTCGCCCTTGCCATGGGTGCCGACTTTATGATGCTGGGTCGTTATTTCGCCCGCTTTGACGAGAGCCCGACCGAGCGCGTCAACGTGAACGGTCAGTACATGAAGGAGTATTGGGGCGAGGGTTCTGCGCGTGCTCGCAACTGGCAGCGCTACGACCTGGGCGGCGCCGCGAAGCTCAGCTTCGTCGAGGGCGTCGACTCCTACGTTCCCTACGCCGGTTCCCTCAAGGACGGCGTGGGCGGCACGCTCTACAAGGTCAAGTCAACGATGTGCAACTGCGGCGCCCTCTCGATCCCCGAGCTCCAGGAAAAGGCACGTCTGACCCTGGTCAGCTCCACCTCCATCGTCGAAGGCGGCGCCCACGATGTAGTCGTGAAGGATTCTCAGCAGTCCGTATCTTATCGATAAGGTAAGAGCCTCACATAAAGGTTGAGTTTCAACCACGTTATTTAGATAAAGCGAGATGCCCGCAAGTCGCAGGCATCTCGCTTGTTGTATTTGCTAGAATCATCCAAGTTAACCCTAGGGTCGGGCGGCTAGGCTTTGCTCGCTGCAAGTTCCGCACGAGCCGAAGGCCACTTAATGTGGCCTTCGTGCGAGCAGGACTGTCCGCAGCAGCGAGTAAAGCCTAGCCGACCGGCCCCAATCAAGTTAAAAGGAGCTGATATGTGCGATTGCACAGATCATAAGGACGAGATCCCTGCCTACGACGCGCAGGCCATTGAGTCCAAGTGGATGAAGGCCTGGGAGGATTCCAACCTCTTTGCCGTCGACACCGACGACAGCAAGCCCAAAAAGTATGTGCTCGAGATGTTCCCGTATCCGTCGGGCGACCTGCACATGGGCCACGCGCGCAACTATACCATCGGCGATGCCATGGCCCGTCAGGCCCGCATGCGCGGCTACGACGTGTTGCACCCCATCGGCTTTGACGCCTTTGGCCTGCCTGCCGAGAACGCCGCTATTAAGCACAATACGCAGGCTGCCTCCTGGACGTATAAGAATATGGACCAGGCGCTCGCCACGATGAAGCGTATGGGCTTCTCCTACGATCTGGATCGCATGGTCAAGACCTGCAGTCCCGACTACTACCGTTGGGGTCAGTGGATCTTTGAGAAGATGTGGGAAAAGGGCCTGGTCTACCGCAAGAAGAACCCGGTCAACTGGTGCCCTAACTGCAAGACCGTTCTGGCTAACGAGCAGGTGACCGAGGGCAAGTGCTGGCGTTGCGGCACCGAGCCCGAGAAGCGCGACCTTGAGCAGTGGTACTACAAGATTACCGAGTACTCTCAGGAGCTGCTCGACGATCTGGAGAAGCTCCCCGGCTGGCCCGAGCGCGTCAAGCAGATGCAGGCCAACTGGATCGGTCGCTCCGAGGGCGCCGAGGTCGACTTTACCCTGTGCGACCAGGATGGCGAGCCCATTGAGGGCGATGAGGGCAAGATCACCGTCTTCACTACGCGTGCCGATACCCTTTTTGGCGTCTCCTTCTTTGTCCTGGCTCCCGAGTACGCCGGCCTGCACGAGCTCGTCGAGGGCACGGAGTACGAGGAGGCCGTCACCAAGATCGTTGAGGACTCCAAGCATATCTCTGCCGTCGAGCGTGCCCAGGGCACCCTCGAGAAGCACGGTGCCTTCACAGGCCGCTATGTGGTAAACCCCGTCAACGGCGAGAAGGTCCCCGTGTGGGTTGCCGATTATGTCGTTGCCGACTACGGCACCGGCGCCGTCATGGCCGTTCCCTGTGGCGACCAGCGCGACTTTGAGTTTGCCCGTAAGTACGACCTGCCGATCGTGCCGATCATCCTGGACGATGACGATCGCGCTGCCGTCGAGGCCAGCGGCGAGACCATCGATACCTTCCATGCCGAGACCGTCGACTGGGATTGCGCTCACGCTGCCGAGGGCACGCTCGTCCAGTCAGGCAAGTACACCGGCATGCGCGGCGGTAAGCACTCCGAGGGCGAGGCTGCAATCGTGGCCGACCTCGAGGCCATGGGCTGTGGTCGTCGCAAGGTCGAGTTCCGTCTGCGCGACTGGCTCATTTCCCGTCAGCGCTATTGGGGCAACCCCATCCCGGCCATCCACTGCGAGCACTGCGGCATCGTGCCCGTGCCCGAGGATCAGCTGCCGGTGACGCTGCCCGAGAACCTGGACCTGGGCGCAGGCGAGACCCTCGCCGAGTGCAAGGAGTTCTACGAGACCACCTGCCCGGTCTGCGGTCGTCCGGCCAAGCGCGAGACCGATACCATGGACACCTTCACCTGCTCCAGCTGGTATTACCTGCGCTATACCGACCCGCACAACACCGAGCTGCCCTTCTCCAAGGAAGCCGCCGACCGTTGGATGCCCGTCGATAACTACATCGGTGGCATCGAGCATGCCATTCTGCACCTGCTCTACAGTCGCTTCTTTACCAAGGCCCTGCGCGACCTGGGCCTGCTGAGCGTGGACGAGCCCTTCACCAACCTACTGTGCCAAGGCATGGTTAAGGACGAGAACGGTGACACCATGTCCAAGTCCAAGGGCAATGTCGTGCCCCCGAGCTCGGTCATCGAGCCCTACGGCGCCGACACCATGCGTCTGGCGATCCTGTTTATCGCCCCGCCCGAGAAGGACTTCGACTGGGATCCCAAGGCCGTCGAGGGCGCCAACCGCTTTATCAAGCGCGCCTGGCGTATCGTGTGGCAGCTCGTCCAGTCGGGTGACGCCAACGTGGCCTTCGACAAGTCCGTGCTCGGCGAGACCGCGATGAAGCTCTACCGTGAGCGTCACCGCACCATCGCCAAGTGCACCGAGGACTTCGATCGCGGCCAGTTTAACACCGCGATCTCGGCCGTCATGGAGCTCGTCAACGCGGCGAGCGCCTACCTCAACGCCACCGAGGGTGCTGACCGCGACAAGGCCCTGTGCTACGGCGTGGCCAAGGACATCGTGAGCGTCCTGGCGCCCATCTGCCCGTTCTGGGCCGACGAGCTGTGGCACGAGGCGCTCGGCTGCGAGGGCAACGCTTACACCGCCGCCTGGCCCGAGTTCGACCTGGCCGAGTCCATCGAGGACACGGTGCAGATCGTCGTCCAGGTACTCGGCAAGGTCCGTGGCCGCATCGACGTGGCCCGCGATGCCTCCAACGAGGAAATGCAGGCTGCCGCCGAGACCGCCGTCGCCAAGTGGCTCGACGGCAAGACGGTCGTCAAGGCCATCTGCGTGCCCGGCAAGCTGGTCAACCTGGTGGTCAAGTAAGCATTGCGCGCTTAACTGACGCATAAAAGACGAGGGGCGATCCGATTGGGTCGTCCCTCGTTTTTCATGTACCTGCCCTGATGTCTGCGGTCAATTGTCCTATTCTTGTGGAGAAGCTGTGCGCACGCTGACCTGCAGATTCGTACTGTGCTTGCACGTTTCCGCAGCTATTGGTATAGTTTGCTTGCAAATGAAGTTGTAATTGAAAGAAGTGGGGTTTCGGCCCCGCTTCTTTTTTGTATGGATGGAGGTGCCGCAATGGTCAAGACCAAGACCGAGCAGGCGATCATCGACGCGCTCGAGGCCGTCGCTCCCCAGCACGATATCGACATCGTCGACGTTGAGCTCGTGGGTGCCACCAAGGCCCCCTGCGTGCGTGTGCGTATCGAGGGTGCCGAGGGTCAGAGCCTGTCGCTCAACGACGTCACGGCCAACACCAAATGGGTCGGCGATGTGATTGAGGAGCTCGACCCCATCTCTTCGAGCTATACGCTCGAGGTGTCGAGCCCGGGTATGGCGCGCCCGCTGCGCCGCCCGCGTGACTTTGCCCGCTTTGTGGGCGAGAACTGCGAGCTCACCTCCACCGCCACCGAGGGTCGTCGCAAGTACGCCGGCAAGATTGCCGCCGCCACCGAGACGAACGTGACCCTCGAGCTCGAGGACGGCGAGTCCGTTACCCTCGATTTCTCTGATGTTAAAAAGTGCAAGTTGAAGCCCACCTATGACTTCAAGCCCGCGAAGGAAGGAAAGTAAGATGGCAGCATCCGACATGATGTCCGCCCTGATGGAGCTTTGCCAGGAAAAGCACATCGACCAGCTCTACCTGATCGACCGCCTGGAGCAGTCGCTCGCCAAGAGCTATGCCGAGATCCTGCATCTTGAGTGGGGCGCCAAGGTGACCATCGACCGCACCACCGGCAAGATCTACGTCTACCGTCTGGAGCCGATCGACGATTCCATGGACGAGGAGGGCAACTTCACCGAGTTCGAGGAGATCGACGTCACTCCCAAGAACACGAGCCGCATCGCCGCCCAGCACGCCAAGGCCGAGATTAACGCCATCGTGCGCAACTCCGCCCGCGAGCAGATCTACGAGGAGTTCTCCGGCCGCATCGGTGACCTCATCAGCGGCACCGTGCTGCAGTCCACTCCCGACTTCACGATCGTCAAGATTCGCGAGGGCGTCGAGGCCGAGCTTCCGCACTTTGACCAGCGCCGTTACGAGAACGAGCGCAACGAGCGTCCGATGGGCGAGCGCTACCTGCACAACCAGCACATCAAGGCCGTGATCATCGACGTTCGCGACCCCAACTCCAACCTGCAGCCGGTTCGTGGCGAGCACAGCCGTCCGCCGATTGTCATCTCCCGTACCCACCCCGAGCTCATGCGTCGTCTGTTTGAGCAGGAGGTGCCCGAGATCTATGAGGGCACCGTCCAGATCAAGTCGATCGCCCGCGAGCCCGGCCAGCGCTCCAAGGTCGCCGTCCACTCGCTCGACGATCGCCTGGATCCGGTTGGCGCCTGCGTCGGCCCCAAGGGCAGCCGTGTTCGCGCCGTCGTGGGCGAGCTCCGTGGCGAGCGCGTCGACGTCATCCTGTGGGATGCCGATCCGGCCGTCTACGTCGCCAACGCCCTGTCGCCCGCCAAGGTCACCCGCGTTCTCATCGACGAGGAGAAGGCCTATGCCGGCGTCATCGTGCCCGACGACCAGCTGTCCCTTGCCATCGGCAAGGAGGGCCAGAACGCCCGCCTCGCCGCGCGCCTGACCGGCTGGCACATCGACATTAAGTCCGAGACCCTTGCCGCCGACATCCTCAAGAACGTTCCCGTTCACGAGGAGCCCGCCGCCGACCTGATCGGTGACGAGGAGGACGACGACGTCCGTCGCTGCGAGTACGTGTCCGAGGACGGCATCCAGTGCCGCAACCAGGCCCGTCCCGGCTCCCGTTTCTGCGGTGTCCACGACACCGACGCCTTCGATGATGCGGAGGACCTGATCTAGCGCGCGGTCGCGCCGGGCGGGTCCCGGCGCATCCCCCACGCTCGTTCAGTCTCTAGGCACCCAAGGTGCCAGAAAGGGTAGGTGAAGTCATATGGCAAAAGTCCGTGTGTCCACCCTGGCCAAAGAGTTCGGCATGACCTCCAAGGAACTGATGGGTCATCTCGCCGAAATGAAGATTCCCGCTAAGTCCGCTTCCTCCGCCCTGGAGGACGCTTACGTCGCCATGGTCCGCAAGCAGCTCGCCTCGGTGATCGAGGCCCGCGCCCAGGAAGTCGAGGCCGCCAAGCTGGCCGAGGAGCAGGCCGCTGCCGCCGAGGAGGCAGCACGCGCTGCCGAGGCAGAGCGCGAGCGCATCGCCGCCGAGAAGGCACGCGAGGAGGAGCGCCGCCAGTTCGCCGCCGCCCAGGCTGCCGAGGAGGCTGCCCGCGCCGAGGCCGAGGCCAAGAAGAAGGCCGAGCAGGAGCGCCTTGCCCGCGAGAAGGAGGAGGCTGCCCGCGAGGCCCAGCGCCGCGCCGTTCCCGCTTCCGACTCCGGTTCGCGTTTCCGTTCGCTGCTCGACCAGATCGCCGCACAGGAGACCGTGCTCAAGGAGAAGAAGGACGCCGAGGACAAGGCCAAGGCCGAGCGCGCCGCCGAGCGCGGTAACCGTCGTGGCGGCAACAACGACCGCCGCGGTGGCCGTCGTAACGATCGCAACGCTTCCGACAACAACTCCGAGCGCAACGCCTCCGAGAGCCGTCCGCACAGCCATCGCACCAACGCCAGCAACAACGTCGCTGCCGGCATGGACTTCCCCAACCCCGACAAGCAGGGCAAGGGCAAGAAGCGCAAGGGCGGTCACAACAACGAAGAGGACCACTACAGCCGCATGGCTCGCGAGGCCGAGGAGTACAGCCGCGAGAAGGTGCTCGAGGAGGCTCGTGCCGCCGTCGAGGAGGCCTCTCGCGAGTCCACCGGTCGCCGCAAGAAGCGCAAGGAGAAGCGCGAGCGCGAGGCTGCCAAGGCTCAGGAGGAGCGCAAGATAGAGGAGGCGCTGGCCCAGGGCGTGAACCCCGAGGACCTCGACGCCATCAAGGTCTCCCAGGGCGTTACCGTCCAGGAGCTTGCCGAGGCGCTCGACGTTCCGGCCAACGACATCATCAAGCGCCTGTTCCTGCTGGGTACTCCGCTCACGATGACGCAGTCCATGTCCGACGACCTTGTCGAGCTCGTTGCCGACGACCTGGGCCGTCAGATTAAGATCATCACCCCCGAGGAGGAGAACACCTTCTCGTTCTACGACGATCCCGCCGACCTTAAGCCGCGCGCCCCGGTCGTCACCGTCATGGGCCACGTCGACCACGGCAAGACGTCGCTGCTCGACGCCATCCGTCACACCGGCGTTGCTGCCGGCGAGGCGGGCGGCATTACGCAGGCCATCGGCGCTTCGCAGGTCATGATCAACGACCGCAAGATCACCTTTATCGATACCCCGGGTCACGCCACCTTTACGGCTATGCGTGCCCGTGGCGCCAAGGTGACCGACATCGTCATCCTGATCGTCGCCGCCGACGACGGCGTCATGCCCCAGACGGTCGAGTCGATTAACCACGCCAAGGCTGCCGGCGTACCCATCGTCGTTGCCGTCAACAAGATCGATAAGCCGGGCGCCAACCCCGACCGTGTGCGTCAGGAGCTCACCGAGTACGGCGTCATCCCCGAGGAGTGGGGCGGACAGAACATGTTCGTCAACATCTCGGCCAAGCAGAAGATCGGTATCGACGACCTTCTGGAGACCGTGCTGCTCCAGGCCGACGTGCTCGAGCTCAAGGCCAACCCGGACACCTTTGCCTCCGGCAACGTCCTTGAGGCCAAGCTCGACAAGGGCCGCGGCTCGGTCGCTACCGTGCTCGTGACCCGCGGTACCCTGCACGTGGGCGATACGCTGGTCGCCGGCCTTACCTACGGTCGCGTCCGCGCCATGCTCGACCCCAAAGGTCGCGCCGTCACCGAGGCTGGTCCCTCCGACGCCGTCGAGATCCTGGGCCTGCAGTCCGTGCCCAACGCCGGTGACGAGTTCCGCGTGTTCGAGGACGAGCGCGAGGCTCGTGCCCTGGCCGACGAGCGTTCGCTCAAGGCCCGTATCGAGGAGCAGAGCCGCGTCAAGCACGTCACGCTCGAGAACCTCTTCGAGACTATTGCCGACGCCGAGGTCAAGGAGCTCAACCTGATCATCAAGGCAGACGTCCAGGGTTCCATCGAGGCCCTTCAGGACTCGCTCGACAAGATGGATCAGTCCGAGGTTCGCATCAACACGATCCACTCCGCCGTTGGCGCCATCAACGAGACCGACGTCGTCCTGGCCGACGCCTCCAACGCCATCATCATCGGCTTTGGCGTCCGTCCCGACGGTAAGGCCCGCTCCGCTGCCGAGCGCGAGGGCGTCGAGATCCGTTGCTACGACGTTATCTACAAGTGCCTCGAGGAGCTCGACGCCGCCCGTATCGGCATGCTCAAGCCCACCGAGGTCGAGGTCGCCACGGGTACCGCGACCGTCCTGGACACCTTCAAGGTGCCCAAAGTCGGTATCGCCGCCGGTGTCCGCGTCGAGGAGGGCGAGATCGCCGCGACCGATTCCGTGCGTCTGGTGCGCGACGGTATCGTGGTCTTCAACGGCAAGATCGCCTCGATGCGCCACTACAAGGACGAGGCCAAGAGCCTCAAGAGCGGTTCCGAGGGCGGCATTGGCCTGGAGAACTTCCAGGACATCAAGCCCGGCGACCAGATCGAGGGTTACCGCATCGACCAGGTTGCCCGTACCGAGTAGGGGGTAGCGCTATGAAGCAAACGCAGGCAACCCGCCGTCTGGGCGAGCAGCTTCGCGAGAAGCTCGGTTATATCCTGCTCTTTGAGGTTTCCGATCCGCGTCTCGACCTGGTTACTTTGACCGCGGTCGAGGTCGCGGTGGACCGTTCGTTCGCGCGTGTGTACGTGTCGTGCGATGCGAGCCGCTACGACGAGGTCATGGAGGCGCTCGCTAGCGCTAAGGGCCGTATTCGCAGCCTGTTGGCTCGCTCGCTCGATTGGCGTGTCACGCCCGAGCTCGATTTTCGCATCGATCGCTCGACCGATGAGGCCGAGCGCATCACGCGTGCGCTGGAAAACGTTCCCGCCACGCTTGCGATCGAAAAGGACGAGGACGGCTATCCGATAGCGGATGCCGCCCAGGAGGCAGCTTTAGATGACTAATTCCGCCGACCTCGCCTCGTGCGAGTCTGCAGATATTCAGCGACGCATCCTCGAGCTCATCGAGGGTGCGTCCTCCATTGCGATTTCGGGACATACTTCTCCCGATGGCGATGCCTTGGGCTCCGTATTGGGTCTGGGCCTTTCGCTCATGAAGTTTTTCCCCAACAAGGACATTGCGCTGCTGCTGGCAGACGATGACCCGGTTCCTCGCATCTACCGCTTTATGGAAGGCTCCGATCGCCTGGTGCCGGCATCTGCGTACGCCGGCAATCCGGACCTGTTCATCTCGGTGGACGTACCGGTCGTCGAGCGCCTCAATAATTCCGCCGAGGTGCTTCGTCGCTCCAAGCATGTGGTGTGCTTCGATCATCATCCGGCGCGCGAGGAGTTTGCCGAGCTGAGCCTGAGGCGCGTCGATGCCGCGGCCTGCGCCATGATCATCGACCGTTTCTTGGACAATTGCGGCATTGTCGCACGTGATGGCGTTGCGACCTGCCTGCTGTGTGGCTTGGTTACCGATACCGGCCGTTTTCAGTACCAAAACGCCGATGCCGCCGCGTTCCATGCGGCCTCGCGACTGGTTGCCCACGGTGCCGATCCGGCGCGCGTTGCGCTCGAGGTCTACCAGAGCATGCGCGTTGAGTTTTTGCACCTCAAGTCCATTGTCATGGGTCGCATTAAGACGGTCGCGCATGGGCGCGTGGCGTATAGCTATGCCTACCAGAGCGACCTTGAGGCCTGCGGTGTCACCTCGGACGAGTGCGACGGCCTGGTCGATGTGGTGCGTTCAGTGATGGGCGTCGAGGTTTGCATGTTCTTAAAGGGCATTGAGGGCGATACCAAGGTGCGTGGCAACCTGCGCTCCAAGAGCGACCTCGATGTGTCCGAGATTGCTGCCAACTTTGGCGGTGGCGGGCATCATGCCGCCGCCGGCTTTTCCAACAACGGAACAATTCGCGAGACGCTCGCCGTGGCACTTCCCATGCTGGCCGAGCTGGTGGGGGAGGATCCCGCTTCGGTGACCGTCGAGCTCTAACTTATTGGATGGTACATGGCTCGTCGTACGCCTTCTCAATTGAATATGCTGCTCGCGGTCGATAAGCCGGTGGGCTGCACGTCCCATGACGTGGTCTCGCAATGCCGACGCGCTCTCCATGAGCGGCGCGTCGGCCATGCCGGTACGCTCGACCCCATGGCGTCCGGCGTCATGGTGGTGGGCGTGGGCCAGGCCACCCGTCTGCTTGGTATGCTCACGCTCGATACCAAAAGCTACGTCGCCGACATCTCGTTTGGCGCCGAGACTAATACCGATGACGCGGAGGGCGAGGCCGTCCGCACGGTGGCTGTTGCCAACGAGCTCCGCGATCCTGCCTATGCCCGTGAGCGCTTGGCCGCCATGCTGGGTCCGCAGATGCAGGTGCCGCCGGCGTTTTCGGCTATCTCGGTCAATGGCGTTCGCGCCTACAAGTCTGCTCGCGAGGGCAATGCGGTGGACCTACCTCCGCGCCCCGTCGAGGTCTATGCCGCTGACCTGATCGCCGTGGGCGGCGAAGGTGATACGTGCGTGTGGACCGTGGCGTTCTCGGTGAGCAAGGGCACCTATATCCGAGCGCTCGCTCGCGACCTGGGCCGCGCCTGCGACAGCGCCGCGCATATTTCCGCGCTGCGCCGCACGGCTTCCGGTGTTGTTTCCATTGGCGCTTGTCATGCGATCGAGGAGCTTTCTCCCGAGTCCGCGGCTGGCTTTGCCCTGGATCCCATTGCGGCCCTGGGCGCCACGCGTGTTGACTTGCCGGGCAATCTTGCCGACGACCTGCTCTGCGGCCGTCGCATTCCCGTTGAGCGTGCGCTTGCCGATTTCGATGCCTCGAAGGCGCTGTTTGCGCTGGTGCTCGATGGGGGACTCAAGGCGCTCGCCCGCATTGAGAGTGGCCGCTTTGTTATGGAGCACGTGTTTCCGCAGGCAATCGGCGGTGTTCGATGATGTTGTCCGCTCGCGAGCTCGCGCGTGTCTTTTTCGCGGGCGAGTCGGACGAGGCTCGCATCGTTGCTGCCGATATGTTTGATGAGTGTGAGCACTTGGGTGCCGCATCGATTGCCATCGGCGTGTTCGACGGCGTTCACCGTGGACACCAGGAACTTATCGAAGCGCTTGTCCGTGATGCCCGTGCCCATGGCTGCAAGACGGTCGTAGTTACCTTCGATCCCGACCCGGACGTCGTGGTGAGCCCTTCGCCCGCTCAAAAATTGATGACGACGGCCGACCGTCTGCATGCCCTGGCTCAAACTGGGGTCGATGCGGTGGTGGCCGTTCCCTTTACGCCTGAGGTTGCGGCGCTTGACCATGTTGCTTTTCTCTCGCTGGTGTCGCGTCTGGTCGACATTCGATCGATTCGCGTTGGCAGCGACTTTAGGCTGGGTCGTGGCGGTGCTTCTGGTGTTGCCGAGATGCGCGCCTGGGGTGCCGAGCGCGGCGTTGACGTATACGGGCACGACTTGCTTTGCGAGGGCGGTGAGGCCATTTGCGCCACGCGCATCCGTCATGAACTGGGACAGGGCCATGTGGAGCTTGCTGCTGAGTTGCTCGGCCGCCCGTATATGGTGCGTGGCGGTGTTATTCGCGGCCGTCACGAGGGTTCTGGCATGGGCTTTCCCACGGCAAACCTGCAGGTTCCCGACGGCATTCAGGTGCCTGCCGATGGCGTGTATGAGGGTCTGGTGCTGGTCGATGACACCGTGTGGCCCGCTGCCGTGAACGTCGGACTGCCGCCGACGTATGCCGACGATGCCGCTTCGGCGCATCTCGAGGCTAATTTAATTGGTTATACGGGCGACCTGTACGGCGCTTCCGTTTCGCTGGCGTTTACGCGCTGGCTGCGTCCGTCGCGCGTGTTCGATTCGCTGGATGAGTTGATCGCGACCGTCGAGGGTAATATCGAAGATATTCGTCACAACTTGGGTGGGCAGGGGGTGAGCATCCGTGATTAGCGATGAGGAAAAAGACCAGGTACGCGCTGCGTCCGACCTAGTCGCCATCGTGCAGGAAACGGTTGAGCTCAAGCCCCGCGGCCATGAGTTTTGGGGCTGCTGCCCTTTTCATGGCGAAAAGACGCCGTCTTTCCACATTATTCCCGCCACGCAGGTGTGGCATTGCTTTGGCTGCGGCGAGGGTGGCGACGTCTTCACCTATATCATGAAGCGCGAGAACCTGAGCTTTCCCGAGTCAATCCGTTATTTGGCCGATCGCGCGGGTATTGAGCTGCACGACACCGGAGATCGCCGCGAGCGCGGTACCAAGCGTGCCCGAATCTACGATCTGTGCGCCGAGACCGCCCAGTTCTACCACACCATGCTTATGCGCGGTAAGGATGGCCGTCCACGTGAGTACTTTGCCAGCCGCGGCATGGGTGGCGACGTCTGCCGCCGCTACTGCCTGGGCTTTGCACCGGGCCGCAACGCACTGGTATCGCACCTGTCCCAGGCAGGTTTTACCCCGCAGGAGATGATCGACGCCAACGTTGCCGTGAGCCGCGGACGCGGGCAGCTAGCCGACCGCTTCTACGACCGCGTGATGTTTCCTATCTTTGACGAACAGGGTCATAACATTGCCTTTGGTGGTCGCATCATGGGTGACGGCCAACCCAAGTACCTAAATACTGCCGAGACGAGCGTGTTTCATAAAAAGCGAAACCTCTACGGCTTTAATTGGGCCAAGGAGTTTATCGTCGCGCAGGATACCGCCATCGTGGTGGAGGGCTATACCGACTGCATCGCCTGTTGGGAGGCGGGGATTAAAAACGTCGTCGCCACGCTGGGCACGGCGCTGACGGAGCATCACGTCAAGACGCTCACCCGCTTTGCCAAGCGCATCGTGTATATGTTCGACGGCGATGCGGCCGGTCAAAAGGCCGCCCGTCGCGCGATTCAATTTATCGAGCAGGATTCGATGGACCTGCGCTGTGTGGTGCTGCCCGACGGCAACGACCCCATGGAGTTCATCACCGCACATGGTGGCGAGGCATTGCAGGCGCGCATCGATGCCTCCGAGCCCCTCATGGACTTTGTGTACCGTTCGCTGCAGGAGTCGAGCGACATCACCACGCCGGGCGGTCGCGCCAAGGCGCTGGAGGATGCGCTGACGCTTATCTATCCGCTGCGCGACAGCTATATGATCGACACGTACTTTATCCAGATTGCCGACCTGCTTGGTTTGGACCTGGAGACCGTGCGCGCGAGCTCGGGCCGTGTGTTTCGCGATGTCGCCAAGCGCGAGGATGCGGAACGCCGCCGTGAGCAGAACTATGAGCGCCAGCGGGCGCAGGCCGAGCGCTCCGGTAGCGCGGGCGGTCGGGCTTCGGGTTCTCGCGATGCCGGTCGCGGTGCTTGGGCATCGGGCGCGACGCCGCCGGTGTCCGTGCCGGTCAAAGAAGAGCCGTACGACTACGTCCCGCTCGATGCCTACGGTGCCGCGCCCGTGGAGGTCGTCGAAGATCTTCCGCCGATCGATGTGCCTGATGGTATGGGCGCTGTGCCTGCGGCTGACGGTTCGGGTGCACCGGCTGCGGCGCCGCCGATGGTTCTTACCGATCTTGAACGCAAGTCCTTGGCAGGGGAGCGCGAACTGTTGACGATGCTCACGAGCTACCCCGACCTGTTCCGCACGTATGCCGACCGCATCTGCTCCATCGAGTGGGTTGACCCACGTCACGAGTCCATCGCATGGGCCGTTCTGGCAACGCCGCCGGGAACCGATCCTGCAGCCTGCATGGATGCGGCGCGCTCAGTGTGTCCCGATGCGGCAACGCTTGTGAGTGCCGGGCGCATCTCAGCGACGAGCAAGCACCCTACCGAGACGAACATCGTGTTTATGCTCGATACGCTCGAGCTCTACACCATCAAACGCCGCATGCGTGCCGCACAGGCCAAGCTGCGCCAGGACCGTTCACTCGATGATGAGGCCCGTCGCGCGCTGACCGTTCAGGCCGCGCAGGATTCGCAGCGTCAACGCGAGCTGCAAAAGTCGATCGGCGGCGTGGCGGACCCGTTCCGTTTGATCGGCCTGGAGGCCGCAGGCACCGAACAGGCCTAGATGTTGTGGTCAACCAGCGTATTCTCGCCTATATCCAGTCCTCTTTTTGGGTATAGACGTCTATGTGTGTGCTAAAGTATTGAGTCCTGTGGACTATGAAGGGAGAATCTG
Organism: Collinsella sp. CLA-ER-H7; assembly: GCF_040092345.1. NCBI lineage: Bacteria > Bacillati > Actinomycetota > Coriobacteriia > Coriobacteriales > Coriobacteriaceae > Collinsella > Collinsella sp. CLA-ER-H7. The sequence continues at coordinate 25,524 of NZ_JBBNLT010000013.1, read as the reverse complement.
TGCCAAAAAAGACTGAGAGCACGGGTACTGGGCTGGAATCCTACGTTGCAAAGCTCATGGGCAACGGCTCAAACAGGACTTCGGTAACCGAGGACGAGATTCAGGTCGCCCTGAAGGATATCGATGTTTCTGACGAGCAGCTCACCGCGGTGTATTCCGCGCTGCGCAACAGCGGCATCCAGATTATCTCCGCGAGCGGTAACGACGACGCCCCTATGGACGTCGACGATGACGATAACGATACCGATACCGACGATTTCGATGACGACGACGAGCACGATTCCGGCTCGCTCGACGACCACGAGCTCAAGATGGCCCGCCAGGCCGACGCCGAGATGGGTTCTTCCAAGAGCAAGAAGAAGCGCACCGTGCGCACGTCCCGTTCGCGTTCGCGCGTGCGCGGCATCGATGCCTCCACGGTGATGCTGACCGGCGACCCGGTCCGTATGTACCTCAAGGAGATCGGCAAGGTCGACCTGCTGACCGCCTCCGAAGAGGTCGATTTGGCCATGAAGATCGAGGCCGGTCTTGAGGCCACTGAGAAGCTCGAGGCTGCCGATGCTGGTGAGCTCGAACTCACGCGTGCCGAGATGCGTCGTCTTACGCGCATTGAGAACGTGGGCCTCGAAGCCAAGCAGGCACTCATCAGCGCAAACCTGCGTCTGGTCGTCTCCATCGCCAAGCGTTATGTCGGTCGCGGCATGCTGTTCCTGGACCTGATCCAGGAGGGCAACCTCGGTCTGATTCGCGCCGTCGAGAAGTTCGACTACCAGAAGGGCTTTAAGTTCTCCACGTACGCCACGTGGTGGATCCGTCAGGCTATCACGCGCGCTATCGCCGACCAGGCCCGTACCATCCGTATTCCCGTGCACATGGTCGAGACCATCAACAAGCTCGTCCGTGTGCAGCGCCAGCTCCTTCAGGACCTGGGTCGCGACCCGACCCCCGAGGAGATCGGTGCCGAGATGGACATGAGTGCCGACCGCGTCCGCGAGATCCAGAAGATCTCGCAGGAGCCCGTGTCGCTCGAGACCCCCATCGGCGAGGAAGAGGATTCCCAGCTGGGCGACTTCATCGAGGACTCCCAGGCCATCGTTCCGCCCGATGCGGCCAGCTTCTCCATGCTGCAGGAGCAGCTCACCCAGGTGCTCGACTCGCTTGCCGATCGTGAGCGCAAGGTTATCGAGCTGCGCTTTGGCCTTGTCGACGGACATCCCCGTACGCTCGAGGAAGTCGGCCGCGAGTTTGGCGTCACGCGCGAGCGTATCCGCCAGATCGAGTCCAAGACCCTGGCCAAGCTCCGCCACCCGAGCCGTTCGAGCAAGCTGAAAGACTATATTGAGTCTTAACCTCGCAAGCAAGAAGCGCCCTCAAGCACATCCGCTTGAGGGCGCTTTCATGTAGTCGTTGGGGACGTTCTTGAATGACTGGTCGTTTAAGAACGTTCCCAATGATTAGGTCGGAAAATTTCTTAAAAAAGTTCTTGCCCTTAGCGGATTCGTCCGTATAATAAACTTCGTTGCTTGAGAGCACGCACCTATTCCTCGGTAGCTCAATGGTAGAGCACGCGGCTGTTAACCGCGCTGTTGTAGGTTCGAGTCCTACCCGGGGAGCCAGAATTTTCCAGCCCTTTCCGTTGGGCTTTAAATTCCTCGGTAGCTCAATGGTAGAGCACGCGGCTGTTAACCGCGCTGTTGTAGGTTCGAGTCCTACCCGGGGAGCCAGGTTGTAAAACCCGTCGCTTATGCGGCGGGTTTTTTCATGCCGCGATCGCCGTTCGCGAACGTTACCATATCAACATTTCGTGTCGAGGATGTAATCCCGAGGCCCGCCACCTCAACATGGCGCGGTCGTTGTAGAATATTGCAATGATTGCTCCCACGACATGGTGCCGCGAGCACCAAGAAAAGGAGATTCTTGTGTCTGAGACCATTAACGGCAGCCTGAGCGTCTCGAACGACGTTATTGCCGATATTGCCGGTTATGCCGCGATGACGTGCTATGGCGTTGTCGGTATGGCTGAGCAGCTCCAGGGCGCCGAGAGCGTGCGCCTGCTTGCCGGTCAGCGCCTCCGCAAGGGCGTGCTTGTCTCCGCCGACGAGAACGGCCTTACGGTCGATCTTCACGTCGTGCTCGAGAACGGCGTCAACATGAAGTCCGTCTGCCACAATCTTTCGAGCTCCGTTGCCTTCACCCTGCAGGAGATCGCCCAGATCGATCCCGCCAGCCTTAAGATCGGCATCCATATCGACGCGCTTAAGAGCCGTCTGAACTAGCATCCGAAAACGGAGATTCAAATACCCATGATTGCAAAGACCATTCGCACCTGTTTTCCGATCGCTGCGGCTGCCGTTTCCGACAAGGCCGAGGAGATCAACAAGCTCAACGTCTTCCCCGTACCCGACGGCGACACCGGCACCAACATGTCGCTCACGCTCGCCTCGGTGACCAAGGAGCTTTCCGCCCTTCCCGCCGATGCCGACATGGAGGCCATCGCCGGCGCCATCACCCACGGTTCCCTGATGGGCGCCCGCGGTAACTCCGGCGTCATCACCTCGCAGATTCTGCGCGGCGTGGCCGAGGGCCTTGTCTCTGCCGACGAGCCCATTACGTCCGCCAACATTGCCTTCGCCTTCCGTCGCGCCGTCAAGGTCGCCTTCCAGGCTGTCCGCAAGCCCATCGAGGGCACGATCCTCACGGTCCTGCGCGATGTCTCGACCAAGGCCGACGAGTGCGAGAAGAAGAAGTTCTCGGCCGAGGATGCGCTCGATGCTATCGTCGTCGAGGCCTACCAGTCCGTCGCCCGCACGCCCGACCTGCTGCCCGTTCTGAAGGAGAACGGCGTGGTCGACTCCGGCGCCTTTGGCTTTGCCATCTTCCTGGAGAACTTTGTTGCCGCCGCGCTTGGTCGCAGCACCGTGGTCGAGGATTTCTCCGCTACGTTTGACTCCGCCGGCTCTGCCCGCGATGCCGCTCTTGGCCGTGTTGAGATCGAGGCTAACGACGACTGGGAGGGCTCGGAGTTCCGCTACTGCAACGAGTTCCTCTTTAAGGCCGACGCCCCGTTTGACGAGGACGAGTGCCTTAAGTTCCTGGGTTCCATGGGCGACTGTGAGCTGCTCGTGGGTGCCTACCCCGACTACAAGATCCACGTGCACTCCAACACCCCCAACCTGGTGCTCGAGCACATGTTGCAGCTCGGTCAGATTTACGAGGTCTTTATCCACAACATGGAGATGGAGGCCCACGACCGTACCGCTAAGATTCACGAGGACCAGGAAAAGGCCGCCGAGCCCGCCAAGGCGCTGGGCTTTGTCGCCGTTGCCGCCGGTTCTGGCGAGGCCGACATCCTTAAGTCCCTCGGCGTCGACGTGATCGTGTCGGGTGGCCAGACCATGAACCCCTCGACTGCAGACCTGCTGGGTGCGGTGGACCAGGCCAACGCGACCTCGGTCATCATCCTGCCCAACAACGGCAACATCCGCATGGCTGCCGAGGCTGCCGCTTCTGCCTGCACGGACAAGAAGGTTGCCGTCGTTCCCACCAAAACCGTTCCGCAGGCCTTCTCCGCGCTGTTCGCGGTCCTGCCCGATTCCGAGCTCGAGGACGCCGTCGCCGCCATGGTCGACGCCATCAGCGAGGTCCGCGATGGCGAGGTCACCCGCGCCGTGCGCGATTCCAGCGCCTCTGACGGCTCTCCGATTCACTCCGGTGACGTCATGGGTATCATCGCCGGCTCCATCGACGTGGTCGGCTCCGACGTGAAGCAGGTCACGCTCGATTGCATCAACCGCATGCAGGAGGAAGAGGAGGGCGACGCGCTGACGATTTTGGCCGGCGAGGAGCTGTCCGATGAGGCCTTCCAGGAGATCGTCGACGCTATCGAGGAGGCTCAGCCTGATCTGGAGATCGACGCCCATCGTGGCGAGCAGCCGCTCTATCCCGTGATCTTCTCGATCGAGTAGGCATCTGCCCATGTCCGAGCTCTGCTCCGTGCCGCGCGTCTCGGAGCGCTTTGCCCAGAGCAATGCGCTCGACGAGGATATCGCGCGACTCAAATATGTTTCGGGTAAACGTGAGGAGGCCCTTCGCCGTCTGGGAATTAGGACGGTGGGGGACCTCCTTCTCCATATCCCTCATCGATACCTCGACTTTACCCGTTCGTGGTCCATCGAGATGGCGCCCATCGGTACCGTGTGCACCATCATCGCCACGGTCGACCGCATCGTCCAAAAGCAGCCGCGTCCGCGCATGCAGGTGACCGAGGTCTCACTCGTGGACGAGACGGGCGTGTTGCAGGTCGCCTTTTTCCGCCAGCCCTGGATTGCCCAGCAGCTTAAACAGGGCGACCGCCTGGCCGTGATGGGCAAGGTCGAGTTTGCCTACGGTTTTAAGCAGATGGCCTCGCCGCACTTTGAAAAGCTCGATGACGGGCGTGCCGCAGGCACCATCCTGCCGGTCCATTACGTGAGCGATGGCGTGAGCCAGGCGTGGATGCGCCGCATCATAAGCGGCGCGCTCGAGGTCGCCGGCAATCCGTTCGATCCGATTCCCGCGCCGCTGCGCGCAAAGCGGAAGCTCATGAGCAATGCCCGCGCGTTGTGTTCGATCCACTTTCCATCGAGTATGGCAGAGCGCGATATCGCGCGCGCACGGCTTGCCTACGAGGAGTGCCTCTACCTGCAGCTGGCGCTGCGCCTGCGCAACGTCGGCGGCCTGGTCGATGTGGTTCCCTATGCCCACACCGCGGGCGAGCACCTGGCCGCGCTTAAGCAAGCCCTGCCGTTTTCGCTGAGCGACGAGCAGGAGACCGCGTTCCAAGATATCCTGCGCGATATGTGCGATGGTGGGCGCGTGATGAACCGCCTGCTGCTGGGCGATGTCGGTACCGGTAAGACCGCCGTTGCCGCCTGCGCTCTGGCTGTGGCTGCCGATAGCGGCACGCAGGCCTGCGTTATGGCGCCCACGGGCGTGCTGGCGCGCCAATATGCCGATAAGACCGGCCCTCTGCTCTCGCAGACCGGCATGTCCTGGGCGCTTCTGACGGGTGCCACTCCGGCGGCCGAGCGCGAGCGGATCCATGAGCAGCTGCAGTCCGGCGAGCTCGATGTCCTCTTTGGCACCCATGCTGTTCTTTCCGAAGACGTGAACTTTAAGCACTTGTCGCTTGTTGTCATCGACGAACAGCACCGCTTTGGCGTAGGCCAACGCAACGCACTACGCGCGAAGGGCCCCGGTGCCGATCTGCTCGTTATGACGGCAACGCCCATCCCGCGTACGCTGGCGCTTTCGGTCTACGGCGATCTGGACACGAGTATCATCCGCCATCGGCCAGTCCCTGGCGCTGGCGTGACGACACGCGTGCTCACCGAGTCGAGTCGAGACCTCGCCTATGGAGCCATCCGCGAGGCGCATGAAAAGGGTCAGCAGGCCTACGTGATTTGCCCGCTCGTGGAGCCGAGTGACTCGGCCGATGAGCTGGAAGACGTGCCCGGTATTGCCCGCGACGATGAGGGCCGCGTAACCGTCCCCGTGCCGCTGCACGATACGGCAACCGAGCTCGACCGACTGCGTCTGGCGTTGCCGGGGCTTACCATCGAGCGCCTTCACGGCCGCATGCCGGCGGGGGAGAAGGATCGTGTGATCGACGCCTTCAAGCGTGGCGAGATCGACGTGCTCGTCTCCACTACGGTGGTCGAGGTGGGCGTCGACGTGCCTAACGCCACCGTCATGGTCATCGAGAACGGCGAGCGCTTTGGGTTGGCTGCCCTGCACCAGCTGCGCGGTCGCGTGGGCCGTGGCAGCGTGTCGGGCACGTGCCTGGTCATGACGCACTCCAAGGGCAACGGCGGCGCATCGGCGGCACAAGACCGTCTCCAGTCGCTCGAAAAGACCTCGGACGGCTTTACGCTCGCCCAGATGGACCTGCGCCTGCGCCATGAAGGCGAGATCCTGGGTTATCGTCAGCATGGTGGTGTGACCCTGCGCTTTGTCGACCTGGACGCCGATGAGGACCTTATCGAATGGGCCCATTTGGACGCGGTCGAGCTCTTGCGGTATGCTTGCAACCTTGACTCTGTGGCGACGCGTCCCTTGCGCGACGCGGTCGCCATGCGTTATCGACATATCTTTAAGGAGGTCAGCGGAGGATGAGAATCATCGGCGGCGAATGGCGCGGTCGTAAGATCGAGGAGCCCCGTGGTCGCGATGTCACCCGCCCCACGACTGATCGCGTGCGCGAGGCGTGCGCATCTATGGTCATGTCGGCATTCGATTTCGATCTGGACGAGGTCCGTGTGCTGGACGCCTTTGGCGGCTCCGGTGCCCTAGGTATCGAGATGCTCTCTCGTGGGGCCCGCTCGCTCACGACGTTTGAGATCGATCGCAACGCCGCGCGGCTCATTACCAAGAATATCGAGTCGCTCTGCCGTGACCGTGCGCGTTGGCGCGTGGTAACGGGCGACATGCTGATGAGTGCCTCGCGCGGTCGTGTGCCGGGCGGCCCCTTTGATCTGGTCCTGCTCGACCCGCCGTATGCTTTTGGCGCCGAGCCGGTCGAGGAACTGCTGCAGAATCTGGCTCAGCAGGGTCTGCTTGCGTCTGGCGCTTATGCCCTGTTTGAGCATGCCTCCGCCGATGCGGGCGCGCATCCGGCAGGCTTTGAGACTGTACGTGAGAAGCGCTACGGCATTACCTCGGTCGACCTGCTTCGTTGGGTCGGCGATGACGACGGTGAGGACGATAGTGCCGTCACCGATGCCGATAACAACGATGCCACGACGTTTCAGGAGGACGCCCATGAATGACACCATCAACCGCGTGATCGTCCCGGGCACCTTCGATCCCATCACGTTTGGCCATATCGATGTGATCCGCCGCGCCCGCCGCATCTTTCCCAGTGTGATCGTCGCTGTTGCAGAGTCGCAGGGTAAAAACGGTGTGGGCACCACGTTTATGCTCGATGAGCGCGTGGCGCTGGCCCGCGAGGCGCTCGGTAATATCGACGGCGTCGAAGTCCTGCCCTTTACCGGCCTCTTGGTCGACTTCGCTCGTGAGCAGGGGGCGGGGGCCGTGGTCAAGGGCCTGCGCGCCATGACCGACTTTGAGTATGAGCTGCAGCAGGCCGACCTCAATTATCGCTTGGATAGCGAGCTGGAGTCCATCTTTGTCATGAGTGCTCCGCAGTACGGTTACATCTCGAGCTCGGTCGTTCGCCAGATCGCCTCGCTCGGCAGCGATGTATCGACGTTTGTGCCGCCCAACGTGGTCGAAGCGCTCAGACATCGCTTTTCGTGACGTTTTTTATTGCCTGGTGGCATGTGGTAAACTAGCACGATGATAAGTTACCTATGAAAGGAGACCGGATGCCGGGCGAGAATTTTCCTGGCGATAGGATCGTCAGCTTGGTCGATGAGCTCGAAGGGCTGATCGAGGAAGCCAAGCCGCCTTTCGGCAAGAACGCTCAGTTCAAGGTCATCGACGCCGACGTGTTCTTCAATATCCTCGACGAGATCCGCATGAGCTATCCCGAGGAGTGGCAGAAATCCCGCCGTATCCTTAAGGAGCGCGAGGAGCTTATGGCTTCCGCCGCCGCTCAGGCTGATTCCATCATCGCCGACGCTCAGCAGCAGGCCCTCACCATTGCCGGTGAGCAGGAGATCGTCCGCCTTGCGCAGCAGCAGGCCGACGACATCCGCGATCGTGCCCAGCAGTACGAGCGCGAGACGCGTTATGCTGCCGAGGACTACGCGGAGCAGGTCTTTACGCACCTGGAGGAGAACCTCAAGAGCCTGACTGGCACCGTTACCCGTTGCCGTCAGCAGCTCAACGAGGGTGCCGCCCAACAGAATGGTCAGTGGTAATGGCTGAGTTTCCGAGCGTTACCGTCGATCTTTCCGAGCAGCTCGAGTTTCCTGGAGATTCGTATCCGCTGACCGGTAAGGTCGATGTCGCCACCTACACGGTGGGCGAGAAGGAGTACCAGCTTCAGGACGGCATCGACTACGACGTTGTCTTTACCAATGCCGGTACCGGTGTCTTGCTCACGGGCATGGTCCGCGCGCACGCCACCGGCGAGTGCGACCGTTGCCTGGAGCCCGCCTCGTTTGATATCGCCGGCGAGATCGAGGAGTTCTACCTCTTTGAGGAGCCCGAGGATCCCGAGGCCTACGAGGACGGCTACGAGCTCCTGGGTGAGGACCGCATCGTCGATCTGGGCGAGCCCATCAATGACGCGGTCGTTATGGACACGCCGTTTGTGGTGCTCTGCAAGCCCGATTGCCGTGGTCTGTGCCCCACATGCGGTTGCAATCTCAACGTCGAGCAATGCGATTGCGCCGCCCAGGCAGAGGCGGAATGGGCCGCTGCCACGGAAAATCCATTTGCAGCATTGAAGAATCTCAAGCTTGATGAGTAAAACTGTGGTAGTATCGCTACTTGCGCGTAATCGCCACACTGGATAGTTCATAAGGAAGGTCACTATGCCCGTACCTAAACAAAAGCAGGGTCGTATCCGCACTCACACCCGTCGTTCCGCCAACATGAAGATCTCGGCTGCGGCTCAGTCCACGTGCCCCCGTTGCGGCGCTGTCAAGCTTCCGCACCACGTGTGCCCCAGCTGCGGTTTCTACAAGGACCGCGAGGTTATCGTTACCGAGTAACGGTATACTCTGGATGCGATGCCGTTCCAAATGGAACCACAATGGCCGGCTCAATGAGTCGGCCATTTTTGTATAAGGAGCATGTATATGAGTAACGTTCGCGTTTGTGTAGACGTTGTGGGCGGAGACGAGAAACCTCAGGTTGTTCTCGATGGTATCGAGGCTGCGCTTGCCGCCGATCCCGATATCGAGGTCTTGGCGGCTGGCCCGGCCGAAATCGTCAATCCCTTTGCAGCTTCCCATGCACGTGTTGAGGCCCTTGAGGCACCTGACGTTATCGCCATGGATGACGATCCCATTCGCGCCGTGATGACCAAGCGTAAGTCGTCGATCGTGCTTTCTTGCCGCGCCATTAAGAAGGGCAACGCGGATGCGTTCTTCTCCGCCGGCTCGACCGGTGCCATGACCGCCGCTGCCACCGCCTACGTGACGCCGTTTAGGTATCAGGCCGAAGGCAAGAAGCAGCCGGTGCGCCCCTGTCTGACCAATGCGCTGCCCAATCGCGCCGGCGGTCTGACGGTGCTGTGCGACATGGGTGCCAACCCCGATGTCGAGGTTGACGATATGGTGCGTTTTGCCCAGATGGGCAGCGCCTATGCCCGCGTCGTCCTGGGCATCGAGCATCCTCGCGTGGGCCTGCTTGCCAACGGCACCGAGGACGAGAAGGGTTCTAACTTTACCAAGGCCTGTTTCCCTGCTATGAAGGCCGCCGTTCCCGGCTTTGTTGGTAACTGCGAGGGCACCGACCTCACCTCAGGCAACTTCGATGTCGTCGTTGCCGATGGTATGTCGGGCAATATTGCGCTCAAGGCCACCGAGGGCGCTGCCAAGTTTTTGTTGCAGGAGCTCAAGGGTGTCTTTATGTCTTCGCTCGGCACCAAGATCGCCGCGCTGCTCATTAAAAAGCAGATGCGCGAGATAAAGGCCAAACTTTCGGGCGACGCCAAGGGCGGCGCGATTCTTTTGGGCCTGCGCGGCGTGGTCCTGATCGGCCATGGTGCCACCTCGGTCGAGGCTGTCAAAAACGGTACGCTCGCGGCGGCCGAAGCCGTGCGCGCCGGGCTGGTCGAGAATGTCGCCAACTCTATGGACGGTATCGTTTTATAAGAGCGAGTTAGAGCGCTGTTATGTGCTTCGCGGTGCACGTCGTGGGGTAGAATCAGAACCGTGTCTTGGTACCGCCCGGGCGGTACCATTCTTTTGGTATTCATGCACTATGAGAGGAAGCGCTATGGACCGCTCCGAAATCTTCGACAAGATCGCCGAGGTCGCTGCTGACGTTCTGGGCGTCGATGTTGCCGAAATTAGCGAGGAGACCACCTTTGACGACCTCGATGCCAACTCGCTCGAGCGCCTGCAGCTGGTTACGGCTATCGAGGACGAGTTCAACCTCGAGATCGATGACGAGACCCTGCTCTCGCTCAACTCTGTCGCCGACGCCGTCGACGCGATCGAAAACGCCAGGGAGGCCTAGGTCTTGGCTTTATCCGAACGACTTGCGCGTGCCCAGGAAATCCTGGGCCACGAGTTCAACAATAAGGTGCTGCTGCGCGCGGCCCTTACGCATCCCTCGGCAGTCGAGGGCCAGCCGGTTTCTGCCAGCTATGAGCGCCTTGAGTTCTTGGGCGATTCCATTTTGGGTGCTGTGGTCGCACGCTCCCTGTTTGAGTCCTATCCGGAGTTTGACGAGGGCAAGCTCACGCGCCTGAAGGTGTCGCTTGTCTCGGGCGCTACGCTGTCCGAGGTTTCTCACGAGCTGGGCATTGACGACATCATCATCTTTGGTGCCTCCGAGACCGGTACCGGTGCGCGGGGCCTGCATTCGGCCCTCGAGAACGTCTACGAGTCGCTCGTGGGCGCACTGTACCTGGATGCCGGCTGGGATGCCGCGGCGGAGTTTATCCACCGTACGCTTAAGCCGCATTTGGCTTCCGAGCGTGCCGAGCACCCCGCGAACCCCAAGTCGTTTTTGCAGGAGTGCGTGCAAGCCGACGGTCACGAGCCCCCGGCGTACAAGCTCGTTGGCTCCGAGGGCCCGGCACATGCGCCCACCTTTACCGCCGTGGTTTTGATCGATGGCATCCGTCAGGGTCGCGGCTCCGGCTCCTCAAAGAAAGAAGCCGAGGGAGCCGCTGCTCTCGAGGCGCTTGACCGCATGGGCTACACCACCAACGGCGTGATTCTCAACAAGAAGCCTGTTTAAGCGAGGAACCGTGTATCTCAAGTCCCTCACGCTCAAAGGGTTCAAGTCGTTTGCCGACCGCGCCCATATGACGTTTGAGCCGGGTCTGACCGTCATCGTCGGTCCCAACGGCTCGGGAAAATCGAACATCTCTGACTCGATTCTGTGGGTCCTGGGCGAGCAGAGCGCCAAGCAGCTGCGCGGCCAGGCCATGGAGGATGTCATCTTCTCGGGCTCGTCAGCGCGCAAGCCGGTGGGTGTCGCCGAGGTCACGCTGGTGCTCGATAACTCGGACCATATGCTGCCTGTCGATTTTGACGAGGTCGCCATTACCCGTCGCATGTATCGCTCGGGCGAAAGCGAGTACCTCATCAACTCGAGTCCGTGCCGCCTGATGGACATTCAGGACATCCTGCACGATTCGGGCTTGGGCAAGGATACGCATTCCATTATTAGCCAGGGCAAGCTCGACGCCATTTTGCAGAGCCGCCCCGAGGAGCGCCGTGCCCTCATCGAGGAAGCCGCCGGTATCTCCAAGCACAAGCGGCGCAAGGAGCGTGCGCTCAAAAAGATTAAGTCGATGGACGAGCACCTGACGCGTGCCCGCGACATCAATAAGGAAATCGCCCGTCAGCTGCGGCCGTTGGAGCGTCAGGTCGATCGCGCGCGCAAGTACAAAGAGCTGTCCTCGCGTGCGAACGAGCTTACGCAGATGCTGGCTGTCGACGAGCTGCGTTCGCTGCAGTCGCAGTGGAACGACCTGGAGAGCCGCTCCAAGGAAGGTGCCGCCGAGCTGGAGCTTGCGCAGTACCGCATGGGCGAAAAGGAGCGCGAGCTCGAGAAGCTTCAGGTCATGCTCGAGGAAAAGGGCCTGTTTGTGGGCGACCTAGGCGAGCAGCGCCGTCATATGCAAGATGTGGTCGGCCGCATTAACTCCGACATGCGCCTGCTCGAGGAAAAGGGCCACAACATGGTGTCGCGCCTGTCTGATATGCGCGGACAGATTTCGAGCTCCGAGCATCAGCGTCGTCGCGTGGTCGAGGAGCTCGAGGACGCGCGTGCGCAGCTTGAGGAAGTGACCGGTGCGCACATGCAGGCCCAGGAGGACGTTGACGCCGCTGGTCCTGCCGCCGCTGAGCTCCACGAGCGGCGCGTGGCGCTCGACAATCAGATTTTGCAGCTTACGCGTGAGCAACGCGATGTGCAACGCGTGGCCGATAACGCCGCGCTCGAACTCGCCAAGGTGAAGGATTCCTTGAGCAATGCCGAGGTCGAGGACAACATGTATGCCTCGCGCCTGGAGCAGATTGACGAGCAGCTCGAGGAGGTCACGGCCTCGCTCGAGAGTCGTCGCGACCGCGCAGAGGAGCTTGAGGGTGCTCTTGAGGAAGCGCGCCAGGCCCAGGCCGATGCGCGTGAGGCCACCGAGACGGCACGCGCGGCTCTGAAGGACCTGCGTGCCCGCGAGAGCGATGCGCGCAACAAGTTATCCGAGGTGCGCTCGGAGCTTTCCAGCCAAAAGAAACTCGATGCCCGCATGGCCGACAGCTCGCCGCTCGTGAGCCGTCTGGTGGGCGCGCTGGGCGACGATGTCTCGGGTCGTCTGGGCGACGTGCTCGAGGCTCCTCGTGAGCTCGAAGGCCTGGTCGAGCAGCTGCTTGCCGGCGATATCGATGCTCTTTTGTTTGATGACGCCGCCACGCTTGAGCGTGCCGGTCGTGCGGCTCTGGACCAAAATAAGGCCTCGGGCGAGGCACTGCTGGTGGCGCGCGGCGTGAGCGGCTCTACCGCCGCTGTGGGCGCCTCCGGTACCCGTCTGGTTGATCGTCTGTCCGTGCGCGCAGGCTACGGACCCGTCGTCGAGGCGCTGCTCGGCGGCTATTACGTCGTGGACGATCTTTCTGCCGCGCTTTCGGCGCCGGTCGTTGACGGCGTGACTTACGTGACCCCCGATGGCGCCCGCGTCGCCTGCGGCGGCCTGGTGCGTGTGGGCCTCGATGCCGGCGAGGCGTCGGGTGCTCTGGAGCGTAAGCGTCGCATTCGCGAGCTGGAGGGGCTTGAGCCCGATTTGGCCGCTGTGTTTGAGCATGTGTCGGATCGGGTCGTCGAGGCCAACGCGGCCGTTGAGGAAGCGCGTGCCGCTGAGGACGATGCCGCCGGCGAGATCGCCCGTCTTGAGGGCGAGCGCCGCTCGCTGCTCTCCGAGATCGGCCGCTTGGAGCAAAGCGCCAACAATGCCGAGGTCGAGCGCGTGCGCATCTCCAAGCGTCGCGAGCAGGCCTCCGAAGCCGTTCGCGCTGCGCGCCCGCGGGTTGATGAGCTCACCCGTTCGCGTGACGAGGCCCGCGCGCAGGCAAGCGATCTGAGCTTGCAGATTGCCGAGGCCAACGACGAACTCGACCGCGTTCGCCGTGACGATTCCGAGGCCGCCGGCAAGCTCGCCGACGCCAAGGTTCGCCTAGCCCAGACGAGCGAGCGCCTGCGTTCGCTGAAGGGTCGCGTGCCCGACCAGGAGCATCGTCTTGAGGGCATCGACCGTCGTATCCGCGGAACACGCCAGGCCTCGCGCTCACTCGAGCTGCTGCGTCTGCGCGTCGACCCCATGCACGAGCGCTATTCGGCCCTGCTGGAGCGCGCATCGGATTGGGCAGCGCGCTTGCGTGACCAGGCCTCTCTGGAGGAGGCGGACTCCGCTTCGCTCAAGAAGACCATCGAGGATGCCAAGGCGGAGGTTGCCCGCGCTAAGGAGCGGGTCGATACCGCCTCCGCCACGCAAAACGAGTTCAAGGTCGCGCGTGGTAAGCTCGAGGTGCAGGTAGAGGCCGCCATTAAGGCCATTACCGCCGATGGCACCACGGTGCTCGAGGAAGCGCTCATGCTTCCGGCTCCCACCGACCGCGACGCCGCCGAGCGCGAGCTCAACCAGCTTGTGCGCCAGATCAACAACCTTGGTCCCGTTAACCAAGTTGCCATGGAGGAGTACGAGCAGCTCAAGCGCCGCGCCGACTACATCGAGGAGCAGCTGGCCGATCTGGAGAGCGCGCGCAAGGCGCTCACCAAGATCACGGTGGCCATCGACCGCAAGATGCGCAAGGCGTTCCTGGTGACGTTTGAGAAGGTCGACGCGAACTTCCGCGAGATCTTCGCTATGCTCTTCCCGGGCGGCCAGGCTCATCTGGAGATGACCGATCCCGAGCATCCTGCCGAGACGGGTATCGAGGTCGTGGCGCAGCCGCGCGGCAAGCGCATCACCAAGATGATGCTCATGTCGGGCGGCGAGAAGAGTCTGACGGCGCTCGCCCTGCTCTTTGCCGTGTATCGCACGCGCACGGTGCCGTTCTATGTGCTGGACGAGGTCGAGGCGGCGCTCGATGACGCCAACCTGTCCAAGCTCATCGGCGCGCTCGATGTGTTGCGTTCCGATACGCAGCTCTTGGTTATCTCGCATCAGCGCCGTACTATGGAGGACGCTGACGTCCTCTATGGCGTCTCGATGCAAGCCGACGGCGTCAGTCGCGTCGTCTCGCAAAAACTCGATCGCGAAACCGGAAAGGTCGTGAATGCATAATGGGATTCTTCGATGCTCTCTCGCGCGGACTTGAGCGCAGCCGCGAGGCCCTCAACGAGGTCTTCTACTTTGGCGGCGAGGTCGACGAGGATTTTTGGGAGGACCTGGAGGACACCCTCGTCATGGGTGACATGGGCGCCGAGGTCGCTATCAAGGTCTCCGATGACCTGCGCGATGCCGCGGCCAAGAAGAACCTCAAGACCGCTCCGCAGCTTCGCCGTGCCCTGGCCGAGCAGCTTGAGCAGCACTTTGTGCCCATCGAGCGAGATCCGTTTTCCGATACGCCGAGCTGCGTGCTGTTTGTGGGCATTAACGGTGCCGGCAAGACCACGACGGTCGGTAAGATCGCGAGCGCCATGGCTGCCCGCGGCAAGAACGTGGTGATCGGTTCGGCCGACACCTTCCGCGCCGCCGCCATCGAGCAGCTCGATGTGTGGGGGCAGCGTGCCGGCGTACCGGTTATCAAGCGTGACCGCGGCTCCGATCCGGCGAGCGTGTGCTATGACGTGCTCGACGAGGCCGATAAGCGCGGCAGTGACCTGGTGCTCATCGATACCGCCGGCCGTCTGCACACGAGCCCTGAGCTCATGCGCGAGCTCGCCAAGGTGGTCAATGTGACCCGTAAGCGCGCCGCCAATATGGCCGCCGGTCCCATGCCGGTTTCGGTCGTGCTTGTGATTGACGCCGCGACGGGCCAAAACGGTCTGAACCAGGCGCTCGAGTTTAACGAGGCGCTGGGCCTGGACGGTATTATCATGACTAAGCTCGACGGCACGGCTAAGGGCGGTATCGCCATGGCCGTGGCCGAGAAACTCAAGCTCCCGATCCTGCGCGTGGGCGTGGGCGAGCAGGTCGATGACCTGCAGGAGTTCAATGCCAAAGATTTCTGCCGCGCCCTGGTGGGCGAGTCCAATTAAGGAGTGACTAGTGTTTGATTCCCTGAGCGATCGCCTCAACGACACATTTGACCGCCTGCGCGGCAAGGGTAAGCTGACCGAGGCCGATATCACCTCTGCCATGCGCGACATTCGCATGGCGTTGCTCGAGGCCGACGTCAACTTTAAGGTCGTCAAGGAGTTTGTCGCCAAGACCAAGGAGCGCTGCATGACCGCCGAGGTCATGGAGTCGCTGTCACCGGCGCAAAACGTCGTCAAGATCGTGCTCGACGAGCTCACCGAGATGCTCGGTTCCACCGAGAGCAAGCTCGTCTTTAGCAACCGCATCCCCAATGTCATCATGCTCGTGGGCCTGCAGGGCTCCGGTAAGACTACGGCAGCCGTAAAGCTGGCTTATCTGCTCAAGAAGCAGGGTCGCTCACCGCTACTCGCCGCGTGCGACGTCTATCGTCCTGCCGCTGCCGACCAGCTGGCTACGCTTGGCGGAGAGATCGGCGTGCCGGTCTTCCGCGGTGACGGCGAGCACCCGGTCGATATCGCCAAGGGCGCCATCCAGGAGGCCGTCGACCACCTGCGCGACGTGGTCATCGTCGATACCGCCGGTCGTCTGCAGATCGACGAGCAGATGATGCAGGAGGTCGTGGACATCAAGAAGGCCGTCAAGCCCGATCAGGTGCTGATGGTCGTCGATGCCATGACCGGCCAGGATATTGTCAACGTCGTCTCGACCTTCGCCGAGCGCACCGACTTTGACGGCGTGATCATCTCCAAGCTCGACGGCGATGCCCGTGGCGGCGGCGCGCTTTCCGTGCGCCAGGTGACCGGCAAGCCCATCAAGTTCGTGAGCATGGGCGAGAAGCCCGATTCGCTGGAGCCGTTCTATCCCGATCGTATGGCCAAGCGCATTCTTGGCATGGGCGACGTTGTCGGCATTATCGAGAAGGCCCAGGAGGCGGCCGACGCCGAGCAGCTTGAGGCTGCCGAGCGAATGCTGCGCGAGGGCTTCACCATGAACGACATGCTCGACCAGATGAAGGCCGTCAAGAAGATGGGCGGCATGAAGGGCATCCTGGGCATGCTCCCCGGCGGCCAGCGTGCGCTCAACCAGATGGGTGGCAACCTGGACGAGGGCATCTTCGATAAGAACGAGGCCATTATCATGTCGATGACCAAGGAGGAGCGTCTGCGTCCCTCCATCATTAATGGCCAGCGCCGTGCCCGCATTGCCAAGGGCGCCGGCGTGACCCCCACCGAGGTCAATAGCCTTATGAAGCAGTGGGGCGAGATGAACAAGATGATGGGCCGCATGCGCACGATGGCCAATCAGGCACAGGCCGGCGGCAAGAAGGGCAAAAAGGGTAAGAAGGGCAAAAAGATGCGCATGCCCAATATTCCCGGCCTAGATGCCATGGGTCTGGGCGGTATGGGTGGCCTGGGAACGGGCGGCCCCAAGTCCGATATGGACCTGCTGCGCCAGATGGAAGCGCAGATGCGCAACAAGAAGTAACGACTAGTTGAGTCGTGTATGACGAAGGCCGCCTGGATGGTATTCCAGGCGGCCTTCGCCGTTTGTTCGCCGTTTGTTCGCCGTTTGTTCGCCGTTTGTTCGCCGTTTGTTCGCCGTTTGTTCGCCGTTTGTTCGCCGTTTGTTCGCCGTTTGTTCGCCGTTTGTTCGCTGGTTGTTCGCTGGTTGTTCGCTGGTTGTCGCACGCGTGGAAGCGCGTTCTCGACGAGGTGCTTGCCGCTAGTGACAGCCGCAGCCTTCGTGCCCGTCATGGTCGTGGTGACCGTGGCAGCCGCAGGACTCGCCATGCTCGTGGATGTGCTCGTGATCATGTCCATGGCAGTCGCAGGTGGCCTCGCCGTTCTGTGCGAGCGTGCCGGCGATAAGTGCCTCGACGCAAGTGTCGCAGTTGCCCTGGGCACCTGCGTATACCGTGATGCCGGCTTGTGCAAGCGCGTTGATAGCGCCACCGCCGATACCGCCGCAGATGAGCGCGTCCACGCCGCCGTTGGCGAGCAGACCCGCTAGGGCGCCGTGACCGGTGCCGCCGGTGCCCACGACCTGCTCGTTGAGCACCTTGCCGTCCTCAATGTCGTAGATCTTGAACTGCTCGCTGCGGCCAAAGTGCATAAAGATGTTGCCGTTGTCGTACGTGGTTGCCACCCTCATGGTGTCGACCTCCTTTGCTGGCCATGCGGCCGTTGTCGTGGTGATGGGGGAGTACGCGATGTTTCCGCCTTCGATGACGATCGCCCGTCCATTGACCAGCGCGTTTGCCACCTTGCGATGCGCGCGGCTGCAGATTGCCGCCACCGTGGCGCGGGCAATACCCATGCACTGGGCGACTTCCTCCTGATTGAGGCCTTCCAGGTCGCATAGGCGCAGGACCTCGAGCTCGTCGACTGTCATATCGATAGCGTCTCCGCTCGCCAGGCCATCGGGGGTAAAACCGCGATATTCGGGGATGATCCCAACACGGCGCAATTTTTCGCGTCTTCCTGCCATACACTCTCCAAATCTGACATATGTCAGTAATAGGATAGCGCGCATGCGGAAGCGTACAAGCTATTTTTGGCATATGTCAGAAAAAGGCAAAGGTGTTCCGCTTGCGAATGCAGAGCCGTGCTACCGTGCATTGCGTGTGCCTACCCTAGTGTCCAATCCGACACTGCGCGCCTGGGCTACAATAAAAATCGCTTATAGGCGACTGACAGGAGGGTCAATGAGCAAAGCTGATCAACAGTTTGTATCCATGTGCCGCGACATTCTGGACCATGGCACCACCACCGAGGGCCAAAAGGTCCGTCCGGTGTGGGAGGACGGCACCCCTGCCTATACCATTAAAAACTTTGGCGTTACGGCGCGCTACGACCTGCGCGAGGAGTTCCCTGCGCTCACCCTGCGCCGCACGGCGCTTAAGTCTGCGATGGACGAGATTTTGTGGATCTATCAAAAGAAGTCCAATAACGTCCATGACCTCAACAGCCATATTTGGGATGAGTGGGCCGACGAGACCGGCTCCATCGGCAAGGCCTACGGGTACCAGATTGGCCAGAAGAGCCATTATGCCGAGGGCGATTTCGACCAGATGGACCGAGTGCTGTACGATCTTAAGCACACACCGTACAGTCGCCGCATCATGACCAACACGTATGTGTTTAGCGACCTGTCCGAGATGCACCTGTATCCGTGCGCGTACAGCGTGACCTATAACGTCACGCAGCGCCCGCAGGACGACAAGCCGACGCTCAACATGATTCTCAACCAGCGCAGCCAGGACATTTTGGCCGCGAACAACTGGAATGTGTGTCAGTACGCCATCTTGCTGATGATGGTTGCGCAGTCGATCGATATGATTCCCGGCGAGCTGCTGCATGTGATCGCCGACGCCCATATCTACGACCGTCATGTCGATATTGTCCGCGAACTTATCGAGCGTCCGCAGTTTGCGGCGCCTAAGGTAACGCTTAACCCCGACGTGCACGATTTCTATGCGTTTACGACCGACGACCTGATTGTGGAGGGCTATGAGCACGGCCCGCAGGTCAAGAACATTCCCATTGCGGTGTAGGTGGTGCTCATGACGTGTAAGCTATCTGCTATCGTCGCCGTGTGTGAGGATTGGGGCATTGGGTGCGAGGGCGACATGGTGGTGTCCAATCGCGCCGACATGCGCCATTTTGTGGCGTGCACCAAAGGTTGCCCGGTTATTATGGGGCGCAAGACCCTGTTGAGTTTTCCCGGTGGGCGTCCGCTCAAGAATCGTCGCAATATCGTGCTCACGCGTGACGAGGATTTTGCGCCCCAGGGCGTCGACGTGGTCCATAGCATCGACGAGGCGCTCGCCGCGGTTGCCGATGAGCTCGTTGCCTGGGTGATTGGTGGCGGCGATGTCTATCGGCAGTTTTTGCCGTATTGCGTCGAGGCCGAGGTCACGCACAACCATTGCACTCATGCCGTGGACACGTACTTTCCCGATTTGGACGCCGATCCCGCATGGGAGATTGCGTGGCGTGGCGGTGTTGCCACGATTGCCTCGGGCGAGGGCGACGAGGGTGTCGATTATGAGTTCGTGACGTATCGTCGCGTTGAGGCGTAAATCGCCTGGCGTGAACGGTATTATCGGATTGATTGAATGTATGGGGCGGCGCTTAGCGTCGCCTCGTTTGGTATAGATGTGCTGTAAAGAAGGGTGCGGGCAGGCTGCTATGACTGATGCCGTTGAGGTTCTGCGAATTGATTCGCTCGAGGACGAGCGGCTCGATGCCTACGTGCGACTGACCGAGCGTGAGCTGCGCTGCGTGCTAGAGCCGCAAAAGGGCATCTTTATCGCCGAGAGTGCCAAGGTTATTGAGCGCGCGGTGCGTGCCGGATACGAGCCGGTGAGCTTTCTTTTGGGCGAACGCTGGCTCGACCAGATGATGCCGCTGTTTGAGCGCCTAGTCGTGCGCGAGGGCGCGGGTCCTGTTCCTGTGTTCGTCGCCTCCATGGAGCTCATGGAGCAGTTGACGGGCTTTAACGTGACGCGCGGTGCGCTTGCGGCGTTTCGTCGCCCGCGTCAGATTCCGGTTGATGAGTTCTTGGGTGGCGTCGTCGAGGCGGCGGGGGAGCGTCCGGTGCGCGTGTGCGTGCTCGAGGGTATTGTCGACCACACCAATGTTGGCGCGATTTTCCGCTCTGCTGCCGCATTGAACGTTGACGGTATTTTGGTCAGCCCGACGTGCTGCGACCCGCTGTACCGTCGCTCGGCCCGCGTGAGCATGGGCACCGTGTTTCAGGTGCCGTGGACGCGCATTGGCAGCGAGGCTCGTGTGTGGCCGCATGATGGTCTGAGCGCGTTGCACGATGCCGGTTTTTCGTGTGCCGCTATGGCGTTGACGGACGACTCTGTTTCGCTTGATGATCCTGTGCTGCAGAAGATTGATCGCTTGGCGATTTTTATGGGCACCGAGGGTGCCGGCTTGGGCGCCAAGACCATTGCCGGCTGTGACCACGCGGTGCGTATTCCGATGGCGCACGGGGTCGATTCGCTCAACGTGGCCGCGGCGAGCGCCGTCGCCTTTTGGCAGCTATGCCCGCACGTGAGCAATGAGTATCACTACCAGCCGGGTTTGTATCACTAGGCAGTTATTCCGCACCGTGCTCTAATTCGGGGTGTTTCGGTCGCCGCCAGTCGGTGCTAAGCTGGTTTTGGCTTTGGTTTTAAATTGCTGTTTTGCTGATTGACGTATGCGTGTGGGGAGGGCGTGTGGCTAAGAAATCTACGGCTATCGATGTAACGCAAGGAGTCATTTGGCAGCAATTGCTGTCGCTGTGCGTTCCCATCTTTTTTAGTTCGTTTTTTCAGCAGGCCTACACGCTTATCGGTACCTATATCGTCGGTCAGTTTGGCGGCAAGCTCGCGCTAGGTGGCATTCAAGCTACGATGGTGCTCACCGAGCTCTGCATTGGCTTTTGCGTTGGCGTCGGCGCCGGCTGCGCGGTCATTACCGGTCAGTATTTTGGTCAGCACGATGATGAGCGACTGAGCCGTTCGGTCCATACGGCCATGACGCTCGCGCTGGTGGGCGGTATCGTTTTCTCGATTCTTGGCATAGTGTTCGTTGAGCCCATGCTGGTACTTATGAACACTCCGCATGAACTTTTGGCCGAGGGCGTGGCCTATGCTCGTTGCTATTTTGCCGCCATGGTTGCGGCGCTGCTGCTCAATATGGGAACGGCACTGCTACGCGCCGTGGGCGACACGCGCGGGCCTGCTGTGATCATCGCTTCCGGCTGCCTTGTTAATGCGGTGCTGGATGTCATCTTTGTTGCCGTGCTTCATATGGAGGCGCTGGGCTGCGGCATCGCGGTGGCGCTGACCATTTGCTCCAACGCCACGATGATCGTGATTCGCATGATGCACGCACCGGGTGCGTGGCGGCTTTCGCTGTCCAAACTCGGCATTGATCCTGGCATTTGTAAGAGCATGATCTCGTGTGGTCTGCCGCTTGGCTTTCAGTCTGCTGCGTATTCGATTTCCAACGTTTTGATTCAGGTGTCGGTCAACTCGTTTGGTGCCGATGTCACCACGGCGTGGGGTCTTTCGGGCCGCTTAGATGGCATTATCTGGATGGTGACCGAGGCGCTCGGCGTATCGATCACTACGTTCTCGGCGCAGAACTTTGGCGCGCGCAACTACGAGCGCATGCGCAAGGGTTACCATACGTCGCTTGTGCTTTCGTTTATGCTCATTGGTGGCCTGTCTGCCGTGCTCCTGGTGTTCTCGGGCCCGCTGTCGCGTTTGTTTGTCGACGATGCTTCGATTTCGGCGTACACCACGACGATTCTTCATTTCATCGCGCCGTTCTACGCGATCTTCTCTATTATCGAAAACGCGTCGGGCTCCATTCGCGGTGCCGGCGTGAGTCTGCAGCCTATGATGCTCACCATCTTTGGCACCGTTGTCTTGAGGGTGATCTGGGTGTTTGCGATCATGCCCTTCGATCCGTCGCTCGAGCATCTACTGCTGGTCTACCCCGTAACCTGGCTCATCACGGCCACGATGTTTACCATCTACCACCACAGCGGCAACTGGCTCGGCCGCGCCACCGCCTAGCCATTCGGGACGTCCCCAATGGCTAGTATTCGATGCCTTGGCGGGCTAGGAGTCCTTCGTCGAAGTAGTGTTTGATGGGGCGCATTTCGGTGACAAGGTAGGCGAGGTTCGCGAGGGGCAGCAGGCCCCGGCCGGTGAGCACGAGCTCCGTGGTGGCGGGCTTTATCGCGATCAGCGCTTCGACATCCTCGCGCGTCACGAAGCCGCGGCGCATGGCCTCGCCGAGTTCATCCAAAATCAGAACGTCGACCTGTGATATCTGCTCGCATGCGAGCTCCATGATCTGCGCGGCGCAAGCCTCGGGTGTGTCGCGGGCGGCTTGTACGATGCGTAGCCCTAAACGAGGTGCTGCATCATGTTCGGCGCAGTGCAGCTTCTTGGCAAACTGAAGCATGAGCACGTTAAGTCAATAGCCCGTGGCACGCAGCGCGGGCCCCAGCGCAGCCGTCGTCTTGCCCTTGCCGTCGCCCGCATAGATTTGAACCTTGCCGACTTCCAGTGATGCCATCTCTGTCTTTTCGTGCCCGGCGTCGGTTTATCGCCGTCCGGGTTGGGTATTCTAGAAAGCATTATTAACCCCAGTAGATGGAGTTCAAGCAGATGGAGATGGATGACAACAAGCGTAGACGGAATATGATCCTCTACGTGCTCATCGCCTTCGTCGTCTACCTCGTGCTCTCGACCGTTCTGTTCCCCAACATCGGTCACACGCAGCAGATTACGAAGACCGATTACTCGACGTTTGTCAAAGCGCTCGATAAGAAGAGTGTCGACAAGGTCGAGTACAACACGGACGATTACTCGATTTATTACACCAAGAAGGGCGAGGACGAGAACATCGCCTATAAGACGACCGGTGTGCCGAACGATGCGGGCTTTACCGATCGCGTGCTTGAGTCTGGCGCTTCGCTGGAGTCGGTCGTTCCCGATAAAAACTCGGGTTTGATGACCTACTACCTGCTTACGCTCATCCTTCCCATGGCGATTTTCTTCCTGATCGGCTGGTGGCTCAACCGCCGCATGAAGAAGGCCATGGGTGATGACGGTCCTTCGATGAACTTTGGCGGCGGTGGCTTTGGCGGCGGTGGACTGGGCAAGTCCGGCGCGCGCGTGATCGCCTCCAAGGACGTGGGCGTGACCTTTAAGGATGTCGCCGGCCAGGAAGAGGCCAAGGAGTCCCTCAAGGAGGTCGTCGACTTTCTGGAGAAGCCCCAGCGCTACGAGGAGATTGGCGCCAAGCTGCCGCGCGGTGCTCTCCTTGTTGGCTCTCCGGGTACCGGTAAGACCCTGCTAGCCAAGGCTGTTGCCGGCGAGGCTGGTGTTCCGTTCTTTAGCATTTCGGGTTCTGAGTTCGTCGAGATGTTCGTCGGCCGTGGCGCCGCCAAGGTGCGCGACCTGTTTAAGCAGGCCAAGGAAAAGGCCCCGTGCATTGTGTTTATCGACGAGATCGATACCATCGGCAAAAAGCGTGACGGCGGCGGCTTTAGCGGCAACGACGAGCGCGAGCAGACGCTCAACCAGCTGCTGACCGAGATGGACGGCTTCGATAACCACAAGGGTATTGTCGTTCTCGCTGCTACCAACCGCCCTGACAGCCTTGACCCGGCCCTGTTGCGCCCCGGTCGTTTTGACCGCCGTATCCCCGTTGAGCTGCCCGACCTGACTGGCCGCAAGAACATTCTTGAGCTGCATGCCAAGAGCGTGAAGACGCAGCCGCCGATCGACCTGACCGCGATTGCCCGCGCCACGCCCGGTGCCTCGGGCGCCGACCTGGCCAATATCATCAACGAGGGCGCCCTGCGTGCCGTCCGTGAGGGCCGCAAGCGCGCTACGCAGGACGATTTTGAGGAGTCGGTGGAGGTCGTCATCGCCGGCCAGCAGCGTAAGTCCACGGTACTGTCCGACCACGAGAAGCAGGTTGTTTCTTACCACGAGATCGGCCATGCTATTGTTGCCGCCCGCCAGAAGGGCTCTGCGCCGGTCACGAAGATCACCATCGTGCCGCGCACGAGCGGTGCTCTGGGCTACACCATGCAGGTGGAGGAGGACGAGCGCTTCCTGACCACACGCCAGGAGGTCCTGGACAAGCTCGCCGTCTATTGCGGTGGCCGTGCGGCCGAGGAGCTCATTTTTGGTGAGATGACGACCGGCGCCGCCAACGATATCGAGCAGGCCACCAAGCTCGCCCGCAACATGGTGACGCGCTTTGGTATGTCCGACGAGTTTGGCATGATGGCGCTCGGTACCGTGCAGAACGCGTATCTCAATCAGGACACGTCGCTCACCTGCGCCCCTGGTACGGCCGAGCGTGTGGACGCGATTGTCGCTAAGCTGATCGAGGACGCGCACGATCGCGCCCTGCAGATCCTCAAGGAGAACAAGTTCAAGCTCCATGAGCTGGCTCGTTATCTGTACAAGAAGGAGACCATCACGGGTGAGGAGTTCATGAACCTCCTCACGCGCGAGAATCCGCTGATCCCCAAGCAACAGTAAAGCCGCGGTCGAGCCAGTAAACGCCGACGCCCCATTTGAGCAGCTTTCTCAAATGGGGCGTTTTGCTTGAGAGGGATGGAAATGAAGATCGTGGTGAGCGCCTGCTTGATGGGCGAGAGCTGCAAGTATAACGGGCTCGACAACTATCATCGCGCGTTGGTCGAGGCCTGCGAACGCACGGGGACTGAGGTCTTGTTGGTGTGCCCCGAGGTCTTTGGCGGCCTGCCCACGCCGCGCAAGCCGTCCGAGATTGTGAATGGCGAGGTCCGTACCTGCGAGGGCGCCTCGGTTGATCGTGAGTTTCGCCTGGGCGCTCAACGTGCGCTCGATATGTGCGAGCAGGCGGGCGGCCCGTCCGAGATCGCTGCGTGCATTTTGCAGGATCGCAGTCCGTCGTGCGGCGTGGGCCATATCTACGACGGATCCTTCGGCGGTACGCTCACCGCGGGCAACGGTGTTTTCGTCGACCTGCTGCTGCGTCACGGGTACCGCGTGATTCCGGCTAGTGAGTTCGATCCCAGCATGTTGGAACATTGTCCACAGCACTCGAACCGAACACTTCCTCACGGGTGACCGTTTTGGCATCATCCGTGAAGTTGATATTGAGTACGACCCGGTCATCAAAGACGTAGACCGAGTTAACAGGCGCCGTACCCAGGCAGTCCCTCCCCGCGGCCCTCGCGCAGGAACGCGTACACGGCCCTCCCGTCTCTTGCGCCCCTCCCGGAACTGTCCACATCAGTGTAGCCAATCCAGTCCGCCAAGGGCTGCAGCCCGGACAACGCGGCGATGGAGGGCTTCTTCGGCCTGCTCAAGAAGGAGTTCTGGCACGGCAGGGACTGGTCGGAATGGACCCCCGCCCGCTTCATCGAGGAGCTCGGGGGGGCTGGATCGGCCGATACAATACGGAGAGGCGCAGCGATGCGCTCGGTGGCCGCACGCCGGCCGAGTTCCGCTCCGCGCTGGTGGAGTGGGTATGATGAATTGGACACCTATTTAAGAGCGAAAGGTGTTCAAGATGACCCAAAGAAGAAAGCGATACGACAGGCAGTTCAAGGTCTCGGCGGCAAAGGTGGTCCTGTCCGGGGAAATGACGGTCAAAGGCCTATCGGAGGAACTCGGC